>JAFYLN010000168.1 GCA_017537045.1 Oscillospiraceae bacterium | reverse complement strand
ATTTGGATAACCTCCATTGATTGTTGTTTGTAGCGGTTGGCGAACCTGCTACCACTCTATCATTGGAGGTTTTCTTTTTCTACGCATAAGTAGAACTTTTTCCGGCTCACCCGCATAGCGGGTGGTAGTCTTTCTACGAAAGCAAAACTCCCGGAACAAACGTTCCGGGAGTTTTTGAATGTGTCAAAAAAGTCAATGTCATTCCGAGGGAGCGTAGCGACCGTGGGAATCCGTATCCAAAACATTGGCTTTTTAAATGATTATCTGGAAGTGAACTTGGTCAGCAGGCTTACCACAGCAATGATTATGCCGGTGACGATAAAGATACCCAGATAACCGGTGCCCATTACGGGGAGGGCTTCCATCAACAGATCAACACGCATGCTCTTAACCTCCAATCATAGCCTTGACGAGTGCCAGAATCAGACCGCCCGCAATGACGGATGCAATCTGGCCGGAAACGTTGACGCCGATGGAATGCATCAGCAGGAAGTTCTGGTTGTCTTCCTCCAGACCCAGCTTATGCACCACACGGGCGGACATGGGGAATGCGGAGATACCGGCAGCGCCGATCATGGGATTGATTTCCTCCTTGGAAAAGAGATTCATGATCTTTGCAACCATGATACCGCCGAAGGTATCAAACACGAATGCCACCAGACCCAGACCGATGATGATCAGGGTGTCGAGCTGCAGGAAATCTGCAGCCTTCATCTGGGAGGCGATGGTGATACCAAGGAAAATGGTAATCAGATTTGCCAGTGCGTTCTGGGCGGTTTCAGAGATGGACTGCATGACACCGCACTCGCGGATCAGATTGCCGAACATCAAAAAGCCGATCAGAGCCACGGCATCGGGAGCAACCAGACCGACAATGACAGTCACGATGATGGGGAACAGAATCTTGGTGGACTTGGCAACAGGCTTACCCTTATACTGCATCTTAATGCGGCGCTCTGCCTTGGTAGTGCACAGCTTGATGATGGGCGGCTGAATCAGGGGCACCAGCGCCATATAGGAGTAAGCAGCCACCATAATGGCACCTAAGTACTTGGAACCCAGCTCCGTTGCAACGAAGATAGAGGTGGGACCGTCAGCAGCGCCGATGATGGCGATGGATGCAGCGTCCTGAATCTCGAAGCCCAGCAGGGATGCGGCAGCCAGCGTAAAGAAGATGCCGAACTGTGCGGCTGCGCCGAAGATCATCAGCTTGGGGTTAGTCAGCAGGGGCTGGAAATCAATCATAGCACCGATGCCGATGAACAGCATCAGAGGGAACAGCTCCGCACCTGCGATACCAATGGAAAACAGCGTCTCCAGAACGTGCTGCACGCCGGTACCCTCAACAGCGACGGGCAGATTAACCAGAATCGCACCGAAGCCCATGGGCAGCAGCAGGGTGGGTTCCATCTGCTTGACAATTGCCAGATAGATCAGAGTGCCGCCGATGGCCCACATAACCAGCATCTGCCAGGTGATGTACTGGAAATTTTGAATTAATACTTCCATAGAAAGATCCTCCGTTTCTATTGCGCCGCAGTTTCAGTTCGAAACGGCGCGATCACGGAAAATTTTATCACAGGAAGAGCAAAGATACAGTTAAAAAATGCCGCCCGCAGGCGGCATTTTTTGTGGAAATCAATATTTTCTGCTCAGCAGTTTTTCTGCTTCTTCGCGGCTGATCTCGCCGGAGTTGCACTTTGCCATGATCTGCACATCCTTGTCGTTGAGTTTGTAGCCCAGATAGAAGAAGGTGGAAATGACCATACCGATGACGGGAACCAGTGCATACACGATCCACAGGCCGCTGGTTGCCTGTGCACTCAGCTGAATGTTCATGGCAGCCAGCTCGGCAAAGCTGTTGGTTTCAATCTCGGGGAAAGCGAACAGGCCCAGCAGGAACAGAGCCAGCGCAGAGGAGACAGCGCCGGTGATCTTGACGGAGAAGGTCTGGATGGCGAAGGTGATGCCCTTGGCGCTGATGCCGGATTTGAACTGGCCATATTCGGCGCAGTCGGGGGTAAACATGAAGGCCAGAACACCAACAAGGCACATGGGAATTGCCCGGATGCAGGTCAGCACCAGGAATAACGTCTGATTTTCGTAACCTGCAAAGTAGATCACAAAGCCGGAGATGATGTTGATGATGTTACACCAGAACAGAACCTTGAACTTATCCAGCTTTTTCAGAATGGTGGGCATCAGCATGGCGGCAATGACACCGGGAACCATGCCCAGCAGATTCAGTAAAATGGAGTACAGCTCACTGCCAAACAGGAAGAAGGAGACAAATAACGTTGTGGCGGCAGAGGTTTTCAGAGCATCGGTGGCCATGTAGCCGCCGTAATAGGTCAGCAGATACTTGTTGCTGCGAAGATATGTAAACATCTGCTGAAAGCTGAAATCACCCTCGTCCTTGGCAGGGTCATAGTTGCGCTCCTTGCAGAAGATACAAAGCGGTACCATGGTCAGCGCACTGAGGATGGACAGCACGATGACTGCAAAGGCATAGCTTTTGCCAATCAGCAGCGGCATCACCACCACGCACAGCAGATAGCCGGCACCGGAAAACACGCGGTTGACGCTCAGCAGCAGGTTACGCTCGTCCAGATTGTCGGTCATGGTGTTGAGCATGGAGTAGGCGGGCACATCCGTCAGGGTGTAAATGGTGTCCCATAGCAGGTAGGCAACGGCAAACCAGACCAGCTTGCCGGTCTCGCCAAAGCCGCTGGGAATGGCAAACACAGCGATGGTCACCACCGGAATAAAGGTCACGGCAATGCGCAGCCATGGCAGGCTCTTCAGACCATTCTTGAATTTGACCTTGTCGAAAATGTAGCCGAAGATGGGATCATTGACGGCATCCCAGATCTTTACGATCAGCAGTACCAGCGAGACCTTCCACAGGGCAATACCCTGCATGGCAAGATAGGCAGACAAATAGATGAAGGTAATGTTGTAATAGACGTTCTGACCGACGAAGTAAGTCCAGTAGGAAAGCCGTTCCTTCTGTGTGGTCATGTATTGCGGCTGGATTCTGTTCATATTCAGAGCCTCCTGTTTTTGAGGTTTTTCTGTGTATTATCCTACCATTGTTTGCCCAAGAAATCAATAAAGAATCAAAGAGACAAATTGATGTTTATCGCACTGTGTGCCGTAGATAATGTAGGGGCGACCATTGGTCGCCCGCGCAGCAGAATGTTGCGAATTCGCATTGGATTTCGGCGAATTCGTAACATTGTACCGCCGGGCGGCGGGTCGCCGCCCCTACGAGATCATTGTAAGACTGTACGACAAACTGAAATTTACAATCCCGATTATATTTCGCTCACAAGGTCAGCAAGATCCTTCCGTTTTTTAGGGCGCACGGTTTCGTCCTTGGGATAGCCAACTGTGATAACAAGCCGTACCGGCTGGTCAAGACCGCAGATCTTGCGGATCTTAGCATCGTCCAGCCAACCTAAGATACAGGTTCCAAGTCCCTGCGCAGTTGCCTCAGCAGTCAGGTAGGCCACCGCGATGCCGATATCCATGGAGCGGTAGTCGTTACCTTTGACCTTTGCACCCATAGCAGCAGTTTTGACATAGGGCATCTCGGAAACCACGATCAGCACCGGTGCCTGCACTGCGAACTTATTCATACCCAGGCCTGCAGTGGCTTTCGCAACTTCTTTTGCTGCTTCTGCGCGGCAGACAGTAAAATGATAGGGCTGACCGTTACAGGCAGAGGGAGCAAGCCTTGCGGCCTCCAGCATAGCAGTGATCTTCTCCGGTTCCACATCCCGTGTCTCATCATAAGCGCGGCAGGACTGGCGACTGTGCGCAATTTCCATAAAATTCATGGTAATACCTCCGTTTTGTTTTATATTATAGCGAAAAATTGCCATAGATGCAACCAATCTTCGAGGGAATATTGCATTTTTGTGTCTGCGTGCTATAATGTAAAAAACAAATTGCAGAGGCGAAAGCATGAAACTCATTGACATCCATACCCATATTTATCCGCCGGCAATTGCCCGCAAGGCAGCGGCCAGTATCCGCGAGTTCTATGAGCTGGGCACTGACGAAATGGATGGCACCGCCCAGACGCTACTGGAGCGGGGCACCAAAGCCGGTATCGATCGCTTTCTGATCCTGCCCGTGTCCATGCGGCCGGAGCGCACCCGCCATATCAACGATTTTATTCTGGAACAACTGGAAAAAGAGCCCCGTTTTCTGGGCTTCGGCACGATCCATGCCGCTATGGAAGGAATCACGGACGAAGTGCAGTATATCATGGATAAGGGGCTGCGGGGTCTGAAAATGCACCCCGATTCTCAGGTCTTTGCCATTGACGACCCCCGCCTTTTCCCGGCTTATGAAATGCTGGAGGGGAAGCTGCCTGTGATATTGCACATGGGCGATAAACGCTATGACTATTCCCATCCCGCACGGCTGCGCCGTATACTGGATAATTTTCCGCATCTGCAGGTCATTGCCGCCCACTTCGGCGGCTACAGCATGTATGAAACTGCTTATGAGTGCCTGCACGATAAGGACTGCATCTTCGATGTTTCCAGTTCCATGATGTTCATGGAGGACGGTATCGCGGAGAAGTTTATCAATATCTATGGTGCCGAACGCATGGCCTTCGGCACGGACTATCCCCTCTGGGATCCCGTTCCCGAAACAAAGCGGTTTCTGCAACTGAAACTGACCGACGAGCAGTTCGAACAGATCAGTCACAAAACCGCCGAACGCATTTTAAAACTGTAATGAAACAGGCGCATCCATCCGGATGCGCCTGATATTTTTTGCTTAGTTTTCCTGCTCTGCAAGAAGCTGCTGTTGTGCCAGCGCAATGGATTTGATTGTTTTCCGCAGAATGGGAGCTGCCAGAAGCAGGGAAAGAATATCGGCCAGGGCCTGGACGCAGGCGATGCCGTAAGCACCGAAGAGGAGGGCCAGCGGGTACAGCACAGGCAGGAAGCAGGTGCCCTGCCGGGCGGTGGACAGCACCAGTGCGCCCTTGGCATTGCCAAGGCCTGCGCAGAGCATGTTGACAACTGCAACCCATGCGTGTGCAGGCAGTGCGATGCACTGGGATAGCATGCAGATCACACCGATGCGGCGCATCTCGGCATCGCTGCCTGCAAAAAGCACCACAAAGGTATCTGCAAAGATGCCCACGATGAGTGCCATGGCAATGGAGCCGATAAGGGCAACCTTTGTACAGAATTTGTAACTCTCCTGCACCCGGTCGTACCGCTTTGCACCCCAGTTGAAGCCTGCAACGGGTTGGAAGCCGGTGCCGAAGCCCAGAATGATGGAGAAGGGGAACATCATGACCTTGTTGCACACGCCCACAGCAGCAAGCACAGAGTCGGAAATGCTGCCTGCAATGGAATTGAGCATGATGGCGGAAACCACAGCCAGACAGTTGCGGAACATGGAGGAAGAACCAACGGAGACAACCTTTGTGACAATGTCCTTGCTGGGATGGAAATTGCGGATGGACAGGTGCAGCAAACTCCGGCGGGTGATATAGGGGAAGATCAGGATGGAGAAGGAGACCCACTTTGAAATGGCGGTCGCCAGGGAAGCGCCGGCAACGCCCATGTTCAGACCCCAGGGCATAATGAAGATCGGATCGAGAATCACGTTCAGAATACCGCCGAAGCCCATGCCGATCATAGAGAGGGTGGCACTGCCCTCGCTGCGCAGACACTGGTTCATGACGAAATTGGCAGCCATGAACGGCGCGGCAAACAGCACGTAGGTGGCATAATCAATGGAATACTGCTCACAGGTGGGCGTGGCACCCAGCAGCCGCACCATGGGAACCATAAAAATATTACCGAAAACCATCAGCAGGGAACCGATACCCATGGCGGTGAAAAATGCAGTGGAAAGAACCTGGCTGGCTTTCTTTTCGTTGCCTTCGCCGAGTAACCGGGCAATATAGCTGTTGGCACCCACAGCCAGCATGGATCCACACATCATGATCAACTGATCCAAAGAAGCATTGACGCTGACTGCAGCGGTGGCATTTGTGCCCAAAGAACTGACGAAATAGGTATCTGCCAGAGAATAGATAGAGTTGATCAAAAAAGCCACAATGGTGGGAATGGCCATTTTGGGGATGAGACGGGAAATGGGCTCATTGAGCAGCATATTCCGGCGCTGCTCCGGAGATTGTGCATTTCTACTCACAAAAATCGCTTCTTTCTGTATAATATCTCTTTTATTGTACCATAACCCACAGAAAAAGTGCAAGAAAAAAGTAAGAAAAAGGCGGCTCATTTTGAGCCGCCTCTGAACATGGCAGATTATTCGCCGACCTTAACTCTCCAGCCGTTTTCGTCGGGGAGCTTGCCGGTCTGAATGCCGGTGATGGTGTCGTACAGCTTCTGGCTGAGCGTGCCGATCTCGCCGCCGCAGATGGTCATAACATCATCCTTGTAGCGCAGTTTGCCCACAGGGGAGATGACAGCAGCGGTGCCGGTGCCGAAGCACTCCTCCAGTGTGCCGTTTGCCTGTGCTTCCAGCAGTTCGTCAGCAGAGATCTTGCGCTCTTCTACCTCGTAACCCCAGTCACGGCACAGCTGCAGCACGGAGTTGCGGGTGATACCGGGCAGGATGGAGCCGTTCAGGCTGGGGGTAACTACCTTGCCGGCGATCTTGAAGAAGATGTTCATGGCACCGACTTCCTCAATGTACTTGCGCTCCACGCCGTCCAGCCACAGAACCTGAGAGTAGCCAGCGTCGTGTGCCTTCTGCTGGGCGATCAGGGAAGCAGCGTAGTTGCCGCCGGTCTTGGCAAAGCCGATACCACCGCGGACTGCGCGGACATACTCATCCTCAATCCAGATACCCACAGGTGCCAGACCGCTTTCGTAGTAAGCACCGGAGGGAGAGAGAATGACCATGAACAGGTAGGTTTTAGAGGGCGCAACACCCAGGAACTCATCGGTTGCGATGATGAAGGGACGGATGTACAGGGAGGTACCGGGCTCGGTGGGGATCCAGTCCCGGTCCACATCGACCACAGCGCTGACAGCCTGCACGAAATCCTCCACGGGGATCTGGGGAATCACCAGACGGTCATTGGTGGAATTGGTGCGCTTGGCGTTCATGTCAGGACGGAACAGGTAAACACTGCCGTCCTCGCCCTTATAGGCTTTCAGACCCTCAAACATTTCCTGACCATAGTGGTAGACCATGGCAGCGGGGGAAAGGGAAATGTTGTGAAACGGCTCGATGCGGGGATCATGCCAGCCCTTTCCCTCGGTGTAGTTCATAACAAACATGTGATCCGTGAAGATCTTGCCGAAACCCAGCTTCTGACCCTTGGCGGGCTTGGCCTTAGGCTCGGTGGTTTTGGTAACCTTAATATCAAGCATAGTGACTGCTCCTTTTTAAGATGGGGATTGCCACGCCAGTGTGGTCACTGGCTCGCAATGGCCCCAATTTTTAGTAATCGTAACCTGTCTGCAGAGCCTGACAGTTGATGTCGATCAGGTTTGCTTTTTTGGCGGGAATAAAGGATTCCAGCGTTTCCTTGTTGCCATCGAAACTGACAGCATCGGTCTCCTTCAGAACCTTACCGGTCAGGATCATGTTGGCAAGGGTAGAGAAGCCGGCGTCCTTTGCCATCTGGGTGGCAGGAACATAGAACACTTCCACGTCATTGCGCTGAACCTTCACATCAATCAGCGTGGAGTCGATGATAATCTTGCCGCCGGGTGCAACCGTATCCACAAACTTGGTCAGACTTGGCAGATTCATGGCGATCAGCACATCGGGGGTGGTGATGATGGGGGAGCCAACGGGGGTATCGGAAATGATGACGGAGCAGTTGGCGGTGCCGCCGCGCATCTCGGGGCCGTAGGAGGGCAGCCAGGAAACCTGCTTATCCTGCACAAGACCCTTGTAGGCCAAAAACTTTCCGGCAAACAGGACACCCTGGCCGCCGAAGCCTGCAATCAGAATTTGGGTAGTTTTCATTTTGCAGCCTCCTTTGCAGCGGTTCTGTCCTTGTAAACGCCAATGGGGTAGTAGGGCAGCATGTCGGATTCCACCCACTCCAGTGCCTTCTGGGGGGTCATGCCCCAGTTGGTGGGACAGGCAGAAACAACTTCGATCAGGGAGAAACCCTTGCCTTCGATCTGATTCTGGAATGCTTTCTTGATGGCCTTCTTGGCATTCTTAACGTTCTTGACGTTGTTAACAGCCACACGGGCGATGTACTCGGGGCCTTCCAGAGTGCTGAGCATTTCGCAGACCTTGATGGGCCAGCCGCAGTGGTTGACATCACGGCCGTAAGGAGAGGTCTGGGTCACCTGACCGGGCAGGGAAGTAGGAGCCATCTGACCGCCGGTCATGCCGTAGATGGCATTGTTGACGAAAATGATGGTGATGTTTTCGTTTCTGGCAGCGGCATGGACGGTCTCGGCCATACCGATGGAAGCCAGGTCACCGTCACCCTGATAGGTGAAGACGATGTTGTCGGGGCGGCAGCGCTTGATGCCGGTAGCGGTGGCGGGTGCGCGGCCGTGGGCAGCCTCGATCATGTCGCAGGCGAAGTAGTCGTAAGCCATAACGGCGCAGCCGACAGGGGCGACACCGATGGTCTTGCCTTCAATACCCAGCTCGTCGATGGCTTCGGCTACCAGACGGTGGATGATGCCGTGGGGGCAGCCGGGGCAGTAGTGCAGCGACACATCAGTCAGAGACTTGGGTTTTTCAAATACGATAGCCATAAATTACTCTCCTTTCTGTGCTTTGTGGATGCTCTCCAGCACCTGGTCGGGGCTGGGGATCATGCCGCCGGTGCGGTTGCACAGGGAAACGGGACGCTTGCATTCGGTGGCCAGGCGCACATCTTCGATCATCTGGCCCATGTTCAGCTCCACGCAGACAAAGCTTTTGACCTTTTCCGCAGCAGCCTTCAGTGCCTTCTTGGGGAAGGGCCATACAGTGATGGGACGGATCAGACCAACCTTGATGCCCTCAGCTCTTGCGGCTACAATGGCATTCTTGGCAACGCGGGAAGCAATGCCGAAAGCGACCACGCAGATTTCTGCATCTTCCATCATGTACTCTTCCCACAGGGGCTCGTTCTCTTCCACGATCTTATAGCGCTCATAACGCTCGAAGTTCTTCACTTCCAGCTCATCGGGCTTTAAGTACAGGGAATTGACGATGTTGTGCTTTCTTTCACAGTTGGTGCCGGTCAGTGCCCAAGGCTTTTCGTAGGTCTCGATCTCGGCATCCTCGAAGGAGATGGGCTCCATCATCTGGCCGATGGTGCCGTCTGCCAGGATCATGGAGGTCATGCGGTACTTGTCAGCAAGGTTAAAACCCTTGATGGTCAGGCTGGCCATTTCCTGAACGGAAGCAGGAGCCAGAACGATCATCTGGTAGTCACCATGGCCGCCGCCCTTGGTTGCCTGGAAATAGTCGGACTGGGAGGGCTGAATGCCGCCGAGGCCGGGGCCGCCGCGCTGCACGTTGACCACCAGTGCGGGCACATCGGAGCCGGCGATATAGCTCAGGCCTTCTGCCTTCAGGGAGATTCCGGGGGAGGAAGAGGAAGTCATGACGCGCATGCCGGTGGCAGCAGCGCCGTAGACCATGTTAATGGATGCGATCTCGCTTTCAGCCTGCAGGAAAATGCCGCCGATCTTGGGCATCTTCTTTGCCATGTAGGCAGCGATCTCGGTCTGGGGGGTGATGGGGTAGCCGAAGTAATGGCGGCAGCCGGCACGGATAGCGGCTTCTGCGATGGCTTCGTTGCCCTTCATAAGTACTCTATCAGCCATGATTGAACCTCCTTACTTCTCTACAGTGATGATGCAGTCAGGGCACATGGTGGCGCAGAAAGCGCAGCCAATGCACTTGTCCTCATCTGCCATCACAGCAGGAGAATAGCCTTTTTTGTTGATCTGGTTGGTGTCGATGGTCAGGCAGCCCTTGGGACAGGCACTGACGCACAGGCCGCAACCCTTACACAGATCAGTCTGAAATGTAAGTTTTGCCATATTGGTTCCTCCTTAATGGGGTTTACTCAGACCAGTTCAAATTTTCTGGTCGGGCAAATCGAAATATTTTTCCTGCAATTGCAGGGGGAAAACGTTGGGGATATGTTTGCTGACGGCATCTGCAAGGTCGGCGCGGATGGTGGTCATGTAAAGGGGAAGACCGGAAAGTCTGCACAGCTCACGGATATAGTCCTGCGAATCCAGAACCGTCTGCACATCGGTAAAATTTCCCAGATGGGAGTTGTTGACGATATCTGTAAACTGCAGGCCGCAGGCGGCCTCTATCTCCCGCATGACTTCTATTGCCTCCTGCGCCGTCCGTGTCAGAGGACGGTAGCAATTTGCCACGAAAATCATCCGGTAATCATCCTCTTTTTTGATAAAGGGGACGTAACGGCCCAGTGCGTAGGCACCGCGGTCATCACCGCCGATGTCCATGATGCCGTAGCTGCGCTTGTCTTCCACCAGCCGGTAGGCTTCTGCGGGCAGCGCGGGCAGGTCTACATTAGAGTTGGCAAATTTGGGGCTGATCAGGTCAATGCCCGCTTTCTCCAGCTCATTTGCACTGTCTGCGGTGCGGAAGTAGGGATTGACGATGTCAAGGTCTGCAATGCAGGTTTTCTTGCCTTCTCTGGCCAGCTGCAATGCATAGTTGACGGCAATGTTGGTTTTGCCGCTGCCATAATGGCCGGCAAAAAGCGTTAGTCTTTTGTGATTCATAATGAGATCCTGCAATTACAAATTACAAGTTACAAATGATAAAAGCCAGATATATAAATTTGTAATTTGTAATTATGAATTTATAATTTTTTACGAATGATTTTGCCGCTGACGGTCTTAGGCAGGCTTTCCTTAAATTCGACAATTCGGGGATACTTATAAGGCGCGGTGCGCTTCTTGACGTAATCCTGAATTTCCTTCTTCAATGCATCCGTGCCCTCCGTACCCTTGACCAGCACGATGGAAGCCTTGACCACCTGGCCGCGAATTTCGTCAGGCGCAGCAGAAACGCCGCATTCCAGAACATAGGGCAGCTCCATGATGGTGGATTCGATTTCGAAGGGGCCGATGCGGTAGCCAGAGGACTTGATCACATCGTCTGCGCGGCCAACGTACCAGTAGAAACCGTCCTCATCCATCCACGCCAGATCGCCGGTGTGGTAGAAGCCGTCGCGCCAGGTTTCGGCGGTAACTTCTTCGTTGCCCTCGTAGCAGTAGGCAAGGCCGCAGGGCAGACCGTTTTTAATATTGATACAGATCTCGCCGGTCTCACCGGTCTCTACCTCGTTGCCTTCGATATCCAGCAGGTGTACATCGTACAGGGGAACAGGCTTACCCATGGAACCCAGCTTGTGATCGCTGCCGTTCAGATTGCCGATGATCAGGGTGGATTCGGACTGGCCGAAGCCTTCCAGAATGGGAAGACCCGTGGCGTTCAGGAACTGGCGGTAAACCTCGGGATTCAGTGCTTCACCGGCGGTGGATGCATGTTCAATGCTGCTCAGGTCGAAACGGCTCAGATCCTGCTTGGCAAGCATCCGGTACATGGTAGGTGGTGCACAGAAGGTGGTGATGTGGTACTTGGCGAACATGGGCAGAATCTTCTCTGCGTCGAAGCGGTCGAAATCGTAAACAAAGATGGCAGCTTCGCACAGCCACTGGCCATAGAGCTTGCCCCACATGGACTTTGCCCAGCCGGTGTCGGAAATGGTCAAATGCAGGCCATCGGGATTGACGCGGTGCCAGTATTTTGCGGTAATGAAGTGACCTAAGGGGTATTTGTAGTTATGGGCAGCCAGCTTGGGATAACCGGAGGTGCCGGAGGTGAAGAACATCAGCATGGGATCGCTTCCGCAGGGAGCATCCTCCGTACGGTCAAAGTGGGAGGAGTACATCTTGTATTCCTCGTCAAAGCTGCGCCAGCCCTCCCGGGTGCCGTTCACAATAATCTTGTGGGTTACATCGGGACACTTGAGGGCGGCTTCGTCCACCGCATTGGCCACATCGCCATCGGCAGTGCAGAGGATTGCCTTGACCTTGCCGGCTTCAAAGCGGTATACGAAGTCCTTTTCCAACAACTGGTTGGTAGCGGGAATTGCCACAGCACCCAGCTTGTGCAGACCCAGAACGGCAAACCAGAACTGGTAATGGCGCTTCAGCACCAGCATCACCCGGTCACCACGCTTGATACCCATGGCTTTGAAGTAATTTGCAGCTCTCGCGGATTCCTTTTTGACATCCTGGAATGTGAAACGGCGCTCGGTGCCGTCCTCGCTGATATGCAGCATGGCCAGCTTTTCGGGCTTGCCGGTGCCCAATTCGTCCACAACATCAAAGGCAAAATTGAATTTCTCCTGATCCTTGAAAGAAATTGCGGTCAGCAGGCCATCTTCAACCTTACGGTCGATAAATTTGCGGTAAATGCGCGGCAATTTGTCCGGTGCCTGTCGTTTGCTGTCGGGCGTAGCCACAACGGCGGCAGCTTCACCCTCACGGGCGGCGGAATTGCTCAGGACGATGGCATAGAATGCACAGTCCTCACCGCCAACGGCAACCATGCCGTGGGGGGTGGAGGAATCATAGTAGATGGTATCTCCGGCGTGGAGAATTTCCGTGCGGCTGCCGATCTGGATCTTCAGAGAGCCGCTGATGACGATGTCACACTCCTGACCTTCGTGGGTTACCAGCTCAATGTCTTCATATTCTGCACCTTCGCGGTATTTTGCTTTCATATACAGCGGAAGGGCGATACGGTTGCGGAAATCAGCGGCGAGGTTATAGCCGATCATATGGTGGGCTTCTTCAATGCGCTGACCCTCACCCTTTCGGGTCAGGTCATAGGAGCGCAGCTTGGGGCTGCGGCCTTCCAGCAGGTCACCAAAGTCAACACCGAAGCTCAAGGTACAGCGGTACAGGAACGCAATGCTTAAGTTCCGGCTGCCTGATTCGCACTGGATGTATTCGTCTACGCTCAGATCGGTGCGCGCAGCCATTTCTTCCACAGTGAATCCGGAAACCTCTCGCAGTTCGCGGATACGCTGGGCAACCTCCCGAATCTTATAATCCATGCCGGTCATTTTATTATCCATGATTCTAACCTCGCAATAAAAAACTCGTCCCAAAGAAATGATTCTTTGAGACGAGTAAACATAAGCATACCCGCGGTACCACTCAAATTGCATCTGCTTTACAACAGACACCCCTCATCGGACTCTGACAAGTCCTAAGCACTGACGCAGCTGACGCGGGAGAGTTCTACTTGCGCAATGCCGCGCGTTCTTCTCTCCGGCTGGGGAGCGACAGATCGATTTCGTACATCATGGCTTGCACCAACCGCCAATTCTCTAGGATGCCGGTCAAAGGATCCCTCTCCGTCTGAGCCTTTCTTTATTGAAAGAATCATATCACTCGAATGTGAAAATGTCAACCCAAAAGTATGTGTGTAAAGGAAAGTTGTTTTTGTAGTAAATACACAATGCGCACGTCAAATTTCAGTTTGTCGCTCTCTTTCGATTGTGCGTGTAGGGGCGGCTATCAGCCGCCCGGCGGTACAATGTTACGAATTCGCCAAAATCCAATGCGAGTTCGCAACATTCTGCTGCGCGGGCGACCAATGGTCGCCCCTACGTTGTCCACGGTACATAGTGCGATAAACATCAATTTACAAATTTACAGCTTATTACGCTGGATCTTGCCGCTGATGGTCTTGGGCAGTTCGTCGCGGAATACGACCACACGGGGGTACTTGTAAGGCGCGGTGTTTTCCTTGACATAATTCTGGATCTCCCGTTTCAACTCCTCGGTGCCCTTGGTGCCCTTGGTAAGCACGATGGAAGCCTTGACTACCTGGCCTCTGACCGGATCGGGAACGGCGGAAACACCGCACTCCACAACATAGGGCAGTTCCATGATGACGCTTTCAATCTCGAAAGGTCCGATGCGGTAACCGGAGGATTTGATTACGTCGTCGATACGGCTGACATAGAAGAAGTAACCATCCTCATCCCGCCATGCGGTGTCACCGGTATGGTACATGCCGTCGTACCATGCATCGCGGGTCTTTTCTTCGTCCAGATAATATTCCTTGTACAGGCCGCAAGGAATGCTCTTATCGGTTCGGATGACGATCTCGCCCACTTCACCGGGCGCAACACTCTTGCCCTCGGGATCCACAATGTCGATATCGTACTGGGGAGATGCTTTACCCATGGAGCCGATCTTGGGTGCAGTACCAACCAGATTGGAGATGGTCAGGGTGGTTTCGGTCTGGCCGAAGCCTTCCATGATCTCCAGACCCGTTGCCTCCTTGAACTTCTTGAAGACCTCGGGGTTCAGCGCCTCACCGGCGGTGGTCATGTGGTGGATGGAGCTCAAATCATACTTGGACAGGTCGCCGCGGATCAGCATGCGCAGCATGGTGGGGGGAGCGCAGAAGGTGGTGATGTTGTATTTTGCAAACATGGGAAGGATGTCGTTTTCGTCAAACTTATCAAAGTCATAGACAAACACGGCACCTTCGCACAGCCACTGGCCGTAGAGCTTGCCCCAGAGGGATTTGCCCCAGCCGGTGTCGGAGATGGTCAGATGCAGGCCGTTGCGTTCACAGCAGTGCCAGTACTTGGCGGTAACGAAGTGACCCAGTGCATAGGTGTGCTTGTGGGCAGCCATCTTGGGGTTGCCGGTGGTGCCGGAGGTGAAGAACATCAGGGCGGTGTCCTCACCGCAGCCTGCATCCTCTGGACGGTCCAGATGGCGGGTAAACAGGGAATACTCCGCATCCAGATTGTGCCAGCCCTCCTTGCTGCCGCCAACCAGCAGCTTGGTAGTCACCTGCGGGCACTGTGCTGCAGCCAGATCGGCAAGATCTGCAGTATCACCATCAGCGGTGCAGAGGATGGCGCTGACACCGGCTGCATTGAAACGGTAAACAAAGTCATGGACTTTCAACTGGTTGGTAGCAGGGATCGCTACTGCACCCAGCTTATGCAGCGCCACCATAGCAGGCCAGAACTGGAAATGACGCTTGAGCACCAGCATGACCTTGTCACCCTTCTTGATGCCCAGAGAAGTGAAATAGTTGGCATACTGGTTGGAAAGATCCTTCATGTCCTTGAAGGTGAAGCGGCGCTCCTTCTTATTCCGGTCTAAGTGCAGCATAGCCAGCTTTTCAGGCTCCCGGCGGGCGATCTCATCGACGATGTCAAAACCGAAGTTAAAGGTCTGTGTATTCTTGAAGCGGATAGACTGGAGTGCACCGTGTTCATCCTCCTCGGTTTCCACAAACTTGCCACAGACCAGAGGTGCGGAGGATTTCGCGGTAGCCACACTTTTACGGACTTCGGTCTCCACGGTTTTTTCACCGGGCAGGACCACGGCGCAGAACACACAGTCCTGACCGCCGACGGCAATCATACCGTGGGGTGTGGAGGAGTCATAGTAGATGCTGTCGCCCTCGTCCAGATATTCCACATGCTTGCCGATCTGAACCTTCAGGCGGCCGGAAAGCACAAGGTCGAATTCCTGGCCGCTGTGGGTAGCCAGATGGATGGGCTTACCTTCCTGAGCGGCATCGTATTCATAGCGAACCCAGTAGGGCTCGGCGATCTTGTTACGGAACTTGGGCGCAAGGTTTGTGATGTCGATGCCGTCTTCCTGTGCGGTCTTTTGACCGCCGCCCTTGCGGGTAACGGTGTAGCTGCTCAGGTGTGCGGCACGGCCTTCCAGCAGCTCGGACATTTCAATATCAAATGCCAATGCACACTTATGAATAAAGGAGAAGGGAATATCGACCTGTCCACTTTCGTAGGCAGCACAGTTGGAAATCGGGAAATCCACCTTTTCTGCCAGATCGGTAAGGTTCCAGCCCATAATATCCCGCATTTCCTTAATACGGGCAGCGATCTCGGACAGTTGCATCATGGTATTATTGGGGTTCATAGTGTGTTCTCCTTTCGATGGTCGAAATAAAAAGACCCGTCTCAAAACACTTGAGACGAGCCTTGTAAAATACAATACCCGCGGTACCACTCAAATTGCGGCAACAGCCGCCACCTTCAGACTCCAACAAGTCCTATCCTTTAACGCAGGCATACGGGAGAAGCTTACTGGGCTTGCCGTTCAGTTCTCCGGCTCGGAAGTGATAGGTACTTAGATTCTCACCTGCCGGCTCACACCAACCGCCGGCTCTCTGAAAGATGTGTAATCTGACCGTCTTCGTCAACGCTTTTATGTATTGGCAATACTCTAACATGTGCACGGCAAAAAGTCAAATGTTTTTCTGCACAAAACAAAATTTTTTTCTTCAACAAAAAACTATTGACAAACGGTGGACTTTATGCTTTAATGACCCCATCCATATAGGAAAGACGTTGACGGAAAATCTGCTTCTTCAAGCTTTGCTCCAGAGAGCCGGCGGTTGGTGCGAGCCGGTGCAAACAGAATTGGCAGTCTGCTTCCCGAGTTGGTTTTGTGAACGCTGCGGCCAGTAATGAAACACGGCTTCCCCCGTTACGGGATAGGACTTGTTGGAGTCTGAAGTGATCTCCCTGCGGGGAGATAATCAGGGTGGTACCACGGATTATGATTCGTCCCTGAGGTCGTATTGACCTCAGGGCTTTTATTTTGCACCTTGAGCTAATTTTGTTTACGCAGGCCATCTAAAATAATTCCTTACGGGTGCCTGATGCGTCCCCCCCACCATCCGCAAACTATATTTGGCAGATATTTTTGTTAAGGAGTGCCGGATTATGAAGAACATTAGAATCAGCGACGTGACTATGAAGCAGCGAACGGGTGAGATCAGCCTGTCTTTTAAGGAAAAGATCGAACTGAGTAAGCTTCTGGACAAATTGGGTGTTTCCGTTATTGAGCTGGAAGGTATCACCAATGCGAAAATCGATGCGTTGCGCATCAAGTCCATTGCCATGGCTGTGCAGGGGAGCGCGGTTGCTGTACCGGTGCAGCTGAATGCGGATAATGTGCAGCAGGTGTGGAATGCCCTGCGTATTGCAAAGAAACCCAGATTGCAGGTCTGTGCGCCTGTCAGCTCCGTGCAGATGGAGTATCTGTTCCATAAAAAGCCGGATGCCATGCTCGTATCCATCGCCGATACGATTAAACTTTGCTGCAAGCTTTGCACAGATGTAGAATTCGTAGCGGATGATGCCACCCGCAGCGATCCTGCTTTCCTGTATGAAGCGGTTCGCACTGCAATTGATGCCGGTGTCAGAACCGTCACCGTCTGCGATACTGCCGGTGCCATGCTGCCCAACGAATTCACAGCCTTCATCCGCGAGCTTTATGCCAATGTGCCGGAGCTGAAGGAAGTGACTCTGGGCGTTTCCTGCTCCGATGGCCTGTCCATGGCCGATTCCTGTGCCATCGCCGCTGTGCGCTACGGTGCCGGTGAGATCAAGGCTGCTGCGTACCGTCTGGATGTGGTCAGCCTGCCCAATGTGGCCAAGGTGCTTAAAGCCAAGGGCGAATTCTACGATGCCACCTGCAGCCTGCACACCACCGTCATGAGCCGCATCACCAGTCAGATTGCATGGATGTGCCAGACCGGCCGCAGCAAGAATTCTCCCTTTGACCACGGTGTGCAGGAAGATGACGGCAGCATTTACCTGACCGGCCACGACGACCTCAGCGCAGTCATGAAGGCAGCTTCCCGTCTGGGTTACGATCTTTCCGAGGAAGACGGCATCAAGGTTTATGAAGCCTTCCGTGCCATTGCAGAAAAGAAGGAAAAAGTCACTGCCAAGGAACTGGATGCCATTGTGGCATCCGCCGCCATGCAGGTGCCTCCTGCCTATGTGCTGGATACCTATGTGATCACCGCGGGCAATACCATTTCCTCCACTGCCCATCTGAAGCTGCAGAAAGAAAATCAGGCACTGGAGGGTGTGTGCATTGGTGATGGCCCCATCGATGCAGCCTTCCTTGCCATTGAAAGCATTACCGGCCGCCACTATGAGCTGGATGATTTCCAGATTCAGGCCGTTACTGAAGGCCGTGAGGCTATGGGTCAGACTGTAGTTAAGTTGCGCAGTGAGGGCAAGGTCTATTCCGGACGGGGTATCTCTACAGACATCGTGGGAGCTTCCATCCTTGCCTACATCAACGCACTGAACAAGATCGTTTACGAGGAGGATAACGCATGAAACTCTCCTTTTCAACAAGAGGCTGGGGAGACCTTTGCTGGGAAGAGCTGATGGACACAGCTCTGGATATGAAATTCTCCGGCATTGAAGTCTATAACCTCCACAAGTTCCCCCATCTCACCGGCCGCGGCGGCCCGTTCCACAAGCATTCTGTAGCAGCAACCGTCCGCGCCCTGCGGGATCAGAAGCTGATGATTCCCTGTCTCGATACCTCCATGGATATCTCCGATTCTGCGGAAAATGCAGATGTGCTCGAATCGGTTATGGGTTATGCCTGTGATGCCCGAATTCCCTATGTGGTCGGCTGGGCATCTTCTGAGAATGAAGAAATGATCCGTGCCAACCTGGATCGGCTGCTGCCTCTGGCAGAAGAACGTGGTATCTGCCTGCTGATTAAAACCAGCGGCATTTACGCAGATACTTCCCGCTTGAGAAAGCTTCTGGAAAGCTATGCCAGTGATTTTCTGGGTGCATTGTGGGATATGCACCATCCTTACCGGGACTTCGGCGAAAGTGCCGATACCACCATCAAGAATCTGGGTACTTACGTCAAGCATGTCCACCTGCGCGACTCTGACGACAAGGATACCTACAACCTGATCGGTGAAGGCAATATGCCCGTCATCGATATGATCCGTGCCTTGTCCTCCATCAACTATGACGGCTTCATTTCTCTGGAGTGGAAACCCGAGTGGATGGAAGACCTGCAGGACCGGGAGGTCATCTTCCCTCATTTTGTCAACTACATGAGCCGCTTCGGCTCTACCCGCACCCGTAAGAAATCCCTGTATTATAACCATGACGGCAGCGGCCAGTATGTCTGGAAAAAGGATGACCTGATCGACCTGACTTTCCCACAGGTGCTGGACCGTATGGTGGAGGAATTCCCTGACCAGTACGCCTTTAAGTACACCACGCTGGATTATACCCGTACCTACGCCGAGTTCCGCGACGATGTGGATAATTTTGCCCGTGCGCTGGTCTCCATGGGCGTCAAGGCTGGCAGCAAGGTGGCGATCTGGGCAACCAATGTGCCGGCATGGTATATCACTTTCTGGGCAACCACCAAGATCGGCGCGGTGCTGGTCACTGTGAACACTGCCTATAAGATTCATGAGGCAGAGTATCTGCTGCGCCAGTCCGACACCCATACACTGGTCATGATCGAATCGGCGCTGGATTCCAATTATAAGAGCATTATCAATGAGATATGTCCTGAAATCGCAAAGACAAAGGCGGGGTCTCGGTTGCACTGCAAGCGTTTGCCCTTCCTGCGCAATGTGATCACGGTGGACTTCAAGCAGCCCGGCTGTCTGACCTTCGACGAGGCCATGGCCCGCTGCAACGAGGTTCCCGTGGAGGAAGTTTACCGCATGGCAGCGCAGGTGCAACCTGATGATGTTTGCAACATGCAGTATACCTCCGGCACCACCGGTTTCCCCAAGGGTGTCATGCTGACCCACTACAACGTGGTCAACAACGGCAAGTGTATCGGCGACCGTCTGGGTCTTTCTACGGCTGACCGTTTCCTGATCCAGGTGCCTATGTTCCACTGCTTCGGCATGGTGCTTTCCATGACCTCTTCCATGACCCACGGTGCAACCCTCTGTCCCCTGCCTTATTTCTCCGCAAAATCCAGCCTTGCCTGCATCAATCAGGAACGGATCACGGCTATGAACGGTGTGCCCACCATGTTCATTGCCATGTTCAACCATCCTGACTACCGCAAGACGGACTTCTCACATATGCGCACCGGCATCATGGCAGGTGCAGGCTGCCCGCCGGAGCTGATGCGCCGTGCCGCCCAGCCGGACGAAATGAATATGCGGGGTATTGTCAGCGTCTACGGGCAGACGGAATCCTCCCCCGGCTCTACCATGTCTGCGTGGACGGATCCGCTGGAGCTGCGTACCAACACCGTCGGTTATGACTTCCCTCATGTGGAGTGCAAGATCATCGATCCTGAGACTGGTGAGGAAGTTCCCGTTGGTGTCAACGGTGAATTCTGCTCCCGCGGCTACAACACCATGAAGGGCTATTATAAGATGCCCGAAGCCACCCGCGCCACCGTGGACGAGGAAGGCTGGCTCCATTCCGGTGACCTTGCCTGTAAGGATGCAGACGGCACTTACCGTATTACAGGTCGCCTGAAGGATATGATTATCCGCGGCGGCGAAAATATCTATCCCAAGGAGATCGAGGAATTTATTTACACCCATCCCAAGGTGCGGGACGTTCAGGTCATCGGTGTGCCCGATAAGCGCTACGGCGAAGAGATCATGGCCTGCATCATTCTGAAAGAACCGGGCAGCGTCACCGTGGAGGAAATGACAAACTACATCAAAGCCAGTATGGCGCGTCACAAGGTGCCCCGCTATATTGAGTTTGTGGATGCCTTCCCCATGAATGCAGCAGGTAAGATCCTCAAGTACAAGATGCGGGAGGATGCCGCCAAGCGGCTGAATCTGGTGGGCGACGGTGCGGACACCGCCGGCAACCCAGGCAAATAATACAACAACCAGGCATGGAAAGATCCATGCCTGGTTTTACTGTCACTGAACTAAATTTCAGTTTATCGTACTGTCTATCGATGCTATCGTAGGGGCGGCGATCCATGAATTATTGTGCGATTGCCACCGGCAATCGACCTATTTTGATTCGCTGCGCTCTGCAACACGCCCGGCGGTACAATGTTACGAATTCGCCGAAAACCAATGCGAATTCGTAACATTCTGCTGCAGGGGCGACCAATGGTCGCCCCTACATGATCCACGGCACATGGTGCGGCAAACATCAATTTTTATAGCCAAAACAAAAGGACACGGGTTTAAAACCGTGTCCTTTTAAACATCATGCCTTGATTCTGCCGGAATCGATCAGCTCTTGCCGAAATGCCTCGGGGTGTTTCAGGTAATAATCCTGATGCGCTTCCTCAGCCACATAGAAGCTTCTGAAAGGCTCAATGCTGACATAAACCGCCTGGCCAGATTCTGCTTCCAGTGTGCGGACAGCCTTTTTTGCAGCCTGCTGCTGCGTACCGGAACAGTGGTAAACGGCCAGTGTGTAGGAATGACCGCGGTCGATGAACTGTCCGTCAGGATCAAAAGGATCCACACTGCTTAGAAAGACTTCCAGAAGCTGCGCAAAGCTTACCTGCTCCGGATCAAAGTCAATACGGATGGTTTCCCGGTGGCGGGTTTTCTGTTTTTTGACATCGGCATAGGTGGGATTGACCTCGGCTCCGCCGCTGTAGCCGCTGATAACATTGACCACACCCTCCATTTCCTTAAAAACCGGTGTAATACACCAGAAGCAGCCACCAGCAAAATAAGCAGTTTCTGTCTTTTTTATATCCATGAGAATCTCCTTTTCGGTCAGAGGCAGCCCCATTTTGACGGCGGCAGCATGCCAGTTTTCTTCGTTCCGTACATCACCTGTACGGGAAACCAGTTCCAAAAGCCGGATGGCGCATTCTTTGCCCGTGCGTACATCCTGTAGAACCCCCAAAGCCCAGTATTTTGCATACGCTACCAGACCGCTTTCAAACTGGACGTGAACAGTTGCGGCAAGATCATAGGAAACTGCGCGCAGTATACAATCGACAGCGCCATGGCAGAAATCCAGCAGTGCATATTGGGCAAGAGCATTGGAAGTCATGGGAACACCAATGGAACCGGGATTGATAATGGTTTTGCTGCCTGCATACCGGATATACTGCCTGTGGGAATGTCCGGTGAGCAGATAAGGGCATCCCATCTGCGCAAATATTTCCTCCAGCTGTGGATCATCGCTTTCGAAATAGCGGCGGTCATTCTCTTTGAATGCATGGGCGATTTCAAAGGGAATCCCGTTCAGCTCGATTTGTGTGCAGACCGGCAGTGAGCGGAAGAATTCAAAATCTTCCTGCCGCAGCTGTCCGAAGGTAAAGAGCAAAGAACCGCTTTTGGAACCCGTTTCAAAGCGGGTGCTTCCGCTGGCATGCTCCAGCATATAGCGCTCCCGGTTGCCCCGCAGACAGACAGTGGGATAACGGGAACGAATCTCGTAAACCAGATCCAGACATTCCCGTGGACTTGCCAGATCGGAAACATAGTCTCCAAGAAAAATAAAACAGTCTGCGCCTTGAATTCTGGCATCTTCAAAACAGGCGTGAAAAGCATGATAGTTGGAATGAATATCAGAAAAAACAGCCGCCCTGCGGCAACTGTAGCGCACCGCCACACCAGCCATGAAAATCACCTCGATACCCAGTATAGCAGATTATAGCAGAATTTCAAGGACAGTGAAGCTTCTAAAGTCTGTACAATAGTGAAAAGCCCGCTCTGCCGGGAGCGGGCTTTGTAACCGGGATTACAGGTTATAATACTTCTCAAATTCAGCAGGATTGGGGATCGCAGCCAAAGCGCGGCACTCAGCGCGCTTCATCTTGATGAAGTTGCGGATCAGCTCCTCGGGGAACACGCCGGCTTCGGTCAGATACCCGTGATCCGCTTCAAGGCAGTCCAGCGCCTCGTCCAGAGAAACGGGCAGACCCTGCAGCTTTGCCTTTTCCTCCTCGGGCAGGTTGTACAGGTTCAGATCATACGGACCCCAGCCGTTTTCGTGGGGATCGATCTTATTCTTCACGCCGTCAAGACCAGCCATCAGAATGGCGGCATAGGCGAAGTAGGGGTTGCAGGTGGCATCGGGATTGCGCAGCTCAAAGCGGCGCTTGTCAGGGCTCTTGGCATAGGCGGGGATGCGGATAACTGCACTTCTGTTGGAGGTGGCGTAGCCGACGGTGACCGGTGCTTCAAAACCGGGCACCAGACGCTTGAAGGAATTGGTGCTGGGGTTGGTAATGGCGCAGAGGGAGCCGATGTGCCTGAGCAGGCCGCCCATAAAGTAGTGGGCAGTTTTGCTCAGGTGGGCGTAGCCGTTGTCATCAGAGAAGACGGGCTGGCCGTCCTTAAACAGGATCATGTGCACATGCATACCGCTGCCTGCCTCGCCGTAGATGGGCTTGGGCATGAAGGTGGCGCTCTTGCCGTACTTCAGAGCGGTGTTGTGGATGATATACTTGATCATCATGGTAGCGTCCGCCATGTGGACGACCTCACCAAGCTGGGGCTCGATTTCGTACTGGCCGGATGCAGCGACCTCGGGATGGTGGTAGTTGATCTCGATACCGGCCTCTTTCATGAGCATGCACATCTCGCTGCGGCATTCGTAGGAGGTATCAAAGGGCTTGGCAATGTGGTAGTTCTTCTGCTTGGGTACGATGACACCGTGACCCTCAACATCAGAGTTCCAGTAGGACTGGCTGGCATCCACGGTTGCGCCGATATGGCGGCCGCTGACTTCCCATGCCACATTGTCAAAGAGGTAGAACTCAAACTCGGGCAGGATCTTCATCTCATCGGCAATGCCGCTGTCGCGCATATGCTGAACAGCCGCCTTGATGATGTTGCGGGGGTACTGCGCCAGAGGACGGTTCTCCGGGGTGTCGATGATCATGGCGTTGCCGGTCATGGACAGGGTGGGTATACCGCAGAAAGGATCGATGGTGGCGGTGTCAAGGTCGGGGATGAACACCATATCGCTCTTTTCCACAACGGCATAGCCGTAATTGGAAGCGTCAAAGCCGATACCGCTTTTCAGTGTGTCCTCGCAGAAGTTCCCGGCGGGAATGGTGACATGGCGGTACTGGCCATGGATGTCCACCATTTTAAAGTCAATCATCTTGATACCGTTGTCCTTGATGAGCGCATAAATATCCTGAATTGTTTTTGCCATAAGTGACACCTCTTTCGATTTTTTATAATTTAAGTATAGCAGAGGTTTGTAATACCTGTCAATGATTTACATTTTTGAACGGGTGTTTTTTAATATGAGGGTACAAAGAGCTGTGTAAATCTAGCAGGGGAGGACGGATTCGCTGCATTTGCTCCCGCAGGGAGCAAATTAAGGAGTTGCCGCCATCTCTCAAAGCAGAAAAAGGCACACCCTCGATACACTTCTACAACCCAGATTGATTGCATTCCACAGGCAACTGCCTGTGGAATGCAATCAATGGATTCTACCACGGCCTAACCTAATGTCCACCGGACACTTGGTTGCCCCAGTGTGCGCACTGGAGCCGGCCTTTCGAATCCAAGTCCTCCCCCACCACAAAAAACCGCCATCCTTACGGATAGCGGTTT
>JAFYLN010000167.1 GCA_017537045.1 Oscillospiraceae bacterium | reverse complement strand
TTAATTCACTATCTCTGTTTGTTTTTCCACAGTTCCAGCCTTGGCACAGTCCGTTTCGTGACGGTGCCTAATTAGTACGCGCTTCTGCATCCGCGGCTCTTTTGGATTCCAAATCGCCGATGCATTTTGCTCACCACTACATTATATCGTAAAATGGCGCAGCAGGCTAGTGCTGCTGCGCCATTCCTGTTAACGAATCTCAGTCTGCTTCAGCCTGAGTCTTATAGTCAATCAAGATCTGCTGCACCTTATCTGCGTACTCATCAGCAGTAATTTGTCCCAGCAGCCATTCATCCATGGTATTGTTAACCTTCTGGTCAGCTTCCTCGTAATATTCATTATAGGGAACCTTAACAGTATGGTTCAGTGCATCCTGTGCAACCAGCTTGCTGTCTGCATCAACATTTTCGCCCAGCAGCTTTTCAGTAACAGCATTCACAACTTCCTTATGGACAGGTGTACCACCAACGCCGGTTGCGGCCAGAGCTTCGAAGCCTTCCTGACTTACAATGGCCTTGATTGCCTTCCAGCCTGCGTCCTTGTTCTCGCAGCCCTCATAGATAACGAAGGAGTCGACGAACTGGCTGGTATATGCGCTGCCGTCTTCGGCACCGGGGACCGCTGCAATACCAACATTGAAGCCTTCGATTGCACCGATGCTGCCCAGCCACCAGGTTCCGTCAACGATCATAGCCAGTCGGCCATTGGTAAACATATCGAATGCACTCATAATTGCTGTGTCGGTGGGACGAGGCATGGATTGATCCTCACGGAGCATGCCATCGAACCATCTGTAGACCTGCTTGGAGGTTTCGTCGTTGATAGAGGGGTTGCCGTTTGCATCAAAGACGTTGTTACCGCCCAGGGAAGTGCTGAACATACCGATTTCAGCCATATAGGGACCGGTGTAGAAACCAAACTGTTTACCGTTTTCAGTTTCCTTGGTCAGCTTTCTTGCCATCTCTGCGATTTCTTCGAAGGAGGAAGGATTGTCCCAGTCAGCGGAAGGATAGGGAATGCCAGCTTCATCAAAGAGATCCTTGTTGTAGTACATCAGGTAGTTGTTCAAGCCAGAGGGAACACCATAGTAATGACCATCTACGTAAGCGGAGTTCTCAAAGGTCTTTTCATAGTACTGGCTCATATCAAAGTCGTTCTTAATATACTCAGTCAGGTCAACAACCTGTCCCTTGCTAATCAGGGTGGGCATATAAGACTCTGCGATACGGCCAATGTCAGGAGAATTGCCGGCGGCCATCTGTGAAACTACCTTCTGGTAGTATTCGGGCCAGCCGGTGCCGTTGACTTTGCTGATGACGATCTCAATGTTCTCTGCGGCGAGCTGCTTGTTAGCAGCTTCGACCATTGCGGTCCAACCATCAATGTCGCCGGAAAGATTCAGCATTGAGAAGTCAATAATGATCTTCTCATCCGCAGGTTTTTCCTGGGCGCCACAGCCAGCAAAGATACCGACGATCAATGCCATTACCATCATGATTGCGAGTAGTTTCTTCATTTTTCAGTCCTCCAGTTTCTTCTTAATTTTCCGGGTTTTGAAAAGATTCTAGCCCTTAATACCCGTGGTGGCAATACCCTCCACGAAAGATTTTTGCGCAAAGAGATAGATTATAATCATCGGAATAACCGATACAGCAGAAGCTGCCATAAGCAGACCCCATTGGATCGAGTACTCCGTCCGGAACGTGTTGATAATCAGTGGAAGTGTAAACAGTTCTTCGGAGTCAATATAAATCAGTGGTCCAATAAAATTGTTCCAGTTGCCAACGAAGGTAAACACTCCCAGTGTTACAAGCGAGGGCTTGCACAGCGGCAACATGATCCGCCAGTAGATACCAAAGTTACTGAGTCCATCAATCCTTGCTGCTTCAATGTAGGAATCCGGAACCGATACCATAAACTGTCGAATCAGAAACACACCGTAACCGTTTATCAATACTTGAGGAATAATCAGCGGCAGATACGAATCGACCCATCCAATTTTACTAAACAGAACATACATTGGGATCAGCAGGATTTGCGATGGAATCAGCATGGTGGCAAATATGGCACCAAATAATGTTTTTGAATAACGGAAACGAAGCTTTGCAAAAGCATACGCCGCAAGCGAGCTAAAGAACAGAACGCCAGCTGTGGATACTGATGCGATAAAAAAGCTGTTCAGAATTGCACGACCTAATCCGGTTGTTTGAAACACTTCTTGAAAATTTCCCCAGTATAACGGCCAGGTAAATAGCTTCGGGGGGAACTCCAAGGCCGCTTTGTTGGTCATTAGCGCTGTTTTCATCATCCAGTAAAAGGGGAATAACATGCCGATAGATGCAACCATCAATATAAAACTGGAGATTACTTTCTTAATAGCGCCTTTCTTTTTATGTGTCATAGTTCACCCACTTTTTCGACAGGTAGAACTGCAAGCCACTGACAGTTCCAGCAAACAACACAAGAACGATACTTGCTACGGATGCCTTGCCCAGATTAAAGAAGTGCATTGCTTCCGTGTATATATACATAATCAGCGTGTAAGTAGAGTACATCGGCCCACCGCGAGTCAAGACATATGCTTCGCTGAACATATTGAAGACATCGATGACTAACATGACAAACACAAAAAATGTAACAGGTGACAATTGCGGCATCGTAATATGGATAAAACGCTGCCAAGCGGAAGCACCATCCAGTTCTGCAGCCTCATAATATGTTCTGGATATTCCTTTGAGACCCGCAAGAAACACGATAAAGTAGTATCCGGTTTTTAGCCACGCCGTCATGATAATGATTGCCACGCGAGCCCATTTTGGATCGGACAGCCATCCAGGTCCTTCGACCTGGAACTGCTCAATCATGAAATTGATTAAGCCAATATCCGGGGCAAATAACCAATACCATACCATTGCGATTGCAACCGACGAAGTAACCATCGGCATAAACAAAGCGCTCTTGTAAAACTCCAGAAACGGAAGATGCTGGTTTGCAAGCAATGCCAATCCCAGTGCCAGAAACATCGTCAATGGGATAACGCCTAAGAGAAAGATGCCAGTGTTTTCTAATGTTTTCGCAAAGATATCTCCATCAAAGCCAAACACAGCCTTGAAGTTAGCCAGCCCCACCCATTCAGGTGAGGAAATGAAGTCCCACTCACAAAAACAGAGATAGATTGCAATCAACAAAGGCAGGAGAATGAATAGGATAAGGCCGATTATTTGTGGAAGGACAAAAAGTAGTCCGGAACGTTCTTCGTTTCTTTGCAGGGTATTACTCATAGTTTTCCTCCCTCCCACGTTATAAAAAAAGCATAGCAGACCAATCCGATTTTTTATATACTACTATACTACAAAAGTGTGGATTATTTTATCATCCTGTAGAATAAGAAAATAGTGTGATTCGCACAAGCAAATACATTACTAATTGTGCAAAAAAGTCCACACTATCATAATATTGAACCTGTTTTTTACCGTCTGCGCGTGCTTTAATGATAATAGGCACAAGCCAAAATAAGAAAGGAGCGCACTATCATGAAAAAAAGAATTGTAAGTATTGTCATAATATGCTGTATTATGTTGTCAATACTTCCGGCAAATGCAAGTGCAAGCGCAAGAGAAACAATTTCTACAACATCCCTTTCTGCTGATACCTATTATGATAAAACACTAGCTGGTATGCTAGGGCATTTCGCAGGTTTCTTAACAGGATACGAGTTTGTTTGGGATTCAACTGGGAATCCTGCTGATCCTCTACCCGATAGTTATTATACAATTCTAGGGGGCCCTTATAGTGGTAACTTTACCTATGCAGGAGATCCCAATTATCCTGGCTACGATCGATTTTGGGCAAATGGTGTAATTGCGTCTGATGATGACTTCCATGTGGATATTTTTAATCAGCATATACTGGCGGAGCATGGCCCCAATGTCAGCCATTACGATATCAAAGAAGAGTGGAAGGAGCACTACGTCCATGACTGGGGTGCTGGGTTTACGGCTGCATATCTCACACGGTATGCAGATATGCTACCACCCTTCACGGGTATGCGAGAATTTGGGAATTCGTTCTATTGGTGCACTGAGGCATATATTGAAAACGATACACTTGGAATGGCGACACCAGGCATGCCAAATAAAGCAATTGAACTGGCTGAAAAATTTGGGTCTGTTACTGGTGACTTTGACGGAATAATATGGGCTAAATTTGGAGCGGCGCTTTATGCTCTTGCATATACAGAAACGACAGCATATGATGTCGTGACTAAAGCTGCGGCATGTTTGCCAGACGGATCATGGCCGCAAGAAATATATGATACATGTTTAGCGCTATATCAGACAGAAACGAATTGGCGCACTGCAGTAACGACAGTTGCAGCTATGAAGCGAAATGTCGATGAGTCTGATAATGTACAGACATTGACGGACATTAATAATGCAATAATCATTATTTCTTTGCTGTACGGCAATAATGATTATGAAAGAACCCTCAAGATTTCCTCGCTGGCAGGATATGATGGTGACTGCAATGCTGCCACTGCAACTGGTATTATGGGAGTTATCAAAGGTACTGCCGGAACTCCTAGTGAAATAATTCAAGGACTCTATCCTAATGGCACTGGCACATATATCAATGATCTCCAAACGTATTTTGATCCATATATCAAGTTGAATTATCCGAGAGAACAGACAATTGACTCAATAGTGTCACTGTTCCAAACTAACGCAGAAGCAATCATTAAAGCAGAAGGTGGCACTGTGGAAAATGGCTTGTATACGATTGCTACATCTCCCATTGTGCCTGAAAATAGAATTTCCATTGTAGATTATGATTTTGAAGATTCTACACATTCTGCATGGATGAGTACTGGCACAGTCTCCTATGTAACTACAAGGGCTCATAGTGGAGCAATGAGCGTGGGAGTGGACTCAAATTCTTCGATATCACAAGTAGTTTCTGGATTAGTAGAGGGGAAAAATTATCGCCTTACAGCTTATGTCAAAACATCTAAAGCTGGTGTAGCCAACATTTGTATATCAACTGGTTCGAACACATATACAACAGTAGTGCGCGACGAGCCTGACTATTGGGTTCGCCGTGATCTTGAAATTGTTAGTTTGGGTAGTAGTGCAACTATCATGTTAAGTGCCGGCTCGGATACAAATGATGTTGCATATTTTGATAACATATCGTTGACTGAAATTGAAAAAGGCAATCTAACAACATATGAAGCTGAAACGGCACAGATTAGCAGTGCAGAGATTCTTACATCAAATTCTGCCTCTGGTAACCAGTTTGTGGGGAACCTGGATACCCCAGAAAGTGCGTTAACCTTTATCATAAATGTAGCAGAAACCGGTGAGTATTGTATGGAAGTGCGATATGCTAATGGTGGTAATTATATTAGCTCACATGATCTCTATATTAACAATGCAAAATTTGCCTCTGTGTATTACCCCAAAACAGCTCAATGGGACGAATTTAACGACGATTATGTTAGAATCCCAATAGAACTCCAAAATGGTAATAATACTATCAGTCTGTTATCAAACTTTAATTATGCACAAATAGACTGTATTAGATTGTATAAGTTAGGAAACTCCACAATTGAGTCTCCGTGCGAATGGATAGAAATGGTATCTGACGAGCATAATTATCTATTGAATGGCGACTTTGAGAATGCGAAAACAGGTTGGGATACAGGGACAGGTAGTAATGGTAGTGGAGCCGGCGCGGATTATGTTGAGGCAAGTACAGGTTATCTGGGTACTAACTGTCTTGTGCACAGCAGCACAAGCAATTATGAGGTCTATACTAACCAAATAATTACCGATATACCTAATGGACATTATACATTGAGTGCATATGTTCAATCTAGCGGAGGTCAGACGCAAAGCTTTATTGGTGCCAAAAATTATGGACCAGGTCTAGAGCAGAAAATATCTCTACCTGCATATGGTGATGAAGTGTGGACATATGTAGAAATTCCTGGAATTCTTGTTCAGAACGGGGCAATTACAATTGGTGTCTACTCAAAAGCAAATGCTGGAGAATGGGTGAAAGTTGATAATATTTCTCTAAGACGTGAATCCGAGAATCTCCTTAACTATGCTGATTTTGAGTCAGATGATCGGACAGAATCCTGGGGCATCTGGCCGGGAAATTCAGGAAATGACGGCGATGCAAGTTACTATGAAGCTGGCGGAATAAATGGTTCGGTCAGACTTACCCATTGCAAAACATCTGCATATGAAGTATTTACAGGCCAATCCATGACCCATCTCCAGAATGGAACATACACACTTTCCGCATGGGTCAAAGGCGTTGGAGAAGGAAAACATTTTGTTAGTGTCAAACACCATGGACAAGAGGAAATAAAATATTATATCCCAGTTACAGATCAGTGGACACAAATATTTATTCGCGATATACCCATATCCACAAATTCTTGTGAAGTTGGTCTGTATTCTAATGCTTCTGCAGATGAATGGTGCTCTATTGATAACCTTGTTTTTCAAAAGACAAACACATATTGTGTACCATCCGAAAATCCTAGCTATAACGTAAATCTAATCACGAACCCGTCTTTTGAGTTAGATGGAGAAGGAACAATGGATGGTTGGTCAACCTGGACAGGGACCGATGGATCGGGTGCGAATGCCAGTTTTGTTGAAGCAAGTGGATACAACGGTAGTTGGAGACTAACTCATTATAAAGATACGCCATATCAAGTTTTTAACGGACAAACTTTTTCTAATCTAACACCCGGAAGATATACATTGAGTGCTTGGGTGATTGGAGATGGAACATCTACACATGTATTGAGCATAAAGAATCATGGCACTACTGAACAAACCATTTCTATACCAGTTGCACCATATCCGGAATGGACCAAAATTGAAATTACGGATATTGCAATATACAATGGGACTTGTGAAGTCGGGCTATATTCTAATGCTGCCGCAGGAAGTTGGTGTTCCTTTGACAATATCGAATTTATACTCCAAAATCCCGGCTAATGACTAACAACCAAGTTCCTTTAAGGCATCGGTTGTTGACGAATAATATTTTTAAACATAGCATAATAAAAGCACCGCCATCGTACTTTTGGGTACGATGGCGGCTTCATGTCATATAGTAGGTTATACTCTTTGGCCACTTGAAAATGGATAAATCATGGGTAAAAAACAGTCAGCATCTTAAAAAGTCGTTGCGGCGCAACACTTTTTTGGTTCTGAGACTTCGTGGTGGGGAATAGGGGTACTTGTATTTTCCTGCCCAAAATAGTAAAATGAAGAAAATATGTAATCCCAAGGTGCTGTGTGATTCCACCAGCGGGAAGTGAATTGTAGGGAGGATTTGACTATGAAGTTTCCGGCATACACAGATGATACATATTGGACAGATGTTATTGAGCAGTATATTCAGAACAACAATAAACATCCTGGGTGGTACAATATTGAATACTACATGTGGGAGTATTTCAAGAATTGTCTGAAACGAAAGAACCGGTTTTTCTTCGACCATCCGCTTCTGCCCGTTTTAGAAGCAGAGTTTAAGCGCAATGTGTGTACTTTGCAGCAGGGTGCGGCGGTATATCGAGCGAGAATGGATCGTGATAACGTATTGTGGAATGAGTGGAATGAATACTGCAAAATCGAGTCCACTCCGAAGGTACTGGAGGATCTGGAAAAAAGAAGTCTGCTGGGTGATAAGTTGGAAGAACAGTGGAGGCAGTATGACGAATTTGTAAAATCTGAGAAAACGCAGAAGATCAAGCAGCGTATTGAATCCGGTTTCCAAGGGTTCGATGCCAGTGGGAGTTCTGCACCGCCAAGTGGAATGGCAGGAGCAGGCCGGTGTAATCCTGAAGGTGTTTCTTATTTGTATGCTGCTTTAGAGGAACATACCGCTGTTGCTGAAATCAGACCCTTTATCAAGGATGCTATTAGTGTTGCGATTCTGGAACCCGTTCGTGATTTGCGCTTGGTGAATTTTGATTTTGAACCTTCTGCCGTGGTTAATGGTAAAGACTTCCTGTTTGATGATATCAGAAGGGATTTCTGCAGGATCAATAAAACCCAGAATGGTGACTATTTCATTACTCAATTCATTGCATCCTTGATTGAACACCTTGGTTATGACGGACTGTGTTTCAGAAGCTCACTTGTCATGGATGGTACAAACTACGTTATTTTTAATGCGGATAACTGTCCTGCGATATCCTCTAAGTTGGTTTGTTTATCTGAAGTAAAATATATATATGGGCAGTGCAAATGAATATAGATAAACAGTTATTCGTGATGTCAGGAGGCTTCGTAATGCCACGAGAAGGAAGAGAATTTGAGCAAGCATACGAATGGCTATATTCGCTGGATAATCGGTTCAAAGTAACAAGTCCCGCATTTTTGTATGACAGAGCAGCGGGCATAGAGCGAGAAATTGATGTGTTGGTAGAATATACTGATGATCAAGGCTTACCTAGAAAAATCAGTATCGAATGTCGTGACAGGAAATCTACCCAAAATGTTATGTGGATAGAGCAGTTGCAGCAAAAAAGAGAAGACATTGGATTAGACTACATCATTGCAACGACAACATCTAAATTCAGCGATGCTGCAATTAGAAAAGCAAAGTACCATGGAGTTATTCTTGAACAGGCAGAAATGCTCGGGAAGACTACTGTTGATAAGTTGCAAAAATTCTTTTTTGATGCGTATTTCCTTAATTTTGAATTGCTTGAGATGAACCTATATACCACCAACCATGGCAAAATGAGTCTGGCACAGTATATGAAGGGTTTAAATGTGATGGAACGCGCCGCTATATTGAAGCATATCAATACTGAGTTATATTTCTCGTTAGATCCTTATCGGATCATTGAGGAGCATCATATTAGTAGGGAAGCTTTCTATGCTAAAGATGACAACTCTATAGAAATGAGCGGCAATCATATTCTGCCCGCTGATAACAAACCACCGTTCTTCAAAAATGTAATGATAATCGAGTGGCGAGTTCGGGCACTTCCGTTAAAAATATCATTACCTTTGTGTGATTCTATTTCTGTTTTCGATGGAGAAACGCATTCAAACAAAGATTATCGGGCAATATATGGTAATGATGAGGAATATTTCAGAATTGGATACTTGGATGGGAAGCTATTCACAGAATTGAATCTAAGAAAGAGAAAATTCAAAAGATTTGTTTCAGCAAACCTTGAGCTTAATACCATCATCCCCGACGGGGTAGATATTCGCTTTGATAAGGATTTTGAGTATATAGCTAATAATTTACTAGGTGAATTTGATCTTAGCGCATTAGGAATATAAAATTAACCCGCCTTTGGTTTTGAAAGTACCGAAGGCGGGTAATATTGTGTCGTTTTACTTTTCTAAATGGACCAGAATATCGTCAAGAAGTGCATCCATAAATTCGGCAGGCTCCTGTTCACCGCGTGTTTTGATATCGATCATTTCAAACAAAGAGTTGTCAGAAAGGCAGAGAATGAGTTTTCCATTCTCTCTA
>JAFYLN010000166.1 GCA_017537045.1 Oscillospiraceae bacterium | reverse complement strand
GAAACCATGTCTTACAACGCAGGATGGGATGTGGAATACGATGGCTATCATCGTGATACTGGCTGCATCGACTACCCGGACGAGGTTCTTGCCGATTGGTACGATAGCTGGGTAGGAAACGAGCCGGACTGCTTCTATGCTTACATCAAGCGAAGCTCTGACGGAGCATGGATCGGTGATGTGAACTTCCACTATACCCCCGATAAGGATTGGTGGGATATGGGTATCGTGATCTATGCGCCCTATCGTGGAAAAGGCTATGCAGTCCCGGCATTGAAACTGATGCTGGATCATGCGTTCCGTGACTGTGGTATTTCCCGAATCCACAATGATTTTGCGGTTGATCGAAACGAGATTGCAGCCTGGGAAACACACCGCAAGGCAGGCTTCAAGGAGCTGGGTATAGAGGATGGCTTCCTCCAAATGATGATTACAAAAGAGGATTATCTGAAATGTACATAGAAACCCCACGGATGATTATCCGTGATTTTGTACCGGAGGATGCCGCTGATCTGCACGACATCTTCGGTGATGATGAAACAATGGAGAACTGCGAACCGGCATACGACTTTGAGAAAACAAAGGAGTTTCTGACTTCCTTCTGCATCGGTCGGAAAGGTGCAGTTGCGGCGGTTCATAAGGAAAGCGGCAAGATGATGGGCTACATCCTGTTCAATGAGTTTGACGAGGGTGTATATGAAATGGGTTGGATCTACAACCGTAATTTCTGGCGACAAGGTTATGCCTATGAGTCCTGCAAGGCTGTGATCGACTATGCCTTTACGGAACTAAAAGCCCACAAGGTATTTGCCGAAGCAATCGATGCCGTGAAATCTGTTGGTCTGATGCAGAAGCTGGGAATGCAGCTTGAGGGCATCCAGCGAAGCCAGACCAAGGATCTCCACGGTAACTGGGCAGACCTGTACTTCTACGGTCTTCTTGAAGATGATTGGAGGAAGCATGGAAATCAAATTTGAGAATATCATCCTGCGGGATATGACCGAGTCTGACATTGAGGATTATGTGCGTTGGTTTACCACCGAAACCGAATGGTCAAAGACCGATGCTCCGTGGGAGCCTATCGAATCGGACGCGGAAACAGAGCGTATATCTTGGCAAGAATACTATGAGTCTGTGAAGGATCTTCCCGATGATGTTCGCCGCTGGAAGTTTGAAATTGAATGGAATGGTAGACACATTGGTTGGGTCAGTTCGTATCCCATCGATGAACACTACGAATGGATCGGTGAGATCCAGGATGGACAGACCGTCTATCGTGCCATCGGCATCGATATCTGCGAACCCGATGTGTGGGGTCACGGCATCGGCACAAATGCGCTCCGGGCCTTTATTAACTACTATTTTGACAGCGGTATTACCGAACTGTACACACAGACTTGGTCTGGCAACACCCGAATGATTCGCTGTGCTGCCAAACTGGGCTTTGCAGAGTGTAACCGCTATGTCGGCAAACGAGAGGTTGAAGGAAAAACATACGATGCCTTGACCTTCAGATTGGAGAAATAATGGCAATACAAGGAATTGAGCAGCCTGCGGTGATTCAGATCGACGAATCCCTGCGGCTGCGGAAATATGATGGTGTGCATGACTTTGCTCTTTGTTGGTACCAGGACGAAGAAACCGTTTGGCTGGTTGACGGCAATCGGAATCCTTACACCATGGAACGACTGGGTGGAATGTACCGCTATCTGGACAATGCCGGAGAACTGTATTTCATTGAAATTTTGGAGGACGGTACTTACAGGCCTATCGGAGATGTGACCTTCTGGCAGGAGGATATGCCAATCGTGATTGGCGACCGGAACTACAGGGGCAAGAAGATCGGACGCAAGGCTATCTCCGCTCTAATTAAACGTGGAAAAGAGCTTGGATACGATCACCTTGCGGTGGGCGAGATCTACGATTGGAATGAAGGTTCTCGCAGATGCTTTGAGAGCATGGGTTTCCGGGCATGTGAAAAGACAGAAAAAGGGGCTAAGTACAGGCTGACCTTTGATCAGGCTTAACGAATCGTCAAGTTCCCTCTATCACCCGGTCATAGGAATTTGTGACAGACCCTGATATACTGAAAGCACCACGAAACAAGGAGGAAATTCCATATGAACTTCAACATTGGTGCAAAAATCAAGGCTATGCGTCTGGCTGCATCCATGACCCAGGAGCAGCTTGCAAACAAGCTGGGGGTTTCGGCACAGGCCGTCTCCAAGTGGGAGTCCGGCACGAATATGCCTGATATTCAGATCCTGCCGGACCTGTCCGTCATCTTCGGTGTGTCCATCGATTCTCTGTTTGATATGACCGACGAAAGCAAAATGGAGCGACTGGAAAACATGATGTTTGGCATCCGCTTTCTGTCCGAGGATGATTTCCGGAATGCAGAAAGCTACCTGAAGGACTGCATGGGCAAGGAACAACTGGAAGGAGAAGCAACTCTTCTGCTGGCCGAGCTTTACAACAAGCGGGCAAACGAGTATCATGAGCTGGCATCTCCCTTGGCCCGGAAAGCCTTGGAAATGCTCCCTGGCAGAAAGGATGCCCACAATGCTGTCTTTGATGCAGAGAATGGCCCCTATCAGGACTGGAACTGCATCAACCATCATTCTCTGATTGACTTCTATAAACAGGTGGTTAAGAACCACCCGGAGGACATTCGCAACTATTTCTGGTTGTTGGATCTTCTGATTGCAGATGGCCGAACTTCCGAAGCCAGAGAATATGCTGAAGCTATGAAACAGGTTGAGCATTCCTACCACTACGAAATGTACATGGGTCATATCTGCAAGGCTGAATGCGACCTTCCCGGTGCATTGGAGTGGTGGCAAAAGATGACTCTGCACAGCCCGGAGAAATGGATTGTTTGGGCGGAATACGCAGACTGCATGGTAAAGCTCTGCCGCTACGAAGAAGCGATCCTGTCCTATAAGAAAGCCATGCCCATGCGCCCGAAGCCTCGGTTCTATGACTGTGAACAGGCTGTAGCACACATCTATGAGATCCAGGGTAACTACCGGGCAGCAATCGAAATGAACCGTCAGGCTCTGCAAATCACCCGCGAGGATTGGACTACCGAAGGTGAGTCCGTAGACTTCTTCCACCGGGAGATCCGCAGGCTGGAAGAATTGATGTGAGGAAGTGTAAGTGTGATCCACTTAGTTGATATTGATCCCGGAAACTGGCGATTGAGTTTGTCTGTTTCTGAACCTCAGAAAAACTATGTATCTGACTCATACACAATGCTGGCAAGGGCATATGCATACAGGGAACAGCGAAGCAGGGCATTTGTAATCTACGATGATGAAACCCCGGTTGGCATGGGAATGTACCACGATTGCCCAGATTTTGATGCTTTTGATCTTAGCCAGATTTTCATTGACGAGCGGTACCAGGGCAAGGGGTATGGTAAAACTGCTACCAAGCTGGTACTGGACGCAATGAAGCAGGATGGAAAATATAGCAAGGTGGTCTTGTGTTACATCGAGGGCAACGACGCCGCCAGAAAGCTCTATGAGAGCTTTGGATTTGTTGAAATCGACCGTGATGAAGATGAGATCATTATGGAGTTGACTTTGAGTTGACGGATCAAACCAGATCTGTTATACTAATCACAATTGATACAGAATGGAGTTGAAAGAATGAGCAACATTACCTGCTAATGATTTGGGCAATTTGCAACTTGCAAAGCGACGGAATCCGCCGCTTGAGTTTCTGTGCCCTTTTTGCAGGAATGTAGTTCTTTCGACCATGAGTGTGTAACTG
>JAFYLN010000165.1 GCA_017537045.1 Oscillospiraceae bacterium | reverse complement strand
GCTTGGCTAGTTTTAAACCGTTCTACTGTTGTTTTTAGGTTTTGTTCTGAATGTTCTCATTCATGGCCAATACCTTAGGCCATTTTTATAAGAATTTTCAGGGTTTTACATACTGTTCAGTTTTCAAGGTTCTTTGCTGTTTTGCGACAGCCAGACTACTTTATCACAGCTTCGCAGTTTTGTCAACAGCTTTTTTAAAAAGTTTTTTGAACTTCACATGCTGTCTCAAAGGACGCTCTCTGTTCGGTTCGTTTGTCCCTGTCGGTCAAGGACAAGGCATATCTTACCACCCGCCTCGACAAAAGTCAACACCTTTTTTGCAAAGTTTTTTGAATTGTTTTAAATGCATATGCAATTCAAAAATACCATCCTTCGCCTTGTGCATTTTCACAATAGGATATTCTTTCGTAAGCAAAAAAGAGCCGGAACTCTTGATATGATCATCTCTGTCTTCTGATGATTCGTCAAGGCTCGGCTCTTTTTCATTATAAAATGATTTCGATGAAATCTATTTCTTCTATATAGTATAGAAATTATTTTTTACATTGTTCTACAAAATATACAAACATCGGGAGAGAATCCACACACTCTACCGGATTGGTAGTCTTTCCGGACATAGATTCCGGGTGCCACTGAACTGCCCAATACGGAAGTACTTCATGCTCGATTGCTTCAACAATTTCATTTCCGCCGGCATCAGACCAAGCAGTTGCAACGAATCCAGGTGCCAGATTTTCAATCGCCTGATGATGATAACTGTTGATCACCATAGATTCCCCAAACAAATGTCCAAGGATAGAACCTTTGCCAATCTTTAAGTCATGATTTACACCACCGGAGTGATTTCCGCCTAATTCTGACGGAATATCCTGATACAGTGTACCGCCAAAGTATGTATTCATAGTCTGTAAACCGCGGCAAATACCAAAGATCGGTTTTCCTTTCTCTGCAAAAGCTTTGATCAGAGCCCACTCCAGCTCATCACGCTTCGGATCGGTTACAACATTTTCAAACTTTTTCTCTCTGCCATAAAGTGCCGGTTCTACATCTTTACCGCCGCTTAAAAGTAAACCGTCTGCCAGCTCTGCATATTCATCTACACAGTCTGGGCTCAGTGCCATCATCGGAACACCGCCTGCCTCTGTAATACGCTCATGATACGTGTGATTTAACGCCCACTGTGGTTTTCCTGTAATAGAAAGACTAATTCCACCAGTAATTAAAATGATCGGTTTCATAATTTTCTCCTTTGCAGCTATGATAATATCTACATTTCATTTTATCATACTTTTCCTGATTTGTTAGCAATATTTCTACATATTTACATAGAAATAATAATTTCGAACCTCATTAATTAAGGATATATATTCCAAGTAACATATACACCAACGGCACAATGGCTTTCTTATATTTTGCAATCGTATTCTTATAAGATTCTACATTTGATATCCGGTACCCAACGGCACACCAGACTGCGATCATAACAAGAAACACAGCCTCAAACACCAATACCTGATACCAAGAGAATCCCGCAAAGAGCGGAATATATACTCCCAGATTATCTGCACCGTTTGCTACCGTTACAATCGTCACATTCCATATTAATCTTGACGAATCAGAATCCGGAGGACTTCCATCTTCGTCGTGTTTATTCAAAAGTTCCATCAAACCCATTGCGATCGGAATGAATCCCAGGAATCTTATATACTCCACCGGGATCCATTTTAATCCTTGAGCACTGAGGATACTAATTATTATTAATATCCATGTTCCCAGATATTTTCCAAAAACAATACTTTTAATTTCTTTTGTTCCTGACGCCAGAGAGAAGAAAAATGTATTTATGATCATATCATCAAGATTTGTAGCGACAAATGATATGAAACTCAACAGAATCGTTTCTACCATACTATTCTCTCCATCATCCTGCATTTTTGCGAATTTTAATAAATCTCCGCACGGTAAGAGGCATCGCGATCAGATATGCATAACCGCATACCGGAAAGATCACCGATATCAACTCCTTAAAACCAGCCAGGCTGCAGAAAAATGCAGCAAGCCATAATACCACGATTTTTACAGGGCTTTGGCTTTGCTCTCCAAACAGCTGGACAGTTGCTCCGTACATGCATGCTAATGCACCGCTGAACATAGCAGCAAGAAGCAGTACCGCATAGACTCCGCCAAATACAGGCGTAATCTGTCCTGCAAGCGCCTGCATGGGGAAGTCCGCATTCCCGATTAAACCATAAAAACGCTGCATAGAAAGTAAAATACAGGCAAACATCAATAATAACTGGATTGCTCCCTGTACAATTCCTTTTATTACCGTCTTCATGTCAAGGGTCCTCTGGGCAGCCGGGGCCAGCATTGCCAAAGAAGCAAGGATATTATAGGAAAAGAATGTAAGTGTCGATAACACCCAGTTTCCAATCAGCGGATTTGTATTGGACGTAAGTGTATCCGACAATCCTGTCGGTTCAAGCTTCACGAACGCCCAAATGCTTATGATCACAACAAGAACCAATAATACCGGTACTACTACCTGGGAAATGATCAATACGCCTTTCATTCCCTTTAAAGACAATACAGCCAGCAAGACTGCAAGACAAGCACTTCCAACAAAATAAGGAATGCCAAACAATTCATTTAGCAGACTTCCTGCACCCGCCAGCATGATCACGGTAACTCCAAACAAAAACAACAAGGAAATCCCGTTCAGAAAACGGGGGAGAATTGTTTTTCCTTCTCCCATAATGATCTGATCAATTGCTGTAATTCGCTCTGTCTTCGCTATGTACATGAAAAAGTAGCCGAATGTTCCGAACAGAATGATCGAAATGAGCATTCCCACGATTCCCATTTTTCCAAAAACTCCAAAAAACTGCAGAATTTCCTGTCCGGACACAAATCCGGCACCCAGAAAACTTCCCGTAAATATCAACCCAAGCTGCCTATTATTTAAATGATCCATCCGTATACCTTCCTAACTATACACTCAACTCTTTGGTGCATCGCATCATATAGATCAAACCATAGATTGCGACCAGCAGCTCCGTCATCAGCATTGCATACCAGACACTGTTTCCGCCGAATAAAATTGGGAATATCATGATCAGCACGCTGCTGATAAAGGCGCCTCTTGCCAGCGACGCGATCACGGATATATTCGGTCTCATCATCGCCTGGAAATAATAAGTTGCAAATATATTAAACGGTAACAGCATGTAGGAAATTCCATATGCCCGAAGAATTCCCGGGGCAATTTCCATAACAGCCGGTGTCGGGTTCATAAAGAAATTTACGATCATATTTGGAAGCATTATCATAACCACAGTCCAGAAAATTCCCATTCCTGCACATGTATACAATCCATATTTCAAACATTCTTTAATACGGCCGTATTGTTTCGCACCAAAATTCTGCGAAATGATCGGCTGCCCTGCCTGTCCTGCACCATATGCCAGACATTGTGCAAAAACTGTCGTCTGAGTAATCACACCATACACAGCAAGTGCATCGGAACCAAGATATTTCATGATCTGACGATTGAATAATACTCCGGTAATTCCCATTGCCAGATCACTGATCGCCGTTGAAAAACCGGTAACGGTAATGCTTCTGATCTTGTCAAATACATTCGTCGGTCTTACAAACCGTAGCGTGTTTCTTTTCCCGATAAAATGTGACATCATAACAAAAATAGCAATATATTGTCCAACTGCAGTTGCAAGACCTGCTCCTAAGATTCCCATATCCAGAACAAACACACAGAAATAATCTCCAAATGCATTGAATACACCACCAATGATAACTGCCTTGGTTGCCAAGTTTGGGTTACCGTCATTGCGAAGATACGCCGACAGAATATTACTAAACACACAGCACGGGATGGCAACGAAAATCGGAGTTAAATATTTCTTTGTTAAAACCATCAGCTCAGCATCCGCACCAAAGAATCGAAACAATGATTCGTGAAACAGACCGATTCCGATCATCGCAAGTATCGTAAGCCCAATTCCATAAAATATCGACAAAGTAAAATACTGTTGTGCTGCTTTTTCATCGCCCTTTCCTCGACTTGTGGCAAACAAGACAGAACCGCCAATACCTGCCAGCAATCCCAGGGAATAAATAATACACCACAACGGGTTAAATACTGCCAAGGCTGCATTGCCTGACGGACCATGATATTTTCCTACCATCATTGCATCGATCATACCGAAGATCGATGCGATCATGGAGCTTCCTGACGCCGCTACCAAATATTTAAAATACAACGTTTTGACTTTGCCACCTAAGATATCCACGCACTACCTCCAAATACAAAAACACCGAATAAGAGGCCAGGCCGTTTCACCTGCTCCTTATCCGGATATAACAAAAAAGCACGAGACGGGATTCGAACCCGCGGCCCTCGCCTTGGCAAGGCGATGCTCCACCACTGAGCCACTCGTGCATTTCCTTTTCAGGACTTATGAAGTTTAACGTACCTTCAAAACCACATATTGAAATCCATCTTCTTACCGTTTCATCAAACCACTTCGACCTTCTGGATAAGCCCTCGACCGATTAGTAACAGTCAGCTGCGTACATTACTGCACTTCCACCTCTGCCCTATCTACCTCGTCGTCTTCAAGGGGTCTTACTTCTTTCGAATGGGATATCTCATCTTGAGGGGGGCTTCACGCTTAGATGCCTTCAGCGTTTATCCCGTCCAGACTTGGCTACCCGGCCGTGAGCTTAGCAGCTCAACCGGTACACCAGCGGTCCGTCCACCCCGGTCCTCTCGTACTAAGGGCAGCTCCTCTCAAATATCCTCCGCCT
>JAFYLN010000164.1 GCA_017537045.1 Oscillospiraceae bacterium | reverse complement strand
CAAAGGACACAGGGCGTTCCATGCCGCTCAGATCATCGTTCAGGCCGGTGGCCGGATCGACAAACAGGGGAGCGGTGGCGCGCATCAGGTGCAGGCGGCGGCTCAGCTCGAACTGGAAGGTCTGCTTGATGAAGCCGATTGCGCTCTGGGTCTCATATAAATTCAGTCTGGGTCTGTAGTTTTCGATCATGGTTGATCCCTCCGGGACAAAGATAGATGCATTGTACACCATAATACAAAAAGAGTCAATGTATGCCGGTGACGGAAAAATGACTTTCGTGGAAAGAATTTCTGTACAAATTTGCCGGGGTGTGGTATGATGGCGAAAAAGACAGGGGAGGAAGCACTATGTCCATCGTCAAATTCTACCGGGGCGATCCCAATGCCCCCAAGCCCACCATGGGCGCGCACTTAGGCTCCAACGCCATCATCACCTGCAAGGGTCGGCTTCTGCTGGAGAAGCGCCGGGATTCCGACGTGTGGGGTCTGGTTGGCGGAGGCGTGAAGAACTATGAGACCGAGCTGCAGGCCATGCAGCGGGAGGTAAAAGAGGAGCTGGGCATCCGGGTTCCGAAGGAGAAGTTCCGCCGTCTGCGCTCCTATGGTGAGCCGGGCCGCATCGCCGCCTACTGCGACGGCAGCATCTGGCGTATGGTCATCGTGGTCTTCGCCCTGGATTTCGAGGAAGAGCCCCGGATGCGTGTCAGCAGCGAGAGCAAGGAGCTGCGCTTCTTCACCAAAGATGAGCTGAAGGACATCGAGATCGTCATCACCCATTCCGATATCGTCGAGGATCTGTTTATCAATGCGTGAAAAGGTGTTTGGCAATCTTGAATTTGACAAAATTCTCTTAGGAGGAAATCAATATGGGAAAGAAAAGTAAGAAAAAGAACCGAAAGAAAAGCGGAAATTGGACACCGCCAAAGGGGTCTTCTGCTTATTTTTCTGCGGCATCCGATTATGAGTTTAAAGAGAAACACCCAATCGGCTATTTTTTCTTAGTGATGCTTGGCATAGCTGCTTTATTGCTTCCTGTTGTGATATATCTGATTTTTGTACTTCCTTATGACATCAACAGTCCTTGGATGATGCTTGGTTGGGTCGGTGGATTTGTCATTGGAATAGGCCTCTTCAATTTTGTTGCAATTATTATCAAGCAGTATTTAGGACACTTTGTTTCTATATTATCGTTTATCATAGGTAGCATTCTGATTTGGATAAGTTTAGTCCAAATGGGGATTGTATAAATTCCAATTCTCTAACTGTTGTTCCGTTCCAAGCACACAAAAACCCTGCGCAGTTTTCTGGTAGAACTGTGCAGGGTTTGTTATTTTATAGAATCTCAATGATCTCGCCGATGTAGAGCTTGTGGGCGGGCTCCGTACCGTAGAATTTGCGGATGACCTCGGGGGTGAAATTTTCTGCGTTCATGTCCTGGGCGAATAGCTTGCGGCACAGCAAGGTACGGCGGGCTTCCTTGTAGGTGACGGTTTCGCCGCAGCTTACGGCGGTCAGACCGGCTTCAGCATCCTTGTCGCAGTCCCGACCGGATTTGCTGCCCATAATATTCAGCGCCTGGCGGCACTCGTCGGGATAGAACGAGACGGTGAAATACTCGCTGTTTTCAAAGTAGCCGTAGGTATGGCGGTTGGGGCGGATGTAGACAGTCGCCACGGGCTTGCCCCACAGGCTGCCCACGCCGCCCCAGGAGACGGTCATGGAGTTGTGATCGGCCATGGTGCCGGCAGTGACCAGCGCCCAGTTGTGATGAAATTCCTCGTATGCATCGATCAAGAGCTTGCTCATGTTCATTCCTCCTTTTTGCATTAAGATAGCATATCCGTCCGGCGAATACAAGGGCAAATCCCCGCAAAGGGGCAGGTGATGCATACAGATCCCGGTGAAAAAGTACGGATATACCGGGAAAACGGTAAGCGGCAGGAAGATAACCCGGGAAAACAGGGGCAGGAATATGCAAATGATCGGCAGATTATTTACAGAATTTTCAAAGGGAGCGGGGCTTTCCCCACTTGTATATTCATGTAAAATATGCTATCATATTCATCGACGGCGCAGTATCCTAGTCAAAGCTCCCTTTTCCAGGCAGGGCCTAAAAATCCTGCGAAGGGCACATCGATGAAGTCCCTTGTGTCTGCTTGTTACGCCCAGTTTCGGGTGGATGCTGGGGGTTAAGGACAGCGGGCGCGCTCCAATGGCATGGAGCATACGACCCGCTCTCCGTGGAGACCATTCTTCCGTGCGACGACGGCAAATGACCCAGGCATGGGTTCCGCTCGCGTACGGACTTGGTAAGAACCTGCAAGGCAGTGCGCAGAATCGTGTGCTGTGTGCAGTGTAGCCTGCCTTGCGTGGGTATGCGGGGATGGAAGAACAACATGTTGGCATTGTGGCCACTTTGCCATCGTGTATCGCTTCCGGAAACCATATCTGCAAAAGAGGCTAAGATCAGGGCGCGCTTTGCTGTGGAAATCACCTAGGCTGTCCGCAAGGGGCCGGCGGGGGATTACAGTACGGACTAAGTGGCAATCGGGTAAACGGGAGTCGGCAACGCCCGTGACGGGAGATCAAAGGGAAACCGCCTGCT
>JAFYLN010000163.1 GCA_017537045.1 Oscillospiraceae bacterium | reverse complement strand
CGATTCATCCTTAATTGTTTAGCGGTTTTAGAGGAAGCACAATAACTGGAGGTGCGATATCATGACGGCAGATAAGCTGGCGAATGCCATTCTAAATAAGTGCGATATTTATTACGGTGATGCACTTGTTTCTAAAGAGGCAATAATTGAAAAATATCTCGCTTTCTTTGCTGAGTCACTAGTATCAAAGGAGCGTACGGTGAACTTCGCTCTGCACACTGGCTCCGTTTGTTTTGATGTGATTTCCATTGTTGCAGTTGCATTGGGATGTTTGTCCTATAACATATCAACCAATGATGACATAATATCTTCTCTTCAGGAGAACGATATGATTCTTTTCCAGGGACAGCGGTATCGGTGGAAAGGAACTCGCAAAGAGTATGGTAACCTTTGTATGGTTATCGAGCAAGACGGAAAAGGAAAAAACGGAAAATCGGTTAGTTATCTTCCTTTGGAACGCAATAAGCACCTTATACGCCCGTATTATGGAGATTCTCAAATTACAGATGGGCGTGGTGTTAAGAGTCGGAAAACGAACCGCGAGGATTTTCTGTCATTTGCGTTTGATGTAGATGTCACTGAAATCCCTACACAGATTGATGTAGCCATCGTTATCGTTGCAGAGCGCAGCACTTTCGGCGAGATATGCAAACAGGTTCGGATTGTTTATGGAGAAGGTAAATCAGTGGGCCTGCTGGATATTATTCCGGCAGCATATTACACCGGTAGTGGTGAGGAACATCAGTATGGTCTCAATCCCACTAAGGCAGAACCGGTACTGAAAGTGACCAGTAAAATTTCTGCGGCAAGAGATTTGGTGCTGGATAAACACGGAAATAAGGTAGTTGGATTGCTTGTCACAGGAGGTGTTTCGCTGACTGAAAACGGATCAGAACTGGCCGACCTGCTCAGAAGAAAGGTGCTGCGTTTTGCCCATGTTACCTCACCTATGAAAGCAGGTATGGGAGAACATATCCTTGATATGTATGAAGACGCCTCCGTGTTTGCTTGTACCAAGAAATTGCTCTCTCGTAGCAACCAGATGATCCGATCCCAAAATCCATTCACGACTGAACTGCACCGACAGATTATGAATGTGATTCATAATACCGTTACTCCAATCACGGTTCCGGATGGATGGGAGTGGACTGATTACAGACGTATAAAAAATGCTATATTTGTAGTAAAACAATCGAACTGGCAGTCCACAGAAAAAGATGATTTTGTGGTAATGGCGCATGGCCTCTTGAATTTGATGAATACGGCCATCTTCACTATGGAGGCAATGGAACTGGCGGTTCAAGAAGGCAGAATTAATCAGGCGGTATTATCACCGATGGTTCGTATAACAAAACTGTGGGACATTGCAGACAAGGCAGGTTTCATGCAGGAACATTGTGTTGCAGTGGTTGATGCCCTGGAACGTAAGTATCAGGAACGATTGACTAAGGCACCGAAAGCGGATGCACTGGACACATATATTAAGACGCATAAGTACAGTCGAATTGCAATCATTGTGCCCAAAGCATATTATGCGGATATACTGCGAATGACTCATCCTGAATATTTCGAAGATGATTACATTATTTGTGTGACGGCCAATCGCTTTGATCCTCGCCAAAAATACGATGCGATCCTTTGTGTTGGCGAACTCAACAATAAGAGATTTGATCCCCTGCAGTGCTTGGCGGCAAGGAATATCAATGTGCTTCTCTATAGCTGTGAAGAGAAGATCTTCACGTTCCGAAAGAGAAAACAGCAGAAATACGAACGAAAACTGAATCGTCGAATTGGTGCAACCAAGGTGGAGGAGGATCCTGAAGAAGAAGTTATTCATTCGGAGGAAGAACTGGCGGCTGATGTACGGCAGTTCGCTACTTTGGATGAATATATTGACGGTTTCAATACTTTTGATATTCGAAAGTTTGCATACACGAGTACGCCCAATGGTGGATATATTCCGGTATCTGAAGTTAAGTATGTGGGTGCATTTGTTACAGGAGAGCAAATCTTTTTCTCTAAATTCTACTCGGCGGTTGTCTTTGATAGCGCATCTGGAAGTGTAGTTGAAAAGGCGCCAGAACAGTTACATCCGGGAGACGTTTTGGTTTTTGTTAAACGTGACGACTATACAAAGAATATTGTGGATGTCATTTATGAACGTTTGCTCCGTGAGGGCAGACTGGGGCAGGGGGCTGTTGATGCATACGAAAAATCCCAGTATTGGAAGGAAGCATTGCGAGAGTACAAAGATGTTAATGGATTTACTTACAGAAAAGTCGCACAGAAAATGCGCGAAGCGGGAAGTAAGATGCAAGAAGTCACAATTAGACAGTGGCTTATTGAGGACAGTCATATTGTCGGCCCACGCAATGAGAGAACGATGAGTTTTATTGCTGCGGTAACGCAAGATCCACACCTTTTAGCAGATCCGCATGGATTCTTTACAGCTTGTGGCGCAGTGCGGCATGATAGACGTAAAATCCTTGCTTTAATTGCAAAGGCTATTAATGACAAATTGAGCGGAAATTTGCCGCCCGAAGGTAGCGTACTAAGTATCGTCTATGATAATGTGGACAGTCTCTCTGAAACGATGGAATTAGAGTATGTTTCGGAGTTGGCTGAAAGTGTCAACATTAGTGTCAATCTTGTGAATACACCCATTACAGAAGCGGAGGTGTCGGTATGACCGGCAGTGAAATAAGAAGAGAAATGATTTCCGCACGGGAAGAGTATATTGATATCATTAGGGCCGAACTGCTCGGCCCTGGTTCTGAGTTTTCCTTGCCGGATGCAGAACATGAACTGATATCCAGTACACCCACTAGCCGTTACTCTGTCGGTATCTTATTCCCACAGGGAAATGAAGTTAGCCAGGATAATGATGAAACGGTTCCTATTGAAGCAACTGAAGCAGAACAGGCGGAAATTCCCGGAGAAGCTACTTGTGCAGACGATCCGGTTGCGACTAAAAAGCAGCGTACTTATGAAAAAGATGATACTGCCGACGAAAATTTGGATGAAGAAATTGGCATGTCAACGCAGTATATGCCTTCATCCATGGGTCTTACATTCTTGGTCAAGGGTAATTGTGACCAAGTGCACGGTAGAATGACATTTGCTACATACCGCAATGCCAAAGTACCGGACTGTGCAATTCCATATTTTCCTGACGATCCGGAAAATTATGCAGTGCCAAAGGAATTGGCGCATCTAATCGCCTTTGACAAAGAGCGCAGCGTGCTTCGTCTTATTGCATCCATAACGGCAAAGGAAGTACGAGCTATTTTTGAGCGAGATTCAATCCCGGAATCTGAATTCCAGATCCTTCAGAAAATTGCTTATCGGTTCGTTGACTACTGCAGCATGGGTTATGTCCGTGTTCCCCATGAAGTTCCGCAATTTGTGCTTGATTTCTCAAACGGAGATTATGCAGATAATGAACAGAATCACAACCTTGACGGGACGGATGCTAAGCTGGTGGCATTAAGACGCAAAATTTCTGAGAATCTTTGGTCGGTTACTGTTATGCTGGTCAATGGATTAAGTGAAAGTCCGGTTAAGGCTAACCACTGCATATTCCAGTCCAGGATTGAAATCGGCACGCATAACAATGGTTTTGTATTTGTGGAGAGTAATCCGAATTCGGATATTTCCGCAATGGATGATGAGGAACGGTCACTGGATCTGCTTTACCGGCATAAAAAGATTTATGGTACCGGTTTGGGAACATCCGTTGATTGGAAAATTGACGATAAGGGTAATGGCACTATTTGGAATGATTTCTTCCCAATTACCGAAGTGCCGTCCATGAGCTTCTCTTTGCCCAAGAATGATTTGTTGGGGGACCGAGAACTGTCTATGAAGTATCTTTCGGATTTGGATTCTTCGGACAGAGAAACAAAACTGAAGTCTATGCGTAGCCTTGTAGATCTGTACAAACAGTGGGTAGAGGATTTGGAGAAAGCTGCTGATAAATTGGATGCAAGATACGCATCTGCGGCAGCAAAGAACATCCAGGAATGTAAACGTGCCTACCAACGAATGTATGCAGGTATTGAAACCCTGCGCGGTAATGACAATGCCTACCATGCTTTTTTACTGGCTAACCGGGCTATGTTTATGCAACGAATCCATATTGCTATGCAATCCGAGATGGCACAAGTGAATGCTGATCGTTATCCGGGGGATGAAGAAATCTCGGATAGATTGAATGGGATGGATTATTCTCGCGAGAGTGATGCAAACTGCCGTTGGAGACCGTTCCAGATTGCATTCCTGCTGATGGACATTAACTCTATCGTGGATGATAAGTCTCCGGAACGCAGTATTGTTGATCTGATATGGTTCCCTACTGGTGGTGGTAAGACAGAAGCATATCTTGGCCTGACGGCATTTACGATTTTCTATCGCAAATTGGCACACCCGAAGCAATCTGCCGGAACGGCGGTCATTATGCGATACACATTACGGCTTTTGGCTGCACAGCAGTTTACCCGTGCTGCAACCTTGATTTGCGCCTGTGAGTATATTCGCCAGGATTGCACCCAGAAACGCCATAGATATCCTGCGTATCCACTTGGAAAGATTCCTATTACAATTGGATTGTGGATTGGAGGATCCCATATTCCTAATAAGAATGAGGGTTCTGATGGTGCGCAATATCACTTGGATAAACTTCTGAAGGTTAGTAGCTATTATTATGTCCGTAATGAAAAGGAACGTCATAATAAATTCCAGGTGCTGAAGTGCCCGTGGTGCGGCACAAAAATGGTTAAGGACGATAAGGATAAGAAGCTCGTCGGCGAATGGGGATATAACATGAGCGGTAAACATTTCTATATGTTCTGCCCTCATGAAGATTGTGATTTTACAAAGAAGCTTCCAATCCAAATTATTGACGAAGAACTGTACGATGCACCGCCCACATTGTTGTTTGGCACCGTGGATAAATTTGCCATGCTTCCTTGGGATGGTCGGATCGGCGCATTCTTCGGAATAAATTCGGATAATCGTACCCCTGAACTCATCATCCAGGACGAATTGCACCTGATTTCCGGTGCTTTGGGTACGGTGGTCGGTTTGTATGAAACGGCAGTGGATGCGATTTGTGGACAAAAGGCTATTTTCCCGAAGGTGATTGCATCTACGGCAACCATTCGCCGAGCAAAGGAGCAATGTTCGGTATTGTACAACCGTGAAGTCGTACAGTTCCCTGCTCCCGGATTGGATGCGGAAGATTCTTTCTTTGCGAAAGAGTCGAGTATCGATTACGATAAGGGTGTATATGGTCGTAAGTATGTCGGAATTATGCCTTCTGGTAAAACCAAAGCAATGGCCGAAATTCGTGCAATGGCGGCATTGTTGCAAAAAACATATACAATGGATCTGCTGGATGCGGTGAAGGACAAATTGTGGACACTTACGGTCTATTTTAACAGCCTGAAGGATTTGGGAAAAGCATCTACGCTGGTAGACGATGACGTTAAAGATTTTATTGTTCGTACTGCAAACAGAATGTTTACTACAAGGCGGTTAATCATCAGTGCAGACGAATTGACGAGCCGTGTGTCGACAACGGAACTGAATGAAACCCTGGATAAACTCGAAAAAATAGAGTATTCCAAGGAAAATCTGGAAGCAAAACGATATGCATCGAATGTTCTTCTTGCAACGAATATGATTTCTGTAGGTATTGACGTAGCAAGATTGAATGTAATGCTCATGATTGGTCAGCCGAAATTGACCAGTGAATACATTCAGGCTTCCAGCCGTGTGGGAAGATCTTTCCCCGGGGTTGCCTTTGTTCAGTATGATGCTACAAAGAGCAGAGATCGTTCCCATTATGAGCGTTTCCGTTCTTACCATGAGTCTTTCTACCGTTTTGTTGAACCGACTGGTGCCACCCCCTTCTCTCGCCCTGCGCGTGAGCGTGCACTTCATGCGGTACTTATCTCTATGATGAGACAGATGACCGGAATGAGCGAAGATAAGGATGCAATCAATTTTGACAAGGAGTACTTTGAAGATACTATCCGGAAAATTGAAGGCTTTGTAATTGAACGTGTCAAGGGAATTAACTCCCGTGCTGACGGACAGGCCAAGGATGATATCGATGAAATCCGCGCCGAAATCCGAACATTCTTTGATACATGGCAGGATTATGTTGATGAATGTAATGCTGAGGAACCGGCCGTGCCGCTGTACTTTGGTCGACGATTTATGGTTGCACCGCCCACTGGCGGTACACGCCGATTGCTGAAACAGTACGGCTCTACTGGAAGGGATGTTGCAATCAGCACGCTGACATCCATGAGAAATGTTGATACACCGGTTACCGGAAGCATAATTGTTTGGGGGGATAATAATGTCTGAACCGATCAAAACTAAAGTTGATTTGAATAAGGTGACCCATTCCGTGCGTGCAGCCCAGGCGGTTCTCCAGTACGGTGTTGGTGCGATGGTTGATTTCCCTGATCAGACGCTTGTTACGGCAGCTCCTGAGTACTGGAGTGGTATATCACGCATATATGACCATCGGTTTGCAAAAGCATTGGGGGTACAGCATTTTGCTCTTCCTACGAATATTGCGTATTCGCGGTTCCCTGAGTGGTATTTCTGCCCCAAATGTAGAAAATTTCAACCGTTGAAAAAATGGATCGCAGAATACCGTAAAGGTGCAGCGGCGAAAACACTCGAAAGAGACCCCAATATGGTTGAGCATATGCAATGTCCCAAATGTCATCAGGATCTGGTTGTTGCACGTATTGTGACTGTATGCGAGGATGGCCATTTGAACGACTTTCCGTGGGTGAAGTGGGTTCATGCGAAGTCAAAAAAACAGGTCTGCGGAAATCCAGAGTTGAAGTTTAAGACTGGTGCGTCTGGTACGGAGGGGCTTGAAGGCCTGAGCGTTACCTGCTCTTGCGGTGCGATGGCAACACTGAAAGGTGCGTTTGACAAGGACTGCTTTGAAAAGTTGGATGAAGAGGTCGGAATCGGTCATTTCAAGTGCGACGGAAACCACCCGTTCCGCCACACAAGAGAAAAATGCAACTGTTATCCCAAAACGGTGCAGCGCGGTGCGTCTTCCGTTTACTTCCCGTTGGTACACAGTTCGTTGGTGATTCCTCCATATGCAGATCAACTTAATGTAAAAATCCAGCGGAGTCAGGCATACCAGGATTGTGAAATTATTATCGAGGATGAAGATCCTGAAGATAGAATCGATACAATCATTAAGAAAATGCCGAAATGGGCAGATAAGATAGCTCTTGAGATCGGCGCTCCCAAATCGGAAGTTGAAAAGATTCTGACACATTTGTGGCTAGATTCTGATCCGGCCAATGCGGATGTTACAAGCATCCAATATCGGATGGAAGAGTATGTGGCATTGTCCGGTGAGATAGGTGCATCTGCTGGTGATGGGCTGGGCGATTTCTCACGTGAGGAAATGGACATTTCCGAATACAAGCTGCCTCATATCAAAGCGATTTCTTTGATTGACAAAGTCCGTGTAGTGAATGCCCTTATTGGCTTCTCAAGAATCCAGCCAGCAATGAACAGTGACGATGACGGCTTTGTAAGTGCCAAGGAACCCGATACTAAGTGGTATCCTGCATATGAGGTTCGTGGCGAGGGTATTTTTATTGAGTTCGAACAGGATGATATTGACGCCTGGGTGGCGGCAAATCCTGCAGTAGTGGAGCGCGCAACACGGCTGAATAATAGCTATGCAATTTCTTATATCGGCAAAAATCATCCTCGGACGATTACCCCGAAGTTTCTCATGCTACACACCCTTGCTCATTTGCTTATTTCCCAGCTGAGTTTTGAATGTGGTTATAGCATTGCATCGCTGAGTGAACGCGTGTACTGTTCCGAGGCGGCAGAAGGTAAGACCATGGCCGGTATTTTCATCTATACTGCCAGTGGTGATGCAGAAGGTACTTTGGGTGGACTTGTCCGCCAGGGTAGACCAGATGCCTTCCCTCGAATTCTCAAAAAAGCAATTGCAAATGCAAAAACCTGCTCTAATGATCCCGTGTGCATCATGAGCAGAGGACAAGGTAGAGACTCCTTGAACTTAGCTGCGTGCCATGCCTGCGGTCTCCTACCAGAAACTTGCTGTGAAGAGCGAAACGCATTCCTGGATCGTGGTGTGGTCGGTGGAACATATGAGAATCCTGAAATCGGATTTTGGATCGATCTTATCAAATAAGCATAATATCATCTGGGTAAGGATAGTATTTTTGATATCACACTGATAAAAGGCTGATCAGGTGCTGATTTACGCAGTGCTAGGAAATAGGCCGTAATAGGAGAAGATCCCCAAGTGCCTGTTGCTAGTGAAATAGAGAAAAAGGGGCGGCTTTTCAAAGCCGCCCCTTTTGTTTTTGCAACGTCATAAACAAAGAAAAGCCCTTTTCAATTAAATAGCGGTTGGGGTAGAATACACCTTCGTTTGTACTTTATCATAGAATACGGCAGTACAAAGCGAAAAACAGGAGGGACAATTCCGATTACCAGTGCTATCCCAGCTACCGCACCATCGGTGATGCGGTGGGGATGAGCCGCAATACGGTGAAGAAGTACATAGACGCACTGGTGGAGAAACAACTGATCTACGCAGAACCCACGAAGGTCACCACAAAGGACGGTGTCCGCAATGGGAATCTGTTGTACACCATCCGCCCGCTGGATGCTGCTCTGGAGTATCATCTGGAGCAGCAGATGAAAGCGTACAGCCAGCAGTGTCTGAACCGGCAGCTGGGTTCAACGGTGTGAGGTGTGCAGATGCAGTTGGGGAGGGCAACACCCTACAAGGCTCGTGACAGGCCT
>JAFYLN010000162.1 GCA_017537045.1 Oscillospiraceae bacterium | reverse complement strand
GACCGTCTTCGGAGAATGCGGACTGGGTACGGCCGTAAACGATCTGCAGGAACAGTTCGCGCATAGCGGTGTTGATAGCGTCACAGACAAGGTCAGTGTTCAGAGCTTCCAGAATGGTCTTACCGATCAGGATCTCGGAAGCCATAGCGGCGGAGTGGGTCATGCCGGAGCAGCCCAGAGTCTCGACCAGAGCCTCTTCGATGATACCTTCCTTGACGTTCAGGGTCAGCTTGCAGCAACCCTGCTGGGGAGCGCACCAGCCGATACCGTGGGTAAAACCGCTGATGTCAGAGATCTGCTTGGCCTGAACCCACTTGCCCTCTTCGGGGATGGGAGCGGGACCGTGATAGGCACCCTTGGCCACGGAGCACATATGCTGTACTTCTGCACTATAAATCATGGCAAATTTCCTTTCTTTCAAAAGGCGGTTTCTCCGCCTTTGGATTTACTTGTTTGGAAAACCGGGATTTTCCTCATATATTATACAATTAACGGGGGGACTTGTCAATTACAATCCCAAAACTCCCGGAAAAAAGTAGGGGAGGGTCAGTGACCCTCCCGGAAACATACGTTATAAGTCGAAATCTTCCGGCTTAGGTGGCTTAGAACTGAGCTGGTAGCTCCGGCTATCGACACTGCGGTCAAGGAAATAATAATCATACAATTCCCGGCGTAGCGTAGCGGGGTCACCAAAGGTGTGCCAGTCCAGCAGGATGCTATTGATCTCCATCTCAGAGTAAATCCTACCGCTTTCGAATTTACCGGCAAGGTAAAAAAGAGCGACGATCTTCATCTTTCGCTTGGCGGGGAAAGCTGTTAATCTTCCCCGGTCATCAAGGAAGCTTTTGAGTTTTTCTTTCATATATTTCCCCCTCCATTTTGGAAATCAGCTTTGGATCAATTTTGCAAATTCCGCCTTATCCTCCGCCTTGAAGTAGGCAGAGCCGGCCACCAGCACTTCCGCGCCTGCTTCCTTGCAGGTGGCATGGGTCACGCTGTCCACACCGCCGTCCACCTCGATCATGCAATCGGGGTTGATGTCATCCATCCACTCCCGCAGCTGGGCTACCTTGGGCATCATGTCCGCCATGAACTTCTGGCCGCCGAAGCCCGGTTCCACGGTCATGACCAGGATCATGTCGCACTTTTCCAGATAGGGGATTGCAGCTTCTGCGGGGGTTTTTGGCTTGAGTACGATGCCTGCCCTGCAGCCGAGGGCATGGATTTTGTCGAGGGCTTCCAGTGTATTCTGGGGCTGGTCGGCTTCAATGTGGATGGTCAGATAGTCAGCACCGGCCTTGACAAAGTCCTCCACATAGCGCACGGGACGGTCGATCATCAGATGCACGTCCAGGGGCAGATCGGTAATCTTCCGAATAGCAGCGACTACGGGGATGCCGATGGTAATATTGGGCACGAAAATACCGTCCATGACATCCACATGAACAAAGTCCGCGCCGTTATCACCCAGCGCACGAATATCCCGCTCCAGATTTACAAAATCGGCGGACAAAATAGAAGGTGCAATTTTTGCCATAGTGAATCCTCCTGACGTGTGAAGATTTAATCAAATTTCAGTTTGCCGCTCTCTTTCGATTGTGCGTGTAGGGGCGGCTATCAGCCGCCCGGCGGTACAGCATTACGAATTCGCATTGGTTTTCGGCGAAATCGTAACATTTCTCTGCGCGGGCGACCAATGGTCGCCCCTACGTTATCCACGGCACACAGCGTGATAAACATCAATTTATTTCTCCTATCATATCATGCGGTTATCGAAAAAGCAACGAAAAGGAAAACTTTCCCATGTTTCTTTTGTGCGGCAACAGCCATACTAAAGCCGAATCCAAAAGAAGGAGGAAAGAATGATGAACTGTAATGCAAACAAGTGCATCGAATGCACCGTTCAGTCCTGCGCATACCACTGCGATACTGAGAACTACTGCTCTCTGGACCGTATTCTGGTAGGTACTCATGAAAGTAATCCTACTCAGGATCAGTGCACCGACTGCAAGTCCTTCCGCAAGAAGTAAAGAGTCAAATGCGGCGGCAAAAGCTGCCGCATTTTCTTTTATCCTGCCCCTTGACGGAAAAGACGAAAACCGTTATGATATGTAGGAAATACAAAGAAAAACTGAAGTTTTTTTCAGTTTCCCTTCAAAAAAGTTTTTATTGCTGTACACAGTTTTTTCATAAGTGACGCTTATGATAAAAGAAAAAGCCCAAGGAGGCGCAAAATATGGAAAACTACGAAAATGAAGAAATGCAGCAGGAGCAGACTGCATGGGAAGATGTACCGCAGGAACCTGTTCAGCCTGTATATCAGACAAGTCCTTACCAGCAGCCCTACCATGGCACCGGCGCAGGCCGCAAGGAATCTCCCTTTGCCAATTCTCCTTATGTGATGCAACAGGTGCAGCCAGAGGCTGAGCCTTACCGTCCCCAGAATACCTATGTGCCTCCCATTCCGCCGCAGGAACCTGCCAAGCCGAAGAAGCAGAAAAAGGCTGGCGGCAAAGCATGGAAGACAGTTCTGTGTGCGGTTCTGGCACTGGCTGTTGTAGCAGGCAGCTGCGGTATTACCGCTGCGCTGGTCAATCAGAAATGGGAATCCAGAACGAATGGCATGATGCTCTCACTTGGAAAACAGATCGATGAGATGCAGGCGCAGATTGATGCATTCAAGACGTATCCTGACACCGTCCCTGCCTATCCCCAGTATGTTACCTCTCCCGGTGCGATCTATCAGCAGAATGTTCAGTCCGTGGTGCTGATCACCGCGGAAATGACCACTGCCGTATTTGGCCAGACTTCCACAGCCACATCCAGCGGCTCCGGCTTCGTGATTACCGAGGACGGCTATGTGGTCACCAACCACCATGTGGTGGATAAAGCGACCAAGGTTACCATCACCATGCACGATGGCACGGAATATCAGGCAAAAGTCATCGGTTCCGATTCCACCAACGATGTGGCTCTGCTGAAAATCGAAGAGGACGTAACCTTGCAGGCTGTTACCATCGGTTCCAGCACCGCTCTGGGTGTGGGCGATCAGGTCGTTGCCATCGGCAACCCCTTGGGCGAGCTGACCTCTACCCTGACCGTTGGCTACGTCAGCGCCAAGGAGCGCGACGTGACCACCGATGGCACGACCATCAACATGATCCAGACCGATGCTGCCATCAACTCCGGTAACTCCGGCGGACCTCTGTTCAACAGTCAGGGCGAAGTTGTCGGCATTACCACGGCCAAGTATTCCGGTAATTCCTCTTCCGGCGCATCCATCGAGGGTATCGGATTTGCAATTCCCATTGATGATGTCATGCCGCTGGTCAATGACCTGATGAACTACGGCTATATCAACAGTGCCTATCTGGGTGTCATGGTCAGCGATATGGATTCTGCCACCGCTTCTTTCTACGGCCTGCCCACAGGCGCCTATGTGCGGGAGGTTACCCCTGGCAACTGCGCCGAGAAGGCCGGCCTGCAGGTCAAGGACATCATCGTTGCCCTTGGCGAGCACAAGGTCAAAAATGTCAGCGAGCTGACTAAGGCACTGCGCAAGTTCAAGGCCGGTGAGATTACCACCATCACCGTCTACCGCGGCGGTGCGGAGCTGATTCTGGATATCACGCTGGATGAAAAGCCTCAGGAGGAGGCATCCACCGAGACCACCGTCCCCGGCAACGGCCAGATGCCGCAGGAAGGCAGCTATGACGACTGGTACAACTACTTTGCACCTTTCTTTGGCGACAAAGGTTAATAAAACGTATCAAAAGCCTGCCGGCTCGTCGGCAGGCTTTTGCTGTTGTATGGTCGAGACAAAGCGAAATCTTCTGCGCCCGATTCAATTGCAAATGGAAGCCGCATATGCTATTTTTGCATCGCATACATAGTTACGCCAAAATGGGCAAAACTTGCAATAGAATGTGGATGCAGGAGGTAGAATTGTGCGAAAAAGACCATTCAGAATACCAGAAAATCACCATGCCGGCCGGACGCTGCTGTATGGGGCAGCAGGTGTCCTGCTGGTGCTGATGATTACCGGAGCCGCATATCCGAAGGATACGTTAAATACGTCAGAAATAGCAGAACCGGTGCCGACGAATCCTGTCGTGTCGTTGGAGCAGATCACGACCGCAGAAAAAGAACCCACATTTCAGACCACAGAAGTGGATTTCAGCCTGCCACAGATGGAAAATGATGAAAAAGAAATCGTCAACATTCTGCTGATCGGTCAGGATAATGCTGCACAGAGCAGTGCAAGATCCGACACGATCATTCTTTGTACTTTTAATAAGAAAAGTGACACCATTACCATGACATCATTTCTGCGTGATCTGTACGTCAAAATCCCGGGTCATAAGCGAAACCGCATCAATGCGGCGTTCAACTTCGGCGGAACGGAGCTTTTGAATGAAACCCTCCATGAAAATTTCGGGATCGAGGTCGATGGAAATATTCAGGTGGATTTCAGCCGTTTTGAGCAGATCATTGACATGCTGGGCGGTATAACCATGGATCTGACGGCGGCAGAGGCAGCCTATATCAACAAGCATCTGCCTGGCTGCAGCTTTACAGAGGGTACGCACTTGCTCAATGGTGAGCAGGCGTTGACCTATGCCCGTGACCGTTATGATGTAGATGGCGATTTCAGCCGGACGAACCGCCAGCGGAAGCTTTTGAATGTGCTGGTCGATACCTACAAGAGCAAAAATTTGAAGGAAATGCTGCAATTGATGCGGGAAATTACCCCCATGATCACCACGGATATCTCCAAATCCGATATGACGGGCTATGCATTGACTCTGTTTCCCATGCTGGCTTCGGCACAGCTCCGGACGCAGGCGATTCCGGTCGATGGCGGCTATTCCTATCAGACCATCGGCGGTATGTCCGTGCTGGTACCTGATCTGGAAAAAAACATTCAGGCGCTGGAAGAATCTCTGGCATGAAACAAGTGGCTGTTGCAAAAGCAACAGCCACTTTTAAAACGCTTTCTTACTTTTTCAGCATTTCAGCCAGATCGGTCAGCAGAACATCGCCGCTGAGTTCTGCGGTGAAGTCCTTTGTAATGACCAGATCGTCACCGCCGGTCCACTTGATGATCAGCTTGATCTCTGCAATGCGGGCAGCATCGATGATCGCAGAGGGAATGCTCTTCCGGGCACCCACATCGGTGGTGACTTCGTCGCCAGCCTTCGCCATCAAGATGGCCTGCAGCAGATAACCATAGTGGGATTCCAAGCCTGCCTGCACAGGTTCAGGCTCGCATTCCTTTTCAATGATCTGGATGTCTTCGATGATAACTTCCAGCTCTTCATCGGTCAGGTCACGACCACTGGTACTTCCACCAAGGGCGACACCACCAATGGTCTCATAGGAACCGACGGAGATGCTGGGCAGTTCGCCATCTTCCATGATACCGACGTAAATATCAGGTAACTGCGTGGAATCCTCGCCCAATGCTTCGCCGCCGCGTACATCGCCATAAACAATGACCGAACCGGGTGTCTGACCGGCTTCGGTAGATGCAATTACAAGAGCCGGACCAGATACACCATTCTTTCCCAGCGCATCACCGCCGGTAGCATTGCCGGTAACGGTAACAGTTGCGGTAGCCACTGCACCGATAGCCACGCCGCCTATACTACCATCACCGGTTGCATCGCCGCCGGCGACATTGCCGTCAACAGCTATAGTGGAGGAACCCTCGGCCAAAACACCGTAAGTACCACCGTCCACATTGCCGTTAACAATGACCGTTGCTTCGTCCTCAGCCACGACACCATAGCTTGTGCCGGTAACATCGCCGTTAACGGTGACAGAAGCTTCATCCATTGCCTGAACACCATCGTCGACATTACCATTGATAGTAACCTGAGCATTTCCTGCCGCGGCAGTATCGTTCACATTGGTGTTAATCTCAACACTGCCACCGGAAGTGCTCGTAAATTCAACTTTGCTGAGCTCATATTTATTGCCCGCAGCATCGGTATCAGCACCAATCGTTACGTCACTGCTGCCGAGATCAATTACATCGTAATCGCCATCAATATTATTCTGAATCGTAATATCCGTCTCGCCATTGTTAATTGCCTGCTGGAGTTCTTCAACGGTAGTAACTGCAAATACGCTGATCGTCATGGACATCATTAGAGCCAACACCATCAGCAATGCGAAGGTCCTTCTGAATAATTTCATTTTTCTTACCTCCTGTAGAAAAAACTGAAAAGGTCAAGTACCATTTTCATTTTACTACACTGAATTTGAGATACAAGTGTTTTCGTATCCATGAAATAAAAAACAGCAGTTTCAATAAAGTAAAACTGCTGTTTTTGTATAATTTGTCCATACGAGAAAGACGTTTGCGCTCAATGCGCGGTCTAGATACATCTACTTCCTGTTCAAAGGTTCTTTCAGGTATTGTTCCCAGCGGAAAACTTCCGGAGACTTTTTCAGGCCAAAAGCTTCCCGGATACCGATACAGAGCTGCCGTAATTTTTTCTGCATAGTCTCCGATTCAAAGCAGGTTTCATTTCCATCCATCATGGCGTATTCCATGATCCGTGCCCGGTCTTCTTTTGGATAACTCATGGAATAGGTATCGATGAAAGCCCGCTCCGCGCCCTCTGTCCACTGGCGGTCATCCCGCGACAGGTTGGAGATATAGTTGTTGTTATACTGGAATCCCTCGGGATTGAGTTTGTTCCAGTCATCGTAGGCTCTGCAAAAGGTCAGTACGCGGCTGTCAATGATGTGGGACATCTCATGGCAGGCATTCCGGAAAAGTCCGTCATACTGCAATGAAAGGCACAGGTAGGTATTCCGGTTGCTGTCCCAGTATTGCAGGCCAACGGCTTCGCTCAGGGAACCATCCACAGCTTCATTGCCCAGAATGCTGCGCACAAGGCAGATCTGAATGCGTCCGCTGGTGGTTTTCTCTGCGCACAGTGGCAGGAATCCTTCCGGGTACATGGAAAGAAACAGCTCCAGTTCTTTCAGCTTTTCCCGGATCAGTGGCACCTGATATTCCGGAACCAGCGTATAGTCCCAGGGTTGATAGGAGGTGGCATCGTCCCACAGCAGAACTTGAACACCGTAAGTTTGAGATAGCCTGTCTGCAATCTCACGGCAGGAGAAAAGTCCGTCCCAATCGGGGTTGTCGGATGTGTAGCGCCTTGACAGGCAGCTGCGGTTATCGCTGACTGCGGACTTGCTCCAATCCCAGCAGTACAGCACATCGGATCTGTATTGTGGATCGTACCGCAAAAACCATATTTTCTGTGCCTCCTGGTCAGCCTGAATGCTCCGGATAGAATTCAGTTCTTTCAGAATGATGCTGCTGATCCGCTTGCCGCTGAGCAGGTTATAGCAGTCCAGCGTTGTGGTATTTGTGGAGGCATCCGCAGTGACCATAACCACGCTGCCAAGCTCAAAAAGGGGAAATGCAACACTGCCGTAGGTATGGGGTGTCAGCAGCGTAGGTCCCTGCTCAGAATCACCAGACAGAAATTCTGTATAGCCGCCGTCCTTGTGCTGCGCAAAGTAGGAAGCGCCATCCGTGTGAAGCACCAGATCATCTTCCGCTTCGTGCAAGATCTCGCCGGTGTCGGTGCTGACATAGAGCTGACGGCTATGCCCGCGCTCATCTCTTACATCGCAGACAACAATGATATCATTGCAATGCAGCGCTGTCAGTGTCTGGTAGGAAAACTGCAGCTGCATGATAAGCCGGTCGAGGCCTGTTTCCAGATCCATGCAGCGCAGCGCACCGGATGTGCAATAGTAGAATTCGCTGCAGTCTGTGCTGAGTGCAGGTGTGCCGCAGAGAGCAGCCGGCATGGTTTGACGCTTGATTTCCTGCAAGTCTGCATCCAGAAAAACCAGTTGATTTTTCGGATGGTCGTAATAAGTAATACCCTGTTCGCTGACACGCACAGCAGCATCAAGAGGACTGATACCGTGATCCAGTGTCGTTGTGGCAACTGCGCGTAGCATTTCCCCGCTGAACCGGGTCAGGGTTGTGATTTCTTCCCCGGCAAAAACCAGCAGGTCGCTGCCCATGGGCGCAAAGCCGGCAGCATCGGGTTTATTCAGGGGATAGGCTTTGATGGCACCATCCGTCTCTTTCTCAAGCTTGCTTGCTGCGTCATAGATGCCCAGCGGTTCCCTGACAGGAATGGTCTCAGTGGGCGGCGGTGTAGTGGCGGCCGGTTCCGGCTGTACAGCACAGCTGCACAGCATCAGAAGCGCAGCCAATGTCAGCACGGTCAGGCGTTTCATGGTTACTGTCTCCTTGCAAGTGTATAATCATCACCCTGCCGGTAATAGGGACAGCGGGCCTTGGGCGTAACGAAAAAGCGGTAAACCTCGTCCTCGTCCAGATCCATCATACAAAAGTATTCTTCATACTCTTCGTCGTAGTCATAGTACCAGCAGGTTTCGCATTCACTGCCATTCATACGCTTTCCTCCAGAATACAGAAACGGAATTCTCCCTTTTCCCACACCAGCAGGCTGTGGCTGCCATCCTTGGGGATGGACACACTGCCGGGATTCAGGCAGCGGATGCCGTCCACGGTTTTGTCCAGCTTGATGTGGGTATGTCCGCTCAGGAAAATGCTGCCCGGCTGCAAAGGCGGCAGCTTCTCTGGGCTGTGCAGATGGCCATGGGTCAGATAGACTGTCTGCCCGTCTGCCTCTATCATGGCGTAATCCGCCATACAGGGAAAAGGCAGTACCATCTGATCCACTTCTGCTTCGCAGTTGCCGCGTACCGCGAGAATTTTCTCCTTTATCGAGCTGAGCATGGGGATCACTTCTTTTGGGGCGTACTCTCTGGGAAGATCGTTGCGCGGACCATGATAAAGCAGGTCACCCAGCAGAACCACCCTGTCAGGCTGCTCTGCTTCGATCATTTCCATGAGCTTTCGGCACCAGTAGGCAGAGCCATGAATGTCGGATGCGATCAGTAATTTCATAATATCTCCTGAAGCGTGTCTAAGTAAGTCGAAACGTCGAAGGTCTTGATTTTTTCATCTTTTCGCAGGTAAAGCGGGTGATGGGGATGCCCTTTTTTGGTGATGGCACCGGCGCAGTACCAGCTTGCACCGTATTCTTCCCCCGCCTCCAGCATATCCCGCACGCAGGCGCTCAGGTATTTGCGCTTTTCAATGATGGCACCCCATGCTGCCCAGACAGCCGGCTTTTCCGAAATGGAAAGCACATAGCGGAAGGCTTTCAGGTTTTCCTTGTGAAGCATCATGTTGCAGGTGCGTTCCATAGTGTTGGGATCGGTCGCCCGCTGGGCATAGACGTTGAACATGATAAAACTGTCAAAACCGTTGCCGAGAGCGATCCGCTCTACGGATTTGAGAGTGTTGTCCAGATTGTCCGGCTCTGCAGTGGAGGGGTTGATGCCGATACAGATCAGGGGATTCTTTCCCCGCGTACCCAGAATGTAACGGTATTCTGAGTAAAAGGGTGGTGCATAGAGCCATTTTTCAATATCATAATCACCGCTTGGCTGATTGGCGGCTTCCAGCGCCTGCTGAAACGTCACCAGCTCCAGCTGGTCAGTTGTGACCTTTGGGATGTGCATTATGCTTCCTCCTGGGGAAACCACAAATGGTTTGCCGGGTCATGAAAACTGCAATCTTCGGTGTTGATGCCTTTCTGGCTGCACCATCCGGCAAAAGCTGCGTCCAGAAACGGATAGGCACCGTTCATGGTAGTCTGAATGCCGACAGTTTTTCCGTCAGTCATATGCAGCTCTACCACAAGGCTGCCACCGGTGATCACATACAGCTTCTGAATGAGAATGTCGCTGTATCGGTAAGTGATCTCCTTTTTTCCAAAGCAAGTGCAGACAAAGGAATCTGCATCATAGAAAATGCCGAAGCTCAAGTGGTAAACACAAAGACCGATACCCAGAAGCAAAACCAGGACACCGCCGTAAAGCAGGACTCCATTTTCTGCAGCACCGTTGATGACTGCAACCACGCCGAGAACGAACAGAAGCACACCCGCAATGCTGTACATCTTGTTCAACCGCACGGCAAGACCGCTGCGGTGCTGTTTTTTGCTGCGGAAATACTTCTGGAAACCTTTATCAAACAGGTAGCACAGGCCGAATGTAGCTGCCGCTACCAGAATCATCACTGCAAGTCGCATAGCTTTCTCCTTAAGCCCACAGAACGCAGTCTACGGGAATATCAAACTCCTCAGTTTCCAGATGGGGGAGCATCTGGAAATCATAACACAGTGCCAGTGTTGGATGATCCGGCTCGGAAGCCAGAAATTTATCGTAAAAACCGCCGCCATAGCCGCAACGGTGACCTTCGGGATCAAATGCCATACCGGGCATCAGCACCAGCGCCGTGGGATCATCGGCAATGGGAGTCAGATCCACAGGCTCCGGGATCTTGGAATAGCCTTTTTCCACGGCTGTTAAATCGTCCAGCCAGACGAAGATCATGGTGTCACCCAGAATCTTAGGCACGGCAACACGTTTTCCGTCTTTTTGCGCCTGCTCCAGCATGGCAGTGGTGCGCACTTCCTGATTGTAAGGAAGGTATCCATAAATGTTTTTTGCCTGCTTGTAAAGGTCAGACGCAAGGAAAAGCTCGCCTAATCTTTTGCTTTTGGTTTCGATCTCCTCGACCGTCATGGCGCGCTTATGCTTGCGGATATAATCACGCAGTTCTTTCTTATCCATTTTCTTTTTCATCCTCCTGAATTTGCTCCTTTGCCGGACGGAACATCCGGAACCACAGGAAAATAGCGGCCTGCCCCAGAATTCCCAGCAGGAAAATCCTCCAGAGATTGAAGCTCCAGAACGTGGCGGTGATGTAGATGCTCAGAAGTGCTCCCCAAACAATGCCGGAGATCAGAATCTTGTTCCAGCGGAAATCATGCCATGCAGAGCGAAGGCTCAGCAGTACGATGCAGTTGGCGGGGATGGCGTAGAAGAAGAACACCCAGTTCCAGCGGTCGCCGATGCCGAAGCTGGACAGCAGTACATACAGCAGCAGTGCCACGAACCACACAAGAATCGAGGAAAGACCAAGAATGATGTTCTTATCTGCCTTGCGCTTCAGTGCCTTTTCGGAAACCTGCGTCATGGCTTTTTCCAGCGTTCCGGGATTTCCGGGCAGTGCATTGGGATCGACTACCAGATCGTTGACAGTAATCTCAAATTGCTCAGCCAATTGCACCAGTGTGGTTACATCGGGCATGGATTCACCCCGTTCCCACTTGGAAACAGCCTTGTCGGAATAATTCAGCCGTTCGGCAAGTCCTGCCTGTGTCAGACCGGCACGCTTGCGGTAGGATGCAATATTGCTGCCGATCTGTAGCTTCAACTTTTCGCTGTCCATAATTCCCCTCCAAAACAATACTTATATACATTATAGCAAAATTCTGCCCCCATTGCAACCGCCTTGTAAAGAAAGGGAAAATATCAAATTTCAGTTTGTCGTGCTGTTGAAAACTTGCCTCTCCCTTTGGGAGAGGTGCCCCAAATCAAGGATTTGGGGCGGAGAGGGTTCGTTATTTTCCCTCTCAGTCAAAAATCGCTTCGATTTTTGACAGCTCTCCCAGAGGGAGAGCCAAGGGCTTCG
>JAFYLN010000161.1 GCA_017537045.1 Oscillospiraceae bacterium | reverse complement strand
TTAGAGCGCATGCTTCACACGCATGAGGTCACAGGTTCGAGTCCTGTTGTCTCCACCATATATAGAGGATTTGTGTAACGGTAGCACACCGGACTCTGACTCCGTTTGCGGGGGTTCGAATCCCTCATCCTCTGCCAAAACGCCTGATTTCGAAAGAAATCAGGCGTTTTTCTTTTCCTTTTACTTCCAATAATAAGCCCCAGAAGAAGGGGATTCCAGACCTCATGCCTGCTTCGATCATTTCGAGAAAGGCATGAGGTCTAATTATGGCTAGAAAAATCACCATGAATGGACAGTCCCGCAAATCCGTGGAGGAAGTCTTTGATGACTTCGTTGTTTCCCAGACGGCGCAGGGGCTGTCCGATGTTACCATCTCCACCTATCGTCACCACATCCGCAGCGTTTCCAATCACCTTGACATCCAGAAGTCATTGGAGTCCCTGACCCGTAAGGATCTGGAAGCAATGGTGGTATCCATGCGGGTGGCGGGGCTGGCACACAACTCCATCTCCTCTTACTGCCGTGTAGTTCGCACCTTCCTGAACTGGTGTCGGCGCAATGGCATGAGCGTTCCTGAAATGCCCCACATCAAGGATAAGGAAACGGTGAAGGAATCCTACACGGATGACGAACTCCTGGCTCTGCTGAAACGCCCGAAGAAGAACTGCTCCTTCTGCGAGTACCGCAACTGGGTGATCGTGAACTTCCTGATGAACAGCGGCTGTCGGTCTGCAACCATCCGCAACATCCAGAACCGGGATGTGGACTTGGACACCCGGCAAATCATCTTCCGGCACAATAAGAACGGACGAATCCAGACCACCCCGCTTTGCTCTCCCATGGTGTCCATCCTCCGGGAGTACATGGCAATCCGTGGTGGAAAGCCGGATGACTACCTGTTCTGCGATCAGTACGGCGGTATGCTCTCCATGAACGGCCTGCGGCTGGCTATCGCACGGCATAACCAGTCCCGTGGGGTGGAGAAAACATCCGCACATCTCTACCGCCATACCTTCGCCCGGAAGTATCTGGTGGACTGCGGCGGTGATGCGTTCATGCTCCAGAAGCTGTTGGGGCATAGCACCCTGAAGATGACGAAGCACTACTGTGCCATTTACGATGCGGACATTGCCAAAGACTATGACCGATTCTCCCCGCTGGCTCAGATGAGTGGAACAAAGGAGAAGCTGAAGCGAAGATGATGGAACATCTTTGAACATCTCCCAACATCCGGGGATCATCTTTGAACATCCTGATACAAGAAACCGAGATGCCGGAGCATCTCGGTTTCTTAGGTTATACATTGGGATTCGGTATGTCATCTAAGACATAGGACATAGTATACTCATCGTTAACCACACATACTCTGTTATTCAGGTCAGGCCTTATGAGGCGATCCTGTTCGGGGGTTAATGCACAATATTCCTCACCCGACAGGAGATGAACCGGCTCCAAATCGTATTTGTACAACCTTTTTATCTCGTCCAGATCGTCCTCCAACACAGCGAGGAAAAATTTTGCCACTTCCGGGGGACTGATTATTTTCGCCTCGCAGCCAAATGACCCAATCCAATCGCAAAACTCATAATTGATCATGCGTCTTATGCTTATTGTGAAATGATGATCGTCCAACGGAATCAGGACGGCGTGTTTTCCCAAATCCTCTTGAACTTTCTTTAATGCACTTTTACGAAACCGAATCGTGACTACTTTTGTGCCGTAACCCACGAAGGTCAGGCCTAGCTCTCGATTTTTGTCATCATCACTCTTATCCCTATATGTGCTTGGCAAATCCGTGATCTGAATATTGGTAATGAGAGAAACCCTGCGGGTGCAATCTACCTGGTTGTCATCGTCGGGAAGCTCGTCATCTGTGTCAAACTTGAGGTCGATGGCATACGAAAGCACATATTCACCATCCTCCCATTTCAGGTCGAAGGGACTAGCGAGAATGACTTTAGGGTTAACTCTGGTATGAGTGGTATGTTCTGCTACACGCTCGATCATTTGAAACTTGATCATGCGCTTTCTCTTGATGGCTTGCGTAAGAATCTGAATGTTGTCGAGGATGCTGCTCTCTCCGTACTTCTTTCTGCCGTTTGCACCTGCATACTGGGCAAGTATCTGGAGATCGTACTCATTGGCCAGTCCCTTGATTTTATCTGTAAGACATTGTGCATCCTCCTGCGTCATATACGGCGCATAGCGGATGCAGTCGATCAGCACGGCCAGTTCTGCTGCTGTGAAGGGCGGCTTCGTAATATAGTAGCCCCATTTCTGCTCATTGTATTCAATCTGCTCCTGGAAGTCCGCTTTCAGTCGGAGAATGTCATTGTAAATGGTTTTGCGGCTGGCTGTGATACCCTTGGTGGCCAGGTAATCGATGATCTCCGCTGCACTCTTGGGATGTTCCTTGCTGCTGTGTTTGTGCAGATAATCCCGGATGTACAGCAGCTTCACGCCCTGTCCCGATGATCTGCCCTGTCCTTCTGCCATTGGGGTTACCTCCTTTTTTGAAAGTGCATTTTCAATCGGATGCACTACCGATAATAGCGAAAAGGGCAGAACAATTCTGCCC
>JAFYLN010000160.1 GCA_017537045.1 Oscillospiraceae bacterium | reverse complement strand
CCTCCTTTGGTTGGTTTTGGTCACAACTTAATTATACCAAAATGGCTGATTGCTTTCTATATTTTTGAGTGACAAAACACGTTTGTAAATCTAAAAAAGCCTTGTGCCACAACGACTTTTCGTATTATGCTCAGGGCTATATACGAAAGGGAAAGAAGGTGGAATTTTTATGGAGATTACAACAATCAAGTATTTTCTCAGCGTTGCCAAGTGTCTGAATTTTTCTCAGGCAGCAGAAGAGAACCATATCTCCCAGTCTTCTTTTTCGAAGGCAATCATGCGGCTGGAGCGGGATCTGGATGTGAAGCTCATTGACAGAAGCAGCCATCCCATTTCTCTGACCTCCGCCGGTCAGTATTTTTACGAACGGATGCGGGAACTGGAACCCCAATTCAACCAGGCAATAGAAGGGTTGGAGCGGCTGGTTCGGGGCGAAACAATCCGTGTGCTTATTTGCCCCAAGTCTTACCAGTACAGGTTGGCGCTGGACGACTTCATCAATCAGCATAACGGTATTCACATTCAGCTGGAGCAGATATCCGATATTTCCAAGGTTGTGGAGCAGGTCAGAAGCGGAAACTGCGATTTTGCCATTACGCCCAAGCCCTTTAATCTGACGGAAGATGTAATGTCCACAACAATCTACGATGACGAACTGTACATGCTTACTGCCGATTCTTCTCCTTATGCCGAAAAAGAGCGAATCTCTTTGAAGGAACTGAACGGATTGGATTTCTATGAATCGCCCTATTCCCAGTACCTGCTTTGTGAACTGAGCCGCCAATTCGGTCTCAGACCCCGTAAGATCTACCCGCAGGATGGCGAAGAAATGCGGCGGGAGGAATGCATCCACCGGATCACGCTCAATAAGGGCGTGGGTATCTATTCCGGTCGTGACCTTGCACCGTACCGCACAAAGCGTATGCATTGTGTGCCGGTCATGGAAGTGCCCAGCCTGCCAGTGGTTCTGCTGGAAAAGAAGACCCATGAGGACACGGCTGCCCAAAGCCGGTTGCGGCAGTGGCTTCTGGCAAATCTGGAAGCCTATATCACACCCCGGCTTCAGATCGAAGAGTTCAACCGGAGCAACACTAAACAGTAAGTGGAAAAACGCAGACGCGAAAGCGTCTGCGTTTTTTGCTTTCTGATCACAGTATAAAAGTTTTCAGGAAGCAATTCAATTCGAATTCTGTCAGAAATGCTATTCTGAACAGGAATAATTAAGAATTATTCTGCGACAAAAGTGTGGAAAACTCTGGCATTTTGCAGAGTATCAAAACAATATTCCAAACGAGAATAGCTGCGCCGAGAAAATCGAATTGCCTTTCATTCAGGCACTTGATATGCTAATCATAAGATCTTAAAAGTAGGAGGTGTTCTTGTGATTTCGATTGAAAATGATGTGCTGTCCGTTCAGCTTAGTCCCAAAGGAGGAACCTTGCAATCCATCTTCCACAAGAAGAACGGGCGGGAGTATCTTTGGCAGGGTGACCGTGCTTACTGGGGCGGACGCGCGCCCAATTTATTCCCCTTCGTCGGCAGACTTTATCAGGAGCGGTATACTTACGACGGCAGATCCTACCCCATGAAGTGCCACGGTTTTCTCGGGAAAACAGAACTGGAAGAGAAGCAGACCGCGCCGGACTGCTGTGCCTTCCTGCTGACCGATTCGACCCAGACACGGGCAATCTATCCGTTCCACTTCTTTCTGAGATTGGAATACAAACTGGAAGACAACCGGATCCATGTTTGCTACAGGGTCAAAAATACCGGCACCCATACCATGTACTGCGGATTCGGCGGGCATCCCGGTTTTCGGATTCCTCTGGAGGAAGGGCTTGCCTTTGAAGATTATCAAGTTTCCTTTCCGGGAAGGACGGATCCGAAGCTGGTTTGCTTCAGCGGGAGTGTGCTAACGGCGGACAAAATACCCTATGAACTAGAAGACGGATGCAAGCTGCGGATGAACCATGGACTTTTCTGTTTTGACGCGGTGGTATTTGCCGATTGTGGGCGTGAAGTAACCCTTTCTTCCCCGAAAGGGCAGCACGGTGTAACGGTCCGCTATCAGGATATGCCCTATGTGGGTTTCTGGCACAAACCCAATACGGATGCGCCCTTCCTGTGCATTGAACCCTGGTCCGTGCTCCCGGGACGGGAGGGCATTGTGGAAGATATTGCATCAATGGCAGATATGACAGCCATTGCACCGCAGGAAACAGCAACGATCCAATGGAGCATTGAGATCTTTTAGACAGTCCCATAAATCTTGTTTGACTGGAGGCAATACAAATGCGTAAAGTACAGCCCAATACCGATCCCAATTGGAATCCTCCCGCTACAATCTGGAATGTGATGTTTATCAGCATTTTCTTTACAAACATGGCACTGAATCTGGGTCAGCAGATGAGCAACTCCCTACTTTCCCTCTACGCAAAATCCACCGGCGCTCCGGCGGATCAAATTGGTCAGCTGATGAGCATGTTTGCGGTCACCGCGCTGATCTTCCGCTTTATCTCGGGACCGGCAATGAACGCCTTCGACCGCAAAAAGCTGGTGATGCTGGCGATGACCTGCATGGGCAGCGCATACCTTGGTTTCAGCTTTGCGCCTGTGATCGCTTCTGCCGCAGGCTTGCAGACGATTACGGTTCTGAAATGCTTCCGTCTGTTGCAGGGTGTTGGCAATGCGTTCGGCAATGCCTGCTGCCTGACGATCGTATCGGATGTGCTGCCGAGAGATAAATTCACCACCGGTATGGGATATTATGCCTGCGCGCAAGTGGTGTCCCAGGCCATCGGACCGACCGTTGGTGTGTTCCTGCGGGATATCTTCGGCTACAACAGGGTGTATATCATCTTTGCGTGTCTGATGGGTCTTGCCATTCTCACCACTTCCACCATCAAAACCGCACCGCGGAAAACAATGTCCTTCAAGCTGAATTTCGACAACATGATCGCAAAAGAGGCGCTGGTTCCTGCCGGTGTGACCTTCTTTGTCGCCATGGGATTTACTTCCATCAATGCCTTTATGCTGGTCTACGCGGAGGAACGGGGTATTGCCGGCGGCAGCCTGTTCTTTACGGTCTATGCGTTGACACTGCTGGCGACCAGACCCACTGTGGGCAAACTGACAGATAAGTACGGATTTGTAAAGGTGGCAATCCCGGCTGTGTGTATGACCGCCTGCTCTTTGGTGCTGATCGGAATGGCCACGAATATTGTGATGCTGCTCTTTGCGGCCTTTGTAAATGCCTTTGGATACGGTGCGGTGCAGCCCATGCTGCAGTCGCTGTGCATGAAATCTGTTCCCTCTGAACGGCGGGGCAGCGCTTCCAGTACCAACTATATCTTTATGGATGCGGCAACCATCATCGGCCCTTCCGCGTGCGGCATTGTGGCAGATATTTTCGGGTATACCCCCATTATGTGGGTCGTGATGACGGCACCCATTCTGCTGGGTGTTGTGCTGATTTTCCTCAAGAGAAAGAAGATCCGGAAAATCGAGAACAGTTTTGCATAATTTATTTGCTGCGATCAATGCAATTGATATGATACTTGTTTAACTATTTTCTGTGAAAACCCTAATAGCTGTATGTACATACAAATAACAGGTCGAGGTAACAACCGTTACTTCGACCTGTTTTGTGTTTTGATTAATCCCTATTATCACGCTCAATGGTTTCCTTCACGGCGCGATTGAGGAATGCCGCTAAAGACTCACCGTTCTTATCAGCATGAAGCTGAATCTGCTCTTTCATACCTTTGGGTACACGGAAGATAATTCGATCCACTTTTTCCTGCTCATATTTTTTGATTGCGCGGTTCATCGCGTCAGAACGTGCCATAAATATTCCTCCAATGATAAAAAATATACGACACCGTATATTTGCTATAAAATACCTATAAAAGTTTATGGATAACGTCAATTGATATACGATGCCGTACATGCTGCGATATAGACACCGAAAAGAAATCGATACTTGCGATTGAGGAAAACAAAATATCAATTTAAGTATATCCCGAACCGAAGGCAATTGCAAGGCCAGGTTTCGATATCGGCACTATAAAACAGGAGAAAAGGAAATGCATCTGATTCAAGTTGTTAGAAGCTATCTGGGTGTCAGTCAGCAGGAATTGGCGCAAAGGGTGGGAATCACGCAGGCAGATCTGTGTGAGATGGAAATCAAACCACCCTATGGGCGGCTCGACAAATATCAGCGATTGTCGAACTACTTGGGAATTCCGATCCATGCACTGGTGACCAATGACTTCACACTGGTGGAACTGTCGTTTTTCGATAATTACCCGCATACTCCATATACAAAGGGGCCAACCAAGGGCGTCCAGAAGCTTGGAAGGGGTGGAGAGGAAGCGGCGTTTGTGTACGAAAGGCAACATCTGCAAAAAGTAAATCCGGGCTTGGCAATGCTGGTGCTCCCACATTTCAAACTTGGAAACCGGCTCGGATATGACATGCTTTCCTTTGACGAGTCTGGGGAGCCGATTTATATCGAGGTGAAAACCTCGATGGATGACAGCCCAGATTTTTTTGTCGAAACAAGAGTATCTGAAAGCAAACAAAGCAATTACGAACGGAGAGAAATATCTCATTTATCGGTTCACCAATTGGGGAACCGATAAGCAGGAAATGACTGTTTATGATTTCAAGGAACAGAAAGAGAACGGTGAGATTTGGCCGTCTGTGTTCGTATGCAGTACATGTAAGAAAGAGGCGATCACAACGGGCATTCGGTTTTATAGAGAAGTCCATGGAATGAGCAAACGCGAGCTGGCAGATCATCTGGGGATTCAGACGTGTCACTTGTGGAGATATGAAACGGGAGAAAATCAATGCCCCGTAGACGTATACCTGCGTATCTCCAAAATACTGGGAGTAGAAATTGACAAACTTTCTGAAAAATTGCACAAATAATTTTTAGATAATTTGAATGAAAAAAATCGTCTATGACGGTATAATAATCCCCAAAAAGAACTTTTTTGATGAATTTTCGCAATATCGAACGGCACAGAAAGAAAAATAATATGTAAATCCACCCAATGAGTGGTAGAAATAAGAAAAGTGTACGGCCAACAACTTGCACAACGAACTTTTTATGGCGGTATAATGCACTAAAGTTATAATATTGAAGTATGCAGATGGCTCTGGGGTCGAAAACACGGTCAAGCATCGTGCAACATTGATCCGACGTGTATTGCAACATGCAAAGAGAGGTGGTCTTGTGGATAGGAACGTAGCATCATCCAGAGACTGCCACATCAATTTGCCATTGCCACAACGGAACGTTTTCCCAATTTTGACTGTGAGCGAAGCGAACCAATTGATGCGGCACCTGAGGGAGGAACCATTGTGGTTCCATGTAGCAACACTTATGGGTCTTTTGATTGCGCTGCGAAGATCAGAAATCGTAGGCGCATGTGAATCAGAAATCGATTGGGAACAAAATCGTATCCTTATCGATCAAACAATTACCCAGCAAACGATAGATGGTCGAAATACAATCACCCGAAAGCCTTTTACGAAAAACAGAAAAGCGAAAGATTTGCTGCTGGTTGGTTCTCTTAGCGCACTGATTAAGGAACTTATTGAGGAACACAAAACGAACCGGACTGTTTTTGGTGAGCAATACGACCATACATGGGATGGATATCTGATTCGATATCCAGACGGAAAACTTGTTTCGCCGAATGCGCTTACTAATAAATTCAAAAAATTTCTGGAGAAGCACAATCTGAAAAGGATTCGCTTCTATGATCTTCGGCACAGTTGTGCCAGCATTCTCTGCGCAAAAGGTGTAAGTATTCGCGTGATTCAAGGGATTTTGGGTCATGCACAACTTGCAACAACACAGATGTACACACAGATCATCAATGACCAGCAAGATACAGCACTCATTCAGATGAGTGAAGAAATCATGGGGGAATCTGATGAATCATAAGATTTTGATAGAAAAAATGATAGAAAAATGGTTTTGTGGTAGTGAATTGACAATTGCCGCTGGCAAAAAAGAAAACCCAAAACCCATTGGAAATCAAGGGTTTTGGGCAGTGGTGCCGGTGACCGGACTCGAACCGGTACGCTGTCGCCAGCGGTGGATTTTGAGTCCACTACGTCTACCATTCCATCACACCGGCAGGTGTTTCAAATAGTATAGTACACTTTTGCCTAAATTGCAAGAGGAAAATTTGCGACACTGCGGCTTTGCGCCGCTCTTGAATTTTACGGAGTTTTGACGTATGATTAGAAAAAGAATTTTAAGGAGGTAATCCTATGATCAGCCTTTGCAATTGCTGGAAATTTATCAGAAACTGGTGTGAGGATTTTGCACTGGGAAAGGGAGCCGGGGAACCGGTGCGCCTGCCGCATACGGTACAGGAGCTGCCGCTGCACTATGCTGACCACAACAGCTACCAGATGGTCTGCGGCTACCGGCGGAAGCTGGAAGTCAGCGAAGAAATGCTGGGAAAACGGCTGTTTTTGCAGTTTGACGGCGCGGGTCACATGGCCACAGTCTATGTAAACGGCCGGGAACTGGCCACCCACCATACCGGTTACACCGCATTCCGCGTGGAAATTACGGATGCTGTACACGGCGGCGAAAACCTGATCGCCGTGAAGCTGGACGCTACGGAAAATCCCGGAGTGCCGCCCTTTGGCTTTGTGATCGACTATCTGACCTATGGCGGCCTGTACCGGGAGGTCTGGCTGGACATGCGGGAAAAGTGCATGCTCTCCGACTTGTTCATCACCACCCCCACCACAGAATCTGCCCATCTGGAAATCACCGCAGAAAATGGAGAAAACTGCAAATTCGTGGTGGAGATTCTGGACGAATCCGGCAAGGTGGTTCTGAAAAAGAAAACGCTGGATTCTGTGCTGGATATGGAAATTGACGGTGCCCGATGCTGGAACTTAGAAGACCCCTGCCGCTACATTTGCCGCGTGTCACTGGTCAGAGATGATGAAATTCAGGACGTGCAGGAAGTCAAATTTGGTTTCCGTACTGCCGAGTTCCGGGAAAATGGCTTTTACTTAAATGGTGAGCAGGTTTTCCTGCGGGGTCTCAACCGTCATCAGTGCTGGCCTTATATTGGCTATGCCGCCCCGGAAAGCCTGCAGCGGGAGGATGCCAGAATCCTGAAGGAGGAACTGGGCTGCATCATTGTCCGTACCTCCCACTATCCCCAGAGCCAGTATTTCATCGACGAGTGTGATAAGCTGGGTCTGCTGGTCTTTACGGAAATTCCCGGCTGGCAGCATATCGGCGGGGATAGCTGGAAAGAGCAATGTGTGGAAAACGTAAAAGAAATGGTGCTTCAGTACCGCAATCATCCATCCATCATCCTCTGGGGTGTACGTGTCAACGAAAGTCAGGACTGTGACGAGCTTTATCTGCGCACCAATGAAATTGCCCATGAGCTGGATCCCAGCCGCCCCACTAGCGGTGTCCGCTTTATCGAGCAAAGCAGTTTGCTGGAGGATGTGTACGGTTACAACGACTTCTCCCATACCGGCGACAATCCCGGTGTCAAACCCAAAAAGAGTGTCACGCCTGATTTGAGCAAGCCGCTTCTTATTACAGAGCACAGCGGCCACATATTTCCCACAAAGTCCTTTGATCCGTGGCTGAAACGGCAGCAGCATGCGCTGCGCCATGCACGGGTACATAATGATGCCATGGCTGACGGCAACCATGTGGGATGCATCGGCTGGTGCATGTTTGACTATGCGACCCATAAGGATTTCGGCTCCGGCGACCGCATCTGCTACCACGGCGTGCTGGATTCTTTCCGCAATCCGAAGCTGGCGGCGGCCGTCTATGCCAGCCAGCAGGAAAAGAAGCCTATTCTGGTGATTGGCTCGCCCATGGACATCGGTGACTACGCAGGCGGCAATATCGGCGATGTCAGCGTGTTTACCAATGCAGACGAGGTGGCACTGTATAAAAACGACCGGTTCATTTCCAAACTCAAAAAAGATGATTTCGGAGCACTGCCCCATCCGCCCATGATCATGGATGATGTCATTGGTGACCAGCTGGAGACGGTGGAGGGTTTCGAAAAAGGCAAAGCGGAACTTCTGAAGAAATCCTTGCAGGCAGCAGCCAAGTACGGCCTTGCGGCTATGCCGAAGAAGGAAATGCTGCGCATGGGCTATGCCATGATGCGCTACAAGATGACCTATCAGGACGGTGTTGCCCTCTATGGCAAGTACGTGGGGAATTGGGGCGGCGCATCCACAGTCTGGCGTTTTGATGCCATCAAGAACGGGGAAGTGGTAGCAACTGCGACCTGCTGCCCCAGTGCAAAGCTCCATCTGGATGTAACGCCCAGCAAGACGGCGCTTCAGGAAAAAGCAAGCTACGATATGGCAGCGGTGCGCATCCGTATTCTGGATGAAAACGGCAATGTGGCGCCCTATGCGCAGCTTCCGGTGCGGCTGGAGCTGACGGGCGCAGCGCAGATCGTCGGTCCCGATGTGGTGACTGCGGAGGGCGGTATGTGCGGTACCTATGTCCGCACCACCGGCGAAACCGGTACGGCAACGCTGACCATCCGCGCGCATGGCCTTGAAAGTGCGACCGTGGAATTTGAAGTAGCAGTGTAAGTTGATGTTTGCCGTTCAGTTGGGATTTTATATTGTCGCCCCTCTGGGGCGACAGCATCCTGACGGATGCAGGGGGATGCGGATTGCCACGTCGCTTCGCTCCCCGCAATGGGTAGCATTGCATCGGCCTTTGGCCGATCAGAACAGAACGCCAAACTGAAATTGAAAACAAAAACGCGGCGGGATTCGGAGTGAATCCCGCCATGAAAATTTATACGTCCAGATAGCCGCAGAGGACTTTCAGGGTGCTGTACACGCCGTCAATGTGGCTGCGCTCATAGCCATGGCTGGCGTAGACACCTGCGCCAATAAGGCCATGGCGGATATCCACACCGCTGCGCAAGGTGGCTTCTACGTCGGAACCGTAGCGGGGATAAATATCCACCGCATAATCCGCGCCGGTCTTCTTCGCTGCATCAATCAGCTTTCCCACGACCTCATAGCTGTAGGGACCACCGGAATCCTTGGCGCAGATAGAAACCTGCCGTTCGGTGCACTGCAGACCGGTACCGACGCAGCCCATATCCACGGAAATTGCTTCTGTGACCCCGGCAGGCACGGAGGCGCTGCCGCCGTGACCTACTTCCTCGTAGACGGTGATGTGGGCATAGACCTTGCGCGCAGGCGTGATCTGATTATCCGCCAGATATTTTGCAAACGAAAGCAGAATGCCGACGCTCAGCTTGTCATCCAGAAAGCGGCTCTTCAAATAGCCGGAAGCGGTTCTTCTGATACGGGGATCGAAACAGACAATGTCGCCTACCTCAATGCCCAGCTTGCGGCTGTCAGCAGCAGAAACGACAGCTTCATCCAGAACGACCTCCATGGTGTCCCAGTCGCGTTTGGTGTCGCTGTAAGCGGTATTGACATGGACGGAAGCATTACAAAGCTGGCAGGTGCCCTCGATCACGCTGCCACTGCGGGTGTAGACACGCACATTTTCTGCTTCGGCATTGTTGGGATTCATGCCGCCCAGCGCAGTCAGGCGCAGGCGGCCGCTGCCTTTGATCTCGGCAACCATGCAGCCCAGTGTATCGGCGTGGGCTTCCAGCAGCAGGGCATCCTCTGTATCACAGCCGCCAAAATCCACCAGAACACCGCCTTTGACGGTGATGGCGGCATCAAAGCCCAGTGCGGCAAAAGCATCCCGCACCCAAAGAGCGGCCTGTTTGGTGTAACCAGTGGGGGAATCGATGGCCAGCAGTGCAGCAGTCTGCTCCCATGCAAAATCGGCATACAGTTTCTCAATCATGATATTGTCCTCCCAGTAAAAGATAGTGCCAGACACCGGCGACCTCCCGCAGAAAATAGTTGATGCGCAGGGAGAGCTTCGTGGTCTTGGCGGGAACGCCCACAAATTCCACGCCGCAGGCATCCGCAAAGAGGCTGGCGCGGAACAGATGGTATTCGCTGGACAGCACGCCCAGCTTTTCCGGCCGCTGGCCGGCTGTTTCTTCGATCAGGTCAAGGGAAAACTGGAGATTTTCCCATGTGGAAGTGGCTTGATCCTCCAGGATCAGGCGGTCTTCAGCGATACCCATAGCGGTCAGATGGTCAAACATGCACTGTGCCTCTGTCAGATTCTCGCCCTCGCCCTGTCCGCCGGACAGAACCGCGATCACATCCGGATGGGTAGTCAGATAGTCGTAAGCAGCATCAATGCGGTTGCGCAGGGACAGGGACGGCTGGTCTCCGTGGACACCGGCACCCAGCACCACCATATAATCGCAGTGCTCCTTGGGGTCACCGAAGCTGGCATCAATGATGATGCACTCCGTCACACCCACAACCAGCAATCCAATGCACAGAACCACCGTAAAGATGCGCTTTAAGATTCTTGCATCATGGGGATATTTGCTGCCCAGCAGACGCAGCCCTTTGTAGACCAGAATAATGCCGATGACGCACAGGCATACAAGGACGGAAAAGCTGTAACCGACCATGAAGAAGTTCAGAAACAGCGCCAGAAGCGAAAATAGAATGATGCCGGCCCAGCCCGCTACGGCAGCCCAGTTGCGGGTCTTGAAAGCAACGGTGCGCTCCGCAATGGTTTTCCTGCGGAAGATGGAATTCCGCTCCTGTACAGGTGGATTTTTCAACGCGGCTGTTTTTGCCGCCCTTTTAGACGCAGTCTTTTTCGGAGCGGATTTCTTTGCAGCTTTTGGGCTGCTTTTTTTCGATGTATTCTTGGTGCTTGCCACAAGGCACCTCCTCTCTAAGAGATTCAAATTGATGTTTATCGCCCAATGTAACGTGGATAACGTAGGGGCGGCGACCCGCCGCCCGGCAGTACAATGTTACGATTTCGCCGAAAACCAATGCAAATTCGTAACAGCGGGCGGCTGATAGCCGCCCCTACACGCACAATCGAAAGAGAACGACAAACTGAAATTTGACTGTATTCTATCATATTCTGCATCAGAAAACAAGCCGCTCTGCAAGGAGCGGCCTGAATCATAATGAAAAGGTAAAAATTACTTTCTGCTGATGTCTGTTACGGTAACACCCTTGTCACCAAAGAATTCCTGTATGGACTGAGCGTCGGAAGTGGGGAAATCCTCGTAGAAAATAACATTAGCGGAAGCACAAACAGTCTGATCCTCGCCACCGGTAAATGTCACAGCAACGGGACAGCCGTTCTCGAAGACGTAAAGATAAATGATATCTTCCTTCAACTCGGAGCAGACAAAGGTTTTTCCTACCGTGCACATGGTGGAAGCGGCCAGGATCTCCACACCTCCAAAGGCATTGACCTGTGTGGTCACGGCGGAAATAAGTCGGTGGGAGACTGTGTCCAGCAGGGTTTCCGGCAGTGCGGAAAGATCGCCAACGGCGTTGAGGGCATCCGGCATGAAGGAAATGGAATAGGCGGCGGCAGGAGCATTGTAGTCCCCGGCAGCGGCTTCGTCAATTATGGTTCGCATGTCTTCGTTTGCAGAAAGCATATCCAGGTAAGCATCGCTGTTGATTGCATCGTGCATGAGTGCAATCACTTCCAGCCCGCGGTCATACAGGGATGGTTCCGGTGCATTTGAAGTGCAGGCGGTGAGCAAAAGAAGAACGGTCAGAAAAATACAAAGAAATCTTATTTTGTACACAGCAGTATGCCTCCCTTTTTTCTTTTAGTATATCAGTACAGATAGAAAAAAGCAAGCCGCCCCGGATGGACAGCTTGTAAATTAAAAGATTCTTAAATTTTGATTTGACGAATGATATGGCAGGTGCCGGGCTTCCCGGTTTCGGAAATACCCAGCAAAAAAGTGTCCACCGGAAGACTGCGTGCAAAAGGATAATCTTCCAGTGCACTGCACATCTGCGCCACCTTTTCTGTATCTGCATCCAGAAATAAGGTGGAGTGGAATTGAAAGCGCTTGTCAAATTCATGCTGCCCGATGCCGAAACGTTTTTCTAAACGTGCATCCAGTTCCTGATGCAGACGATGCAATACTTCATTTTCTCCAACGGTCAGCCAGAGAATGTTCCCCAACTGCTCTGCCTTTTGAATGTCCACCGCAAAAGGCTTTTGGGCGATTAGAAAAGCTTCCAGCTCAGCAAGAACCTCCTCTGGGCAGTCTGTCTGAAAGCTGATCTTCAGGGAAATGTGCTGGGGAAGCTGGAAGGCGACCGCATCCAGCCCCAACTGCTGATTCAGTTTCAGACAATGGGCACGAATCTCCCGTTCAAAAGCCTCGGGCAATTTACAGCCGACCCACAGATACATAGTGCTTCCTCCTTTGAAAACAAGCCGCACCAACGGTGCGGCTTGTGGTTTCAGAACAACTTAGACTTCCTTGCTCTTGGTGGCGATCTCCATCAAACACTTGGCAATGAAGGCATCGGGGGTCATAGCGCCCAGATCGTCACCCTTGCGGGTACGGACGGAAACAGTACCGTTCTCGATGTCGCGGTCACCAACAACCAGCATATAGGGAATCTTCTGCAGCTGTGCTTCGCGGATCTTGTAGCCCAGCTTCTCGCTGCGGCAGTCCACTTCACTGCGCAGGCCTGCATCATTCAGCTTCTCATTCAACTCCTTGGCATACTCATGAGCCCGGTCAGTAACGGGCAGAACCTTGATCTGCACAGGGGTCAGCCACAGGGGGAAGGCACCGGCGAAATGCTCCGTGATAACGCCGATAAAGCGTTCAATGGAACCCAGAACCACGCGGTGGATCATAACGGGGCGGTGCTTCTCGCCGTCGGCGCCCACATATTCCAGTTCGAAACGCTCAGGCAGCTGCATATCCAACTGGATGGTGCCGCACTGCCAGGTGCGGCCAAGGCTGTCTGCCAGATGGAAGTCCAGCTTGGGGCCGTAGAACGCGCCGTCACCCTCGTTGATGACGTAAGATTTTCCCATTTCCTCCACGGCTGCTTTCAGGGTCTCAGTGGCGAAATCCCAGTCCTTTTCGTCGCCCATATGATCCTCGGGCATGGTGGACACTTCAATCTGATAGCTCAGGCCAAAGACGGAATACACTTCATCAAACAGCTTGACTACGTTCTTGATCTCGTCCTTCATCTGATCCCAGGTCATGAAAATGTGAGCATCGTCCTGCGTGAAGCAGCGGACGCGGAACAGGCCATGGAGGGCACCGGACAGCTCATGGCGGTGAACCAGACCCAGTTCGCCCACACGCAGGGGCAGGTCGCGGTAGGAGTGGGGCTCGGACTGGTAGACCAGCATACCGCCGGGGCAGTTCATGGGCTTGATGGCAAAGTCCACATCGTCGATGACGGTGGTGTACATGTTGTTCTTGTAGTGACCCCAGTGGCCGGACTTCTCCCACAGGGAGCGGTTCATCATCATGGGGGTGGAGCATTCCACATAGCCGTACTTCTTGTGCACCTGACGCCAGTAGTCAATCAGGGTGTTGCGCAGCACCATGCCCTTGGGCAGGAAGAAGGGGAAGCCGGGACCTTCGTCGCGCAGCATATACAGTCCAAGCTCCTTGCCCAGCTTGCGGTGGTCGCGCTTCTTGGCCTCTTCAATGCGGGTCAGGTAAGCATCCAGTTCGTCCTTGCTGGGGAAGCCGATGCCGTAGATACGCTGCAGCATCTTACGGTTGCTGTCACCGCGCCAGTAAGCGCCACAGGAAGAGGTCAGCTTGAAGCCGTTGTGCTTCACCCGGCCAGTATGATCCAGATGGGGGCCGGCGCACAGGTCGGTAAATTCGCCCTGGGTATAGAAAGAAATGACGGCATCTTCGGGCAGATCATTGATCAGCTCCACCTTGTAGGGCTCGTTCTTTTCTTCCATGTAGGCGATGGCTTCGGCACGGGGCTTTTCGCTGCGCTCCAGTTTGATTCTGGCCTTGCAGATCTTCTTCATCTCGGCTTCGATCTTTTCCAGATGCTCGGGGCCGATGGTGAAGGGGGCATCAAAGTCGTAGTACCAGCCCTCGTCGATGGCAGGGCCGATGGCCAACTGCACTTCGGGCCACAGACGCTTGACGGCCTGAGCCATGATGTGGGAGCAGGTGTGCCAGTAGGTTTTGCGGTACTCGGGATTTTCAAAGGTGTACAGGTTTTCGTTTTCCATTTTAATTTCCTCCTTTTGTGTAGGGGAGAGAGTCAGGCACCTCGCAAAAACAGATTTTCGCGCGGTCAGCGAGGAGTTTTGGCACAAATCAAATTTTGAAACCCGAAGGAATACTTTGTGTATTTCAAGGGGTTCAAAAGGAAGATTCGGGACAAAAGAACCGCTGATCCGCCGGAAAGATGTTTTCAGAGGTGACAAAAATAAAAATACCCACTCCCTGACGAAAGATCAGGGGTGGGATACAAAGTATTCCACGGTTCCACCCTGGTTGCACCGCGAAGCGGCACCACTCATTGACGCTTTAACGGGCGCACCCGTCCGGGCATTTCTTCCCGGCGGCTCGGAAGCGGTATCGTGCGGGGCAGTATTGCAAAACCCTCTCACCAAATGGGTTTCTCTCTGGGCATCTTCTCCCGGACGCATGTCTTCGTCACAGCTTTTACTAAAATAGAATTTAGCACACAATTTTTCGCTTGTCAAGTGAAAACCCGCCGGAAAACCGGCGGGGGAGATACTTATTCCTTTTTTAAAAGTTTGGAGTAGCCTTTGCCGTACTGCACGCAGCGGGAAACGCGGCTCAAGGTCGCAGAGGAGATGTCTGCCTGCGCCATGACCTGATTGTAGGTGTTTCCTTCCAGTAGAAGCTTGGCTGCAAAGCACCGCTCGGCCATGTTTTCCACTTCCTTCACGGTGCAAAGATCGTCAAACAGCGCCCGGCAATCGTCAATATTGTCTATTTTTGTGATGATTTCGAAAAGCTGCTGAATATGTTCCTGCTGGGCGGGCTGTGTCATAAATCGTTCCTCCTAAAACTTTTCCTGTGCTCCGTGCAGAAATGCACGGAGTTTTTCACTGCGGGGGGTATCAAAAACTTCTTCCGGGGTGCCCATTTCTTCAATCACACCGTCCGCCATATATATTACCACATCCGATACGGATTTTGCAAACTCCATTTCGTGGGTGACCACGATCATGGTATTACCCCGATCTTTCAGGCTGCGGATGACCCGCAGAACCTCGCCGGTCAGCTCCGGATCCAGAGCGGAGGTAGGCTCGTCAAAGCACAGAACCTCCGGATTCAGCGCCAGCGCCCGGGCAATGGCCACGCGCTGCTGCTGGCCACCGGAAAGCTGGTGGGGATAGGAACCTGCTTTTTGAGAAAGGCCGACCCGCTCCAGCAGGTCAAGACCCTGCTCCTTAATCTGATCCGTAGTACCTTTCTTAAGCAGCGTAGGGGCGAGTGTAATATTCTCCAGAGCGGTATACTGGGGAAACAGATTAAAATTCTGGAAAACAAGACCGAAATGCAGCCGGTTCCGGCGGATTTCATCGTCATTTCCAGTGGTCAGCACCTTGCCGTTAACAAGGATGTCTCCCTCATCCGGCGTTTCAAGGAAATTCAGGCACCGCAGCAGAGTGGTCTTGCCGCTGCCGGAGGAGCCGATGATGGTCAGAACCTGCCCCTTTTCCAGAGAAAAGCTGACATCTTTCAGCACATCCGTGCTGCCGAAGTTCTTTTTTAAGTTTTTTACTTCCAGTACAGCCATAAGCTCAACTCCTGAAATAACTGAGTTTCTTTTCTACCCGACCCAGCACAATGGTCAGGAAACCAACAAAGAGCAGATAAAATGCGCCTGTATAGAACAGCGGCCAGACCAGTGCCTTGGTGGCAGCCAGTTCCTTTGCCTGCTTGATGATCTCGCAGACGATGATGCAGTTGGCAAGAGCGGTGTCCTTGATCAGGGTGATGATCTCATTGGACATGGGAGGGACAATGTGCTTGATAACCTGCTTGAGGATGATATTGCGGAAAATCTGCTTTTTGGTCAGACCCAGAACATAGCCTGCCTCATACTGACCCTGCGGGATGCTTTCAATGCCGCCGCGGTAGATCTCGGAAAAATAGCAGGCGTAGTTCAGACTGAAAGCGATCAGCACGGCAATGATGCGTCCTGCGTCCTGAATGCCGTAATTCGTGAAGAAAAACCGGTCCATCTGGCTGAAAATGGGTTTATCAAACAGCAGACCCGGCACATAGTAGATGATAAAGATCTGCAGCATCAGCGGAACGCCGCGAACGATCCAGACCACCACCTTTGAAATGGCTTTGACAGGCTTCACCCGGCTCATGGAGCAAAACGCAATAGGCAAACCAAGCGGTGCGCCGCAAAGCAGCGTCACCGCAAAGATTAGCAGAGAAATCCAGAAGCCGTCAAGCAGAAATAAGGTTACTTCCCAGAATGACATGGCATATTCTCCAAAAATGTATTTTTATGTACTGTGGATTACTTCTGGTCGGAGAAGTCGGTGATGGCGGTGTTGGCAACAGCGTACTTTTCAGCGAGCTTTGCGATAGTGCCGTCAGCAGCCAGTTCTTCCAGCGCGCCGTTGACCTTGGCGGTCAGTTCGCTGCCCTTCTTAAAGCCGATGGCGTAGTATTCCACATCGCTGGACAGGTCATCAACAATGACGATGTTTGCATAGTCACCCTTGCCTGCGTAAGACTTTGCCAGCTGTGCGTCCAGAACTGCGAAATCAGCGGTGCCTGCATTGACTTCGAACAGGCAGTCAGTCTGCTTCAGGAAGCCCTTGATGGTGACACCTTCAAAGGTGGCAGCATAGCCTTCACCGGCAGAGCCGCTTTCCACAGCTGCCAGCTTGCCGTTCAGGTCGGCAGCGGAGGCGATGCCGGCATCGGCCTTGGCGATGATGACCTGACGGTTCTCCATGTAGTTATAGGAGAAGTCCACCTTTTCGCTGCGGAGAATACCGTCTTCCTTGTCAGCGGTGTTGCAGGTAAAACCGTTCCAGACGCAGTCGATGGTGCCGGAGTTCAGATCGGTGTACTTGCTGCTCCAGTCGATCTCCTGGAAGACGACCTGATAGCCCAGCTTGCCGAAGACTGCTTCTGCCAGCTCGGTGTCGTAACCGATCAGCTTGCCGTTTTCATCAAGGTAGTTCATGGGTTCGTAGAGCGTGTAACCTACAACGACGGTAGGAGCATCAGCAGGAGCGCCGCAGGCAGCGAAGAGGATTGCGACCATCAGAGTGGCGAGGATCAGAGTGAACAGCTTTTTCATAATTGTACTTCCTTTCTATTTCCCGGTTGGGGGAGTTGTTTGATGATTGGATTATACTTTAATTCGCTAAAGAAGTAAAGAGGAAATTTCACGTTTTTATAACATTTGGTAGAATGTACAAAGCTGCTCGACAGTTTAAAACTTTAGTTTGGTAAAGTGTGACAACATATACAAAGACCGTGATGGTCAATTTCAAATTTCAGTTTATCGCGCTGTTTCAATAATGAATGTAGGGGCGGCTATCAGCCGCCCGTGCGGTAGAGTTTAACGTATTCACATTGGTTTTCGGCGAATTCGCAACATTGTGCCGCTCAAAAAACATGTCATTGCGAGGAGCGAAGCGACGTGGCAATCCGTATCCCCCGCATCCGCAGGATGCTGTCGCCCCAATGGGGCGACAATTCAAATTTTCAAGTGTGTGATAAACTGCAATTTACGCAAAAAAGGGACGGCGATTGCCGTCCCTTTGGAGGTCTGAATTTAAGCCAGATACACAGCCTTGCAGGCCAGCATGGTCTCGTAGCAATCCAGCTTGGAAACCAGCTCGGCAGGTGCATGCATATTCAGCACAGGCACACCGGCATCCACAGTCTGGATGTTACGGTTTGCCATATAGGCAGCAACGGTGCCGCCGCCGCCCTGATCGACCTTGCCCAGCGTGGCGATCTGCCAGATGACACCGGCATTGTCCAAAGTGCTGCGGATATGACCCATGACCTCAGCGGAGGCATCGGATGCACCACCCTTGCCGCCGCGGCCGGTGTACTTGCAAATGGAAACACCATAGTTGAGCAGGGAGTTGTTGCGCTTGTCGCAGGTCTCTGCGAAGTTGGGATCGTAGGCGTTGGAAACGTCGGCACTCAGGCAGAAGGAGTTAGCGAAGCAGTCGAAGAGCTTTACACCCTGCGCGTCACACAAGCCGCCCATAAAATGCTCAAAATACTGGCTCTGCATACCGGAAATGCCCACGGAGCCGATTTCTTCCTTGTCAGCCAAAATGCAGACTGCGGTCTTTCTGGGAGTGGAAATGGTGAACAGGGCTTCCAGCTCGGCATAAGCGCAGACGCGGTCGTCGTGGCCGTAGGCGGTGATCAGGCTGCGGTCAAAGCCTACCTCGCGGCACTTTCCGGCGGGGACGATGGTCAGCTCGGCAGACAGGAAATCCTCCTCGATCAGACCGTACTTTTCGTTCAGGAACTTCATAACGTTCAGCTTGACGAGGTCAGCACCGTCACCCTCCAGCGGCTCGGTGCCGAGAATGACGTTCAACTGCTCGGCTGCGATGACCTTGGAAGCAGTTTTTTGCATCTGGTCTGCAGACAGGTGGATCAGCAGGTCGGAGACCATCAGAACGGGATCGGAATCATCTTCGCCGATGGTGACGGTGACAACGGTGCCATCCTTGCGGTAGACAACGCCATGCAGAGCCAGCGGTACAGTGACCCACTGGTACTTCTTGATGCCACCATAGTAATGGGTCTTGAAGTAGGCGATTTCAGAATCCTCGTACAGGGGATTGGGCTTCAGATCCATACGGGGAGAATCGACGTGGGCGGCACAGATGTTGGCACCGTTTGCCAGAGACTCGGTGCCGATAACAGCCAGGGCAATGGCCTTGCCGCGGCAGTTGTAGTAGTATTTTTCGCCGGGCTGGGCGGTGATGCCTGGAGCAAAGGGCTTGAAGCCGTTCTTTTCGGCCTCAGCGATGGCCCATGCGGTGGCTTCCCGCTCCGTCTTGGCAGCATCCATAAATGCCATGTAGCGCTTGCAGTAGCTTTCCATTTCGGCTCTCTGGTCGGCGCTGATGCGGGCGTAGCCGTTCTTGGGGGCGGCGAACAGTTTTTCACGCAGTTCTTCAGTGGTCATAATTCATGCTCCTTTATTCATTTTCTTTCATTATACCCAGACGAGCCAAAAATGCAAGACAATTCGCACGGAACGCATCTAATTCTCCGGCATTTTCAAGCACATAATCACATCTTTCCCGAAACCAGCCTTCTTCATGCTGGGCATGGATGCGGCTGCGGGCATATTCCTCGGAAATATTATCGCGTGCCATGAGCCGGTTGACACGTTCTTCCTCCGGCGCAGTGACGGCAACAGTGACATCGCAAAGCTGCGCAAGACCGCCTTCAAACAGGCCGATGGCATCAATCGCGGTGAGCTGCGGTGCCGTTTCCAAACGGCGCAGTACTTCTGCTTTGACTGCTGCGTGCGTGATGCGGTTCAAGTGCAGCAGGGCAATTTTATCAGCAAAGACAATTGCTCCTAACTTTTTGCGGTTCAGCGCGCCGTTTTTCACAACGCCGGGAAAACGGTCATTGATGGCAGTAAGCATTTCTTTGTCAGAAAGCAGCAGCTTATGGTAGATGGCATCGCAATCCAGAATCAGACCACCGCGCGCAGCGATCAGATTCAGCAGGGTAGTCTTGCCGCAGCCGGTGCCGCCGGTAATACCGATGATCATAATTCTTCCTCTGCGTCCACAATGTGGAAGGCGGCGGCCTTTTTCAGCCGGTTCTGCACCGCGTAGGCCACACCGCCGCCCACAGGACAGCGGGCGTAGACCTGATGGATACTGGGATCGTCCAGCTCCCGCAGGGCGGCAAAAAGTCCGGCGGAAAGGGTGTTCACATCGGCTTCCTGACCGTAGGACAGGGGATTGCAGCCGTCATACAGGGGCAGCTCCTCTTCAAAGCACAGCACCCGGTCACCGGGCTCAAAATGGGCGCGGATGTACTGGGCGGCTTTTTCCCGGCTGCCGCCCACGATGACCACCTCGCTCTGGGGTGCGTAGTGCTTGTATTTCATGCCGGGAGCCTTGACCACCTCGTCGGTATCGATCTGGGCGGTGACAGCCTTGTCCACCACCAGATCACCCAGCACTTCCATCAATTCCTCAGGACCGATCCCGCCGGGACGCAGCAGACGGGGACGGCACTCTGTCAGATCCACGATGGTAGATTCCACACCCACGCGGCAGGCACCGCCGTCCACGATGGCATCGATCTTACCGTCGTGATCGTGGCGTACATGTTCCGCAGTGGTGGTGGAGGGCTTGCCGGAAATGTTGGCAGAGGGGGCAGCAATAGGCACGTCGGACAGGCGGATGATCTCCCGGGTGATCCCGCAGTCGGGGCAGCGCAGACCAACGGTGTTCAGTCCGCCGGTGGTGCGCCTGGGAATAAAATCACGGGCGGGCAGGATAATGGTCAGAGGACCCGGCCAGAATTTCTCCGCCAGATCATAGGCACTGCGGGGAATATGATGGGCGAATTCTTCAATCTGTTCTGCGCCGGCAATGTGCAGGATCAGCGGATTGTCCTGCGGACGCCCCTTGGCCTCGAAAATTTTCATGACCGCGCTTTCGTCCAGACCATTGGCACCCAGACCGTAAACTGTTTCCGTGGGGATTGCCACCAGGCCGCCGTTTTTGATAATATTTGCCGCCGTTTCTGCACAAAGCGGATCATTTGCGGATAAAAACAGGGTTTCCATAGAAATACCTCACATAGAATTTCAAATTTCAGTTTATCGTTCTGTTCCGGTTATGAATGTAGGGGCGGCGGGTCGCCGCCCCTACGTTATCCACGCTGCATGGTGTGATAAACATCAATTTGAAACGCAATAGTTTAAAAAAGGGCAGCCTAGAAGCAGGCTGCCCTGATTGATTTGAAATTACACAGTGGGCTGGTTAGCAGCTTCGATGATTTTGACGAACTTCTCGGGAACCAGAGAAGCGCCGCCAATCAGGCCGCCGTCGATATCGGGCTGAGCCAGCAGCTCGAAAGCGTTCTTCTCGTTCATGGAACCGCCGTACAGGATGGAGATTGCACGGGCGTTCTTGGAGGAGTACAGCTTGCGGACAACGGAGCGGATCATCTCGCAGACTTCCTCAGCCTGCTCAGGGGTAGCAGTCAAACCAGTGCCAATAGCCCAGATGGGTTCGTAAGCGATAATGACCTTGCGGATCTTCTCTTCGGGAACGCCGGCCAGACCCAGCTTGATCTGCATGGTGATGTGCTCAGCGGTAACGCCTGCCTCACGCTGTGCCAGAGTCTCGCCGCAGCACATAATGGGGATCAGACCTGCGTCCAGAGCGGCCAGAACCTTTGCATTGACATCTGCATCGGTCTCGCCGTACATTTCACGGCGTTCGGAGTGGCCAATGATGACGTACTTGCAGCCTGCGTCAACCAGCATATTGGTAGCGATTTCGCCGGTGTAAGCGCCGGATGCCTTGGCGTTGCAGTTCTCAGCACCGATGCCCACGCGGGTCTCACGCATGGCGCGGACAGCAGCGGGGATGCAGACAGCGGGAACGCACAGAGCGACATCGCACCAGCGGCCCTTGGGCATGATGGCCTTCAGGTTCGTCATAAACTCCTTGGTTTCGGAGGGGGTCTTGTTCATCTTCCAGTTACCGGCAATGACGGTCTTACGGTATTTTCTGTTCATAATTCGTTTCTCCTTATTATGTACGCATCGAAATCGATGTGGTATTCAAATTCAAGTTTGGATGGTCGCACTGGCGCGGGAGCGCCGAAGCCTCCCTTGTGTAAAGGGAGGTGGCCTGAAAGGCCGGAGGGATTGTCAATTTCCCAGTCACGCTGTCCGCGTGACAGCCCCCTTTACGCAAGGGGGCATTTTCACACGGTCAAAAATTACTTATCCTGCAGGCAAGCGATACCGGGAAGCTCCAGGCCTTCCAGGAATTCCAGAGAAGCACCGCCGCCGGTGGAGATGTGGGTGATGGCATTTGCAAAGCCCAGCTGCTCACAGGCTGCTGCGGAGTCGCCGCCGCCAACAATGGTAATTGCATCGCTGTCAGCCAGAGCCTGAGCAACAGCGATGGTGCCCTTTGCCAGAGTGGGGTTCTCGAACACACCCATGGGGCCGTTCCAGACAACAGTCTTGGCATTCTTGGCAGCTTCAGCAAACAGCTCACGGGTCTTTTCGCCGATGTCCAGACCCATCTTATCAGCGGGGATTGCGTCGGAAGGAACAGTTTCAACCTCGACTTCACCGTCGATGGGGTTGGGGAAAGAAGCGGCAACCACAGTGTCGATGGGCAGCAGCAGGTTGACACCCTTGCTCTCTGCCTTGGCCATCATTTCCTTGCAATAGTCGATCTTTTCAGCATCCAGCAGGGAAGTACCGATGCCGTAGCCCTTGGCAGCCAGGAAGGTGTAAGCCATGCCGCCGCCGATGATCAGTGTGTCGACCTTCTCCAGCAGGTTATTGATCACGTTCAGCTTGTCGGAAACCTTGGCACCGCCCAGAATGGCAACGAAAGGACGCTCGGGGTTAGCCAGAGCCTTGCCCATGATGGAAACTTCCTTCTGAACCAGATAGCCGGAAACAGCGGGCAGGAAGTCTGCCACGCCTGCGGTGGAGGAGTGGGCGCGGTGTGCGGTACCGAAAGCGTCGTTGACAAAGATTTCAGCCATGGAAGCCAGATCGCGGCTCAGCTCAGGATCGTTCTTGGTCTCGCCCTTGATGTAACGGGTGTTCTCCAGCAGCATGACCTCGCCTTCCTTCAGCGCAGCGGCCTTTGCCTTGGCATCCTCGCCAGCAACGTCAGCAGCCATGATGACTTCCTGACCCAGCAGCTCGCTCAGGCGTGCAGCCACGACCTTCAGGCTCAGCTCGGGCTTCCACTCGCCCTTGGGCTTACCCATGTGGGAGCACAGGATGACCTTTGCCTTGTTTTCAATCAGATACTTGATGGTGGGCAGAGCAGCGACAATGCGCTTGTCGGAAGTGATGACACCGCCCTTGATGGGGACGTTGAAGTCGCAGCGGCACAGAACGCGCTTGCCGGCTACTTCAATATCTTCGATAGACTTCTTGTTGTAGTTCATTGGTATGTCCTCCATGAATGAAGTATTATTGACTTTTCATTTTTCCGCCTGTCAGCAGGTGGGGAAAATCCAACTGCCGCAGGGCTTCAAATGTGGTGATGGCCACAGCGTTGCTTAAGTTCAAGCTTCTCGCTTCGCTGCGCATGGGGATGCGGATGCAGTAATCACGGTGCGCTTCCAGAAAATCCTCGGGAAGACCTGTTGTTTCCTTGCCGAAGAACAGATAATCGCCATCCTCGAAGTTTGCCTGCGCATAGCTGCGGGGGGCTTTGGTAGACAGGCACCACATCCGGCGCACATCATTTCTGCGGAAAAAGTCGTCCAGATTTTCATAATCCTGTACGGAAACCAGATGCCAGTAGTCGAGACCGGCGCGTTTGACAGCCTTGTCGGAAATGTCAAAGCCCAGCGGACGAATCAGATGAAGCGCACACCCCGTTGCGGCGCAGGTTCTTGCGATATTGCCGCAGTTCTGGGGAATCTCAGGTTCCACCAGCACAATATGGAGCATGTTCTGTCACCTCGGAACCGGTTGGTAGAAAATTGGGCAGCCGCACCCGACTGCCCTACTATTGTATGCCAAACTTCCCATAAAATCAATCCGAAAAATACAAAATTGTGAACTTTTTATAAGGATTCACATAAAAAAATAAGTTCGGCGCAGAAATTTGTGAAAATTGTAAATTTCTACAAAAATCAAAAAGATGTAAAAAGAGTGCGCTGTCCATGATGGACAACGCACAGCTTCTATCAACCTGCAATGATCATCAACTGACCGTTTTCTGCGTACCAGCCGGCACCGCAGGTGAAGAGGGTGTTGATATCGGGGGATTCGACGATCAGCCACAGTTCCAGCTCCTCTTCTGCTTCGAGGGCGGGAATATTAAAGGACAGGGAAGCTTCTGCCTCGAAAGCACCGTCTACTTCGCTGGCGGTCAAAGCCACGGGCTGGGAGGCAATGACGGCACTGCCGCGCCACAGCTCGATCCGGCCGGTTGCTGTGGAACCGACGGGAAGAAAAGCTTCCGCAAAAGCATCAACCGTCAGAGTACCGTTTTTCTGAGACCAGTCATCGATGCTCAGGGCGCAATAGAAATCGCCATCCGGACTGCCGCCGGTCTGTCCACTCATTTGGGTCTGCAGCAACTGGTTCAGCAGAACGAGCTGCTGGTTTTCCTCTGCCAGAGCCAGAATCTCAGCCTCCAGCTCCTTGACCTCAGATTTGGCAGAAATCAGAGAAACGACCGAAAACAGAAGTGCAGCGCAAAGCAAAGCGCAGATGATCAGGAAAATTGTGGTTCTTTTGGTCTTCATAATGGTACTCCTTTCGGCGTGAAAAACAACTTTTCGTTATTATACGCCAAAAGAATATAGAATGCAACAAAAAAGACAACTTTTATTGTATCTTTCAAATTTCAGTTTATCGCTCTATTTAAATCGACGCAACCAGCCACCGACAACCACTGTCATTGCGAGGAGCGAAGCGACGTGGCAATCTCCTGGTACAATCCATCGATAAATGCCGAAAAATCAAACATCGTACCGGGAGATTCCCACGTCGGGGCTTCGCCCCTCCTCGGAATGACATCCTTGG
>JAFYLN010000159.1 GCA_017537045.1 Oscillospiraceae bacterium | reverse complement strand
GGCAAATAAAGAGCCGCCCCCGGAAGGGGGCAGCCCGTAATAAATTTGCGGTTGGCGAACCGTTCATGCGTCTTAAGACGCGGCTGTATTAGGCCCTTATAGGGCCTGTGCAAGCCACCGGCTTAGCCGGTGGTCTTGACTTATGTTTCTATGTTTCTATGATTCTGTAGCCTGCACCGCGCAGGGACTGGATCTGCACATTCGCTTTAATCTGTTCCAATTTCCGGCGCAGGTAAGCGATATTGGTCCATATTACATTGATCTCGGCTGTACTGTCCCAGCCCCAGATCTTCTCCATCAGCTCGTCTGCCGAAAAGACCCGCTGGGGATTGCGCATAAAGCAGGACATCAGCTGAAATTCCTTGTTGTTCAGCCGGACTGTGCCACCTTCAGCGGACAGCTCATAAGAAGTTGCATCCAGATGCAGATTGCCGAAGGTCAGCACATCGGACAGATAATTTTCCTTCCGGCGCAGCAGCGCCCGCATCCGTGCAAGCATTTCTGTGATGGCAAAAGGCTTGGGAAGATAATCGTCAGCACCACTATCCAAACCGTAGATCCGGTCATCCAGCTCTCCTTTTGCGCTCAATATCAGCACCGGGGTACCGATACCTCGTTCCCGAAGTACTTTTAATACCTCAATTCCATCGATCCCCGGCATCATAATATCCAGAAGGATAATGTCGTACACCCCGGTGGAAGCATGCTCCAAAGCGTCCAGTCCGTTATGTACTACGTCCACAGAATATTTGCTGCGATCCAATGCATAGGTCAGTGTCGTCACCAATTCTTGGGTATCTTCTGCTAAAAGAACTCTCATAACGGGATTCCCCCTTTATTGTAAAATAGCAAACCATCCTAAAAACTCGCTTAAACAGCTTGTAAATTTACTGTAAACATCCGGAAATTTTATGGCAGTTTAAGAACCGGGATGTACAATGGTTTTAATACTATCTTACTGGAGGGAAAACGCACATGATAAAGCGTCTGAGGATCAAGTTTGTCTGCGTGATCATGGCAATCGTGGTCATCATGCTTGCAACGATTTTAGGTGTTGTGATTTTTATGACATCTTCCAATATGGAAATGCAGAGCATCAATATGATGCGGACCATTGCTGCAAGTCCCTTTCAGCAGGGAAACCTTGGAATCCCGTCCCAGGAAGTGCGCCTGCCATTCTTTTCGGTGCAGATCAGCAGCAGGGGCGAACTGATCAGTGCCAGCGGCGGTTATTTCGACCTGTCAGACCGGGAATTTTTACAGACGGTTGTAAATACTGCCTTGTCAGCGGATGATGAAATTGGAGAAATCAAAGACTACGACCTGCGGTATTTGAAAGCGGTGTCCCTTAACGGCTATCAAATTATCTTTTCTGATACAACCGCAGAAAAAACCACCCTGACAGACCTGATAAAAAGCAGTCTGCTGATATTTGCGGCAGCCACATTGGTATTCCTGGGCATTGCCGTGCTGCTGTCCTATTGGGTCATCAAGCCTGTGGCTGATGCATGGAACCAGCAGCGGCAGTTTGTTGCCGATGCCTCCCACGAGCTGAAAACACCGCTGTCGGTGATTTTGGCAAACACCGAACTGATGCACAACGAGGAGATCCCACGGGAGGATCAGCAGCGGTTCCTGAAAGGAATCCTTACAATGACCTGCCAGATGCGTAATCTTGTGGAAAATATGCTGGAACTGGCCCGTGTAGACAGCGGCACATTGAAAATGCGGTTTGAAACCGTGAATCTCAGCCAACTGGTAAATGATGCGCTCCTCACATTCCAGGTTCTGTTCGAAGAAAAGCCGCTGGACCTGAACGCAATGGTCCAGGATGGCATCCATGTGCATGGCAGCGAGCAGCACCTGTATCAGGTTTTGGAAGTGCTGCTGGATAATGCACTGAAATATTCCGCACAGCCGGGTACGGTGACTGTAAACCTTCAGGCAAGCGGCAAATACGCATATCTTCGGGTGGTGAGTCCGGGAGAAATGCTTTCACCAGAAGAACGAAAGAATATCTTCAAGCGGTTTTACCGGGCAGATAAGGCCAGAGCCATGAACGGCAGCTACGGACTGGGTCTTGCCATTGCAGAAACGGTTGTAGAAATCCATAAGGGCAGGATCTGGGCAGAAAGCGAGCCGGGATATAATATTTTTCATGTGCAGCTTCCACTTTCTTCTGTCCAGACCGGTATGTAGCCTATCTGATTTTTCCCGACGTATAAGGCTAGGGACGTGTAATTTCTTGATAATCAGCGATTCGCAGAATCGTGTGGCCGCAGAATTTTCTGCGTTTTTGAGGGATTGGGAAACTTCCCAACAAGCACGAAACCACCCATCTCCACCGAAGCGGAAATGGGTGGTTTTTGCAATTTGTATATACAAAGACTTTGTGAGCTGCGCACCATTCGGTGCTGAGTAGCTATGCGTTTTATCCTTGCTAGAAGCAGCGAAGTTATGTTAATTCAGAATTGACTTCCAATGAGATTTCGAATATAATAATATCAACGAAGCAGGAGGTGAAGGTGTGTGACAACGATTCAAAAGATTGGACAGCGGTTGAAAGAACTGCGGCAAAGTGTGAAGCTGTCACAGAGCAAGATCGCAGCGATTGTCGAGTCCAGCCAACCGGCAATTGCCCGGTATGAAATGGGAGAAGCACATATCCCGGCGGATGTTCTCCTGAACTATGCCAATTACTTTGATGTATCTCTGGATTACATCTACTGCCGTACGGACAATCCCAAGGGAGCGCATTACGAGAACAAGCCAAAGGTTGAGAAAATTTATCCCGAAATGGAAAAGTTTATCGAGATGTGCTTTGATCCCGGTTCCCCTATCAACGAGAAATTAAAGGCGACCTTAGTGCAAATGCTTTCTGAAGCGAAGGAGTGATAGACGTGGCAGACAACAAAATTCAGTTATATGAAAATCAGCAGATTCGAACTGCATGGGATGAAGAAAAACAGGAATGGTATTTCTCAATCGTGGATGTGATTGCGGTTCTGACGGAAAGCGCAGATCC
>JAFYLN010000001.1 GCA_017537045.1 Oscillospiraceae bacterium | reverse complement strand
GTACCTCTTTATCATTCTGCTGCCTCTTTTGGAGATCGGCTGTAATCCTCAATGCTTTTGCGCACGCAGGATTTACCTGCAGCTTTTTCATCAATCGGATCGTCATAATGCGCTCTTTTACACTCATAGCTCTCCCGGTCCTTCCTTTGGTATGTAACCATTCTATCGGGAGCCAAAGAAGAAATACAGGATCAGTTTCGCAAAATAGACAGTCTATTTCTCTGTCGGGAGCAAATTATCCTTCCTCGGTATGTAGGCCTGCCTTGTACGCCTTATACTGTTCCGGATCGATTGCTCCGGTTGCCAGCATGCGTTCAGACCACAGCTGAAAGGTTTCCACCGCAATGGAGATCTTCTCCAATTGCTCCTGGATATCTATGAAATCAGCCAATTCATCACCGGAGATCTTACCGTCGACGGTGATTTCAATGAGCCGGTCCTTTTCTTTCTGCATACTGTTTAGAGAAGCTAGCATCTCCAGAATGATTTGAGAGAGATCCTTGACCTTGATTTCCGGCACATACTGCGCTCCGATAGGGCACTGATTGGCGCAGTAGTAGTTGCACAAGCTGGGCTGCTTATATTTCTGCGCCATGAGCAGCACTTCGTCCGGATGAGGGAGTACCCGGTCGTTTTCAATCTTCTCAATGCGCTCCGGAGAAAGAGTTTCCAGCAGTTCGCTGGCAGCTTCTCTGGTCAGTTTCAGACTTTCTCTTGTAGTCTGATAGAGACTCTTGTTCTCCTTTGTAGACGCTCTTGCCATATGTAAAACCTCTCTTTACGGGGAAAATGATTCCGTTCGCAACGGTAAGAATTAGAATGTTTAGTCCCATTTTATCATTTTATTGTCATAAACACAATGTTTCTCATTAATTTTTCGAAACAGTCCCCATCCAATCAATAGTATCAGTTTACTCCAAGTGTACCTTTCATAAAGATTGTAAGCTTCTCTCTATCGTCGGATGCGGTAATATCAATTTCGTAGCATCGGACAGAGAACGACGTGCCGTCTTTGATCTGCCATACAGTGGGCGTGCTTGGGTTGCACAGATCTGCCAGTATGTAGCCCTGACACTTATTGTCCTTCAGCATTTTACGACAGTCATTGCAGAACAGGCTGTCCTGCATTCCGGTTGCCTTTGCTGGTGCTTTCAATTCAACCCTGTCAGCACCAAGGAGGATCCCGCTAATGTCTCCGAATTGCACGAGACTCATATAGCCGCCGTACTGTTCATCAGAAAGCTCTGCCACTTTTGTATGGTGCGGTTGGTAGATTTCAAGTTCGCGTAGTTCTCCGGTGTTCAAATCCACCAGGCATGGGGCATGTCTGGGGAAGGCATCGCACAAAGCACATTCCTCCGGCTCCGGGGTGTCAGAGCTGCACCCAGTAAACAGGAGCAGGAAAATAGCCGTAATTGTTAAGACCCTATTCATTACTGATCCTCCTTGGAGCGATAAAGATTCATGAGGTTCTTTCCTTGCTGTATGGCATACTGCATTGTCTGATATGCGCCGCCTTCGTTTGTTTCCACATAAAAGATCACAAGATTGGATCGGTCAACTATGTGCCGGTTTCTAACTTGGAAGGACACCTTAAAATGTTTAGCCGTAGAATCCTCACAGATTTCAATCTCATCATAGTACGCATAGCAGGCTTCCTCATTGTCCCGAAAAAAGGCAGTGGGATATGGCATAACCCAAATATGGGAACTGTTTTTATATCCATATTCTCGCTGACATCGCCGGATCGCAGACGAAACGAGCTGATCAAAGTCACCATCTCTGCCTACCAGAAATTCCACATAGCTATGCTCTCTCAAAAGACGGATAATAAGCTCATCCAATTCTCCATCCAATCGCAGCTGGTCATAAATTCGCCGATGACCAAAGAAACTCACAGTATATATGTTCACGATTTGCAACCCTCCCTTAAGATTAAACTGGCCTTTGTTTTTCTTCTGTAACCTTTCCTTATTATATATTATCCTTTACTTAAAGTAAATCTTTCTTCACTTTGGGTCAGTTATAATTTCAGCAAATACTTGGTAGCATATTATAGGGAGGTGGAATTATGCATACCGAGTATTCTGACAGATACATTACAATGGGATTAAAGATCGCATATTATCGCAAAAAGGCAGGCTTTACACAAGAGGTTCTTGCGGAGAAGATCGGTAAGAGTGTTAACTTTTTGTCGCAGATCGAAGGTACCGGAACTGTTAGAGGTATATCATTAGAAACCCTGTTCAAAATCGCAGATGTTCTGGGTATCCCTCCCGCGAAGCTGTTGGAAGATGATTAATTGCTTTCATCTATTTTAGTGGTATTATCTACCATACAAAAAATGCACGCGCTCTCGTTTTGAAAGTGCGTGCATTACTTATCTTGACATATTTATGCTTTGTGGTAAAATATAAGAGCAGATATCGAAGCATAAAAAGTGGTCAAATTACCGGTGTATTGCAGCGTGAAAATTGCTTCGTATCTCCCCAAAACTGTGACCAACTTTTGACCAACAAAAGTCCGGTAAAACAAAATAACTGGTATAATAGCACTATATCTCGAATGCTAATATACCAGCAACCACTACATATCTACAAAGCCAAAAATCTTCCATCGAGTGGGAATAATCCTACACTTCTAAAAACCCCTGATTTCAAGGGATTTTACAGTTCTCGTTTTGCTATTGACAGCAATATGACAGCAAAAAATCGAAGATGCTCTGCTTTTTACGGCAGAGCATCTTTTTTTGTTAAGCAATGTCTTCTTCAGTAATTACACTTCCGAGATATTCTTCAATATGTTCTTCAATGTTAGAAGCAATTAAGTTTCTTACTTCACATTCGTCTTTTGTAGGTGCAATCCGTTTTATATATCTGCTCTTTTATGTATTATGGATGCTGGGGTGGAAGGAATAAGAAAACCCCAACACCGCATCGCTGCAGGTTGGGGTAGTCGCCGACAAATTGGAATTTGACGGTATTACAACAGCTTTATCTCATTGGCAATCATAGCCACGTTTTTGGCGTTGGTATCAATTTTAATGGTATTGAGTGCTTGATACATCGGTATTCTTGCTATGCTTCGCGCAATTATATCTTTAGAACGGATACCTCTTTCTACATCCATTGATAATCTTTCACACAGAGTCTTTTCATCCGCTACAAGCGAGACGCATTTCACCTCACAGTTCTGTGTATCCAGTTTCTCAAGTATGGAATTGATAATACTCTGCTCGTGCATCACCCAACAAAAAATGATATTCT
>JAFYLN010000158.1 GCA_017537045.1 Oscillospiraceae bacterium | reverse complement strand
TCCCTTTGGGAGAGGTGCCCCAAATCAAGGATTTGGGGCGGAGAGGGTTCGTTATTTTCCCTCTCAGTCAAAAATCGCTTCGATTTTTGACAGCTCTCCCAGAGGGAGAGCCAAGGGCTTCGCCGCCAACAGCCCGATAAATATCAATCTGCAGCACGGCAGGAACCAAAGCTTTCCCGGTCTGGTGATCAGACCGGGAGGATTTTAATATTCGCCGTGGAGGTATTTACTCTCCCAGTCGCCGTCGAAAAGTCCGCTTCCGCGCACCATGGGGCAGCCGCTGACCAGATCATCAGCCAGTTCCCGCAGAACGTCGGCAATGTAGAGACCGTCCATATAGAATTCCGGCAGTGCGTCCTCACCCATTCTGGCGCCAAGAATGGCACCTGTCAGGCAGCTTACTGCCGCACTGCGCCCCGAATGGTTGACTGCGATGACCATGGCGTTGTCAAAATCGTCTTCACACAGCAGCGCTGCATAGATGGCGCCTGCCAGAACCTCTGCCCCGGTGTCACATTTCAAGCGCTCCATGGCGCTGACCGGCTGGGTCAGCCGTTCCTCTGCGAAGGACACAGCTTGCTCCACCAGTGCAGTGACCTGTCCTACCTCCCGGGGGAATTCCCGCAGAAATTGCTCCTGCAGCGCCCGCAGCGCCTCTTTAATCAGCAATATCAAAGGCTTCTCCGGCTGGCGCAGGCAACTGCCGGTCAGATGAGCCACCATGGCACCGGGCAGAAATGCCAGCGGATGTCCGTGGGTCAGTGCGATGCATTCTGCGCCCAGCCGGTCGCTTTCTGTAATTTTCAGCTTGCCGGGATCTGAAAAAATGCCTGCCGCAATGCTGGAAGCGAAAGCGGCGGGGGTATCATGCCTGTTTACGGGGTCTTCCAGAGAACCAAGCTTTCCGCGGTTCAGGGTTTCCACCATGCGGGTATCGGTGCAATGGCGGTGGCGCATTTCCGGAACGCGGAATACCCAGCAGTGGTTGCGGCCGGGCTGGTCGTAACGGCGCTGCCCCGCTGCCCATTCCTGCTGTGCAAGTCCCACATAGCGCACGAAGGGTGCCATTTTACCGTAAACCTGTCCCCGGGTCTGACCCAGCAGCAGGCCGTTGCAGGAAAATGCGGCAAGCTGGGTATGGGAGGAAACTTCCGCATAACCGTTACGCAGGTCGTAGCCCATCAGGCCATAGGGGCCGTAGTCTTCCTGAATCTGATTCCATGTTTTTGTGTCCACAGGATAGCCCATGGCATCGCCGATGGCAAGACCCAGCAGACAGCCGCGGTAAGCATCAAGTTTGGAATTCATACGTCCCCCTCCTTTGTTTTTTTCCTATATATTATATCCTTTTTCAAAAGAAAAGGCAAGCCAAAATCACGGCTGCGGCCATGCGGCAAGCACGGCCTCCAGATTCTGCTGATCCAGACCGGCGTAGTTGACCACAAGGCAGTGCCTGTCCGTTTCGGGGATGGGCAGATGATAGTAGCTGCTCAGGCTCCGAACCCGCACCCCGCGGGATTCACACAGCGCAGTCAATTCTTCGTCAGTCATGGAAGTTTCCACTTTCAGCAGAAAATGCAGTCCCGCATCTTCTTCCAGAATGGTGATCCGGTCTGCAAACACGCAGCTGTTCAGGGCGGAAACCACCTGATTGCGGCGCATTTTGTAGTATTTTCGCATGCGGTTGATATGCTTTTCAAAATAGCCGCGGCTCAAAAAGCGTGATAGTGTATACTGCTCAAAGCTAGATACGGTGCAGCTGTAAAAGCTGAAATTCTGCCGGAAGGCGGCCATCAGCGCCGGAGGCAGAACCATGTAGCTGATGCGGATAGAGGGTGCAAGACTTTTGGAAAAGGTGTTCATATAGATCACCCGCCCGCTGCGGTCCAGTGACTGCATGGTGGGCTTTGGGTGGGCATCGAAGCGGAATTCCGAATCATAATCATCCTCGATGATATAGCCGCCGCAAGTTTGCGCCCAGTTCAGAAGCTCCTGCCGGCGGGCAACAGTTGTGACCAGTCCCGTGGGAAAATGGTGGGCAGGCGACAAATGTAATACCTGCGCACTTTCCAGTGCAGCGGTCAGCACACCCTCGTGATCCATGGGAACGCTGATGCATCTGACACCGCCTGCGGCGTAGATCTTGCGGATCTTGCCGTAGCCCGGATCTTCCACGGCGTAGACCTTGTCCCGCCCCAGCAACTGGATCAGCAGATTGTATAGAAAGTCGGTTCCTGCGCCAATGAGGATGTTGTCAGGCTCCACGTTCATGGCCCGGAAGGCGTGCAGATGCTCCGCGATGGCCTGCCGCAGGGGCGCAATACCGGAAAAGGGCAGGGGCAGCAGCAATTTTTCGCCGTAATCAAGCATCACTTCCCGCTGCAGGCGGCTCCAGACTGAAAAGGGGAATTTTTCCGTACCGCTTCCTGTAAGATCCAGCAGTGGGCGGGGTGCTTCAGCGGCTGCGGAAACGGGCGCATGTTCAGAAGAATGCAAAGTCTGCGGGATATCTTCTACAAAATATCCTACTTTTTCCTGCGCGCGGATATAGCCTTCGCTGAGCAACTGGGCGTAAGCACCCTCAACGGTGATCTTGCTGACCTCCAGATTCTGTGCCAATGCCCGCTTGGAGGGAAGCTTTTGTCCCGGTTTCAGGGAGCCGGAGAGAATATCGGCACGGATGCAGCGGTACAGCGCTTCGTACAGCGGTACACCGGGGGATTTTTTTAATTCATAAGTTAACATAACATCCCTCCGGAGTTCAAATTTCAGTTTGTCGCTCTGTTTCGATTGTGCGTGTAGGGGCGGCTATTAGCCGCCCGGCGGCACAATGTTACGAATTCGCCGAAATCCAATGCAAATTCGCAGCATTTCTCTGCGCGGGCGACCAATGGTCGCCCCTACGTTATCCACGGCACACAGCACGGCAAACATCAATTTATCTTTTTGGAAAACCGTTCTTCCGATCCCACATGGCGAGGATGCTGCCCTTTTCGACATGGATACGGGCAGCTTTTCCGGTAAAGTGATTGCTGACACCCAGCGGAAAACCGCTGGTGAGCCGCTCATTTTGAAGCGGATAGTGCAGATTTTCCAGCGTAATGCCCTCTGCATCGGAACCGAGACAAAACAGCGATAAAATACCCTGCGCCTGTTCGGGAAATTCCAAACATTCCTCTTTGATGACTGTAACGATATAATTGTTGCCGATCAGATAGCCGGCTGCACCGCGGTCTGCAAGAAACTGCAGGGTCTGAAAATTGGAAACCGTATGATCCAGCCGCGGGCCGTCCAAACTGCCGTAAAACCAGAACTCCCGAAAACCCAGCTCCAGCCCCTTGCGGGCAGCCAGCATGGCATCGGTATCGTCCTTTTCCACGGGGAAAGCCTCCGCGCCGGCGGGGATATGGCCTAGAGAATCGAAATCTCCGATGATCCCGTGGGGGTTCAGCTTTAGCTTTTCCACGTGCCGCAGGCCGCCGTCGGCGGCGAGAATATAATCATCCGCTGCAACGGGGGCAGCCAGTGCATCAAATTCCGCAGCACAAAAAATCAGACATTTTCCCATAAATGCGACACTCCGAAAATATTTTCTCTATTCTATCACAGTTTCAGTGCTATGAAAAGAGCACAAGGCAGGCCAATCTTATAAAAAAGTTAAACAATCCGTAAACATTGCAATATGGTTGTTGAAATTCTGCCAAATTGCAATATAATGTAGAAAGAAACTAAGTTACAAGGTGATAGATTTATGATTCGACAGTTTTTCCAGCGGCTTGCATTTTGTTTTCGTAATTTCATGGTAGGCCGCTACGGAACGGATAAACTGAATATGGTCATCCTCTGTGCAGGCCTGGTGGTATGCCTGATCAGTCCCTTTGTGAATTCCGTGAAGATCAATCTGCTGCTGACCGGTATTTCCTACGGCCTGATGATTTGGGCGCTTTACCGCAGCTTCTCCCGCAATACCTATAAGCGGTATCAGGAAAACCGCAGGTTCCTGCAGTTTTTCGACCGGCTCAAGGATCGGGAGCACCGTTATTACGATTGCCCCAAGTGCCGTCAGGTGGTGCGCGTTCCCCGCGGCAAGGGCAAGATCGCCATTACCTGCCCCAAGTGCAGGGAAAAGTTCGTCAAGAAAACTTAAATAAAACAGCCATGCGTTGCGCATGGCTGTCTTTTTTACTTTCTGCCAAAGAGGCCGCCCAGTGCACCCAGGGTATCGCCCACTTTTTCCAGCTTGATCTTGGCCTTGATGGCCTCTACCGCCTGGTTGACCATCTCGTCGGGAAGGTCTGCGCCTACCAGCTTTTCCACGATCTGGGCGGGGTTGTTTTCAAATTTTTCCATGAGCTTTTCATCGGCCAGCAGTTCCTTGACGGCCTTTTCGATTTTTTCCTTGAATTCCATATTATTTCCTCCCTATACTTATTTATAAGCACCGATCAGCTTTTCGAAGACCGGCAAACTTTTTTGAATCATATCGAAACTGACGCAGTAGCAAATGCGGAAATATCCGGGGCAGCCGAAGCCGTCACCGGGTACAAGCAATAGATCGTGCTGCTTTGCCCTTTCGGAGAAAGCCGCTGCGTCACCGCCGGGGGCTTTGATAAAAAGGTAAAAGGCACCGTCAGGCTTGGCCATTTCATAACCCATACGGGTCAGGGCATCGTACAGGGCACGGCGGTTGCGGTTGTAGCTTGCAAGGTCGGGGCGCAGATGGGTGCACCGTGCGATCACCTTCTGCCACAGGCTGGGGGCGCACACATGACCCATGGCGCGGGCGGCACCGGCGATGGCGGCATAGAGGGCGGCAGCATCGGTGGCCTGCTGCGGTACATAGATGTAGCCGATCCGTTCGCCGGGCAGTGACAGGGATTTTGAGTAAGAATAGCAGATAATGGTATCGGGGTAAAGGCTGGGGATAAATGGTGCGGCGCAGCCGTAGGTCAGCTCCCGGTAAGGCTCGTCAGAAACAATGTAAATGGGATGGCCGAACTGCGCGCTCTTTTTTGCCAGCAGTGCACCGAGGGTGCACAGTGTTTCTTCCGTATACACCACACCGGAGGGATTGTTGGGGGAATTGATGATGACAGCCTGTGTGTGCTCCGTCAGCATGGCTTCCACGGCGGCCATGTTGATCTGAAAATCCGGCACATCCGGCGTAACGACCTTGAAGGTCAGTCCGGCAGCTTCGGCAAAGGGCTTGTACTCGGGAAAATAGGGGGCGATGGCCAGAATTTCTGCCTGTGGTACCGCCAGTGCAGAAAACACGGCGCAAAGCTCCGGTGCTGCGCCGCAGCCGATAAAGAGGTCTTCGGGGCGAACCAATGCCTGATAGCGCTTGTTCAGATCGTCAGCAATCGCTCTGCGGGTTTCAAAATCACCCACGGCAGAGGTGTAGCCATGAACAGCCAGAGAATCCAGTTCGTTGAGAACATCATGAATCACCTGGTTAACATAATCCGGAGCAGGAATGGAGGGATTCCCCAAAGAGTAGTCGTAGACATTTTCTGCGCCCACAACGGCGGCGCGGCTGCGGCCGTATTCAAAAAGATCCCGGATGCAGGACCGGTTTGCTCCAAGGGCGTAGGCTTTTTCGTTGATCATATTGTTTTCCTCTGATGTGTGAATTGATGTTTGCCGCGCTGTGTGCCGTGGATAACGTAGGGGCGGCGACCCGCCGCCCGGCGGTACAATGTTACGGATTCGCCGAAAATCAATGCAAATACGAAACATTCTACTGCGCGGGCGGCTGATAGCCGCCCCTACATTCATAATCGGAACGGAACGACAAACTGAAATTTGAATTATAAGTACAGCGGTTTTGCGGGGTTATAGGACTGGGGTTTATAGGCCACGGAGCCGATGGGCTTCCCTTCAATGCCGTATTTGGGATTATAGCCGAACAGGTTGACATAATTCAAAAGGTCATCCCGTTCCTTTTCCATTTCCTTCATAACCTCCACGGTGGCGATCACGTCATCCACAGCCCGGTGGGAATTGACCACCTTGCCTGTCAGGCCGTAGGCATCAATGGCATTGCACAGCTTATGGGGGAAACTGCGGCGGTCTTTGTAGACTGTCAGCAGATCCAGCTTGTCCTTGCCTTTGAGTACCATGGGATCACCGCTGCGCAGCAGAAAATAGTAGAGAAAACTCAGGTCAAAATGGGCATTATAGGCCAGCAGAAGGGTATTTCCCTGCAGCATTTCACTAATATCCCGGGCAACTCTTGTTTTCGGAAGGCCGCGTTCCCGCAGATCCTGCGTGGAAATGCCGGTAAGCTCTGTGATTTTGGGCGGCACGAATCCGCCGGGACTTAAAGCGATCAACTCGTCATACTCCTGAACGATAGCGGGCATGCCGTTTACACGCTCCACAACTACGGCGGCAAATTCGATGATCTCGTCGCGGCTGTATTGTAAACCGGTGGTCTCCGTGTCAAACAGTACCAGCCGGCCGTATTTTTCGAATAAATTTTCAAAGGCCATATATCTCTCTCCTTTGGATTTGAAATTTACTGCTCTGCCAGAGCCATGGCACGCACAATTTTGCTGCGGGTCTCGGGGCGCAGGCCGAATTCCTGTGCTAACGCCATGGCAAAAGCGGCGGCTGCGTCCTCACTTCCCGCTTTCAGTTCCACTTCAATTTCGCAAAGGGGTTGCTCCCTGCCGCCGCCCAGCAACACGCCTTCGTCCAGCGCCAGCTCCACGGTGCAGCCCGGGGCTTCAATCAGTCCGGCAAGGCGGGTGAAGCGGGCACCGCAGACGGGATGCAGTCCTGCCTGGGCAAAGGCGTACAGCTGCTTTGGTGCACCTTTACCCAGCAGCAGGCCGATGGCCTTTTCGATTTTCTCACAGCACACTTCCCACTCACCGTGCCCAAAGCCCTCGCCGGGGGTCTTCAGGGCGCAGACGGAAATACCGTTTTCCATGCGGCGGCGCAGCGTCCAGCGCAGGCGGCGGATATCGCCATCGGGTGTATCGTAATAGGTAGTCTCCATTGCAATGGGAGACAGGTTTTGAAAACGGCTACGCAGCACCTCGTGATCCAATGCGGTTGCCGCAAATTTCAATTCAAACTCCCGTCCCATACCAAAATCCTCCGTCTTTCTTTTTCCTGTTCTGAGACCATTATACATCCTGCGAAAGACAGATGCAAGAAAGTTTCTCACCACACTGCTTCCGACAGAAAAATTTTTAACGCCGTGATAGGATTTGTCTACCAACTTTGAAAGGCAGTGGTACAAATGATGGTAACGATCGAATCCTATGCACGGCGTTGGCAGACTGCGGCAAAAAAACTGGCGGTGGATCCGCGGGTGCGGATCATCGCGGGTGTGTCGGCGCATTTTTTCGGAGGGATGGCGGTATCGGCGGCAAGCCTTGCCCAGCACTGCCAGCCGCTGGCACTGGGTTTGCTGTGCGCCTTCACAGGCTGGCGGGCAGCGGTACTGGCTCTGGGTGCCGCAGTGGGATACCTGCTGTTCTGGGGGGCGGCGGGATACCAGGGCGTTTTATGGATCGCGCTGGCATTGCCCGTGGCGCTGATACTGGGCAGACGGCAGATCATTCACGAATCGGTGTACCTGATGAGCGCCATTGCGGCCTTGATCGTGTCAGCCTCCGGCTTGTTTTTTCAGCTCTTTCGCAGCGATACAACACAGGTTTCCGTGTATCTGCTGCGCATATTTCTCGGCGCGGTCTCCGCCCGGCTTTTTTATCTGGTGCGGGACCACCGTGATCCGGTGGCAGACTGGCTGGCGGAGGGCATTGCCGTGCTGGCGCTGGCGCAGATCGCACCGTTTCCGGGTTTCAGCCTTGGCTATATTGCCGCAGGACTTCTGGCTGCCGGCGGCGCGCTTCCTGCGGCGGCACTGGCGGGACTGGCACTGGATCTTTCAAGAATTACGGCAACGCCCATGACCGGTGCGCTGTGCCTTGCCTACCTTTGCCGCATGATTCCCTACGGAAGAAGATGGCTCCCCTGCGCCGCACCTGCGGCAGCGTACTTAACAGTCATGAAATTAGGGGGATTTACGGATCTGCTTCCGGCTCTGGGATTGGCGCTGGGCGGCACAGCGGCGGTGTTTTTACCACCCAGACCGGAGCTGAGCCACCGGCGGGGCGAAACAGGCTCGGCGCAGGTGCGCCTGGAAATGATGGCGGGTGTTCTGGCGCAGACGCAGCAGCTTCTGATTGAATCACCGGGTGTGCCGGTAGACGAGGAGGCGGTACTGCTGCGTGCGCAGGAACGCGCCTGCGGCGGCTGTCCCTGCCGGAAAACCTGCCGGGAGCGGCTGACAATCCTGCCCCGCCAGTTACTGCACCGACCCATGATGGACACGGCATCTTTGCCATTATCCTGCAAAAAACCGGCGCGGCTGATTCTGGAGCTGCGGCGGGGACAGGAACAACTGCGAGCCATCAAGGCGGATCGGGACAGACAGGCGGAATACCGGGCGGCGCTGGTGCAGCAGTATCAGTTTTTATCCCTTTTTATGCAGGAGCTTTCCGATCAGCTTCCGCGGCGTTTTCAGCGGCAGCACCAGAAATTTCAAGCAGAGGTCGCCATGCAGGCCTATTCACGGGAGATGGATAACGGAGACCGGTGCCTCTGGTTTGCGGGAACGCAGTGCCGGTATTATGTTTTGCTGTGCGATGGCATGGGAACGGGGATCGGTGCCGCGCAGGAGGGGCAGACTGCTTCCTCCCTGCTGCGGCAGATGCTGAGCGCGGGCTTTCCCGCGGAGCATGCCTTGCGCAGTCTGAACAGTTTGCTGGCTCTGCGCGCCCGCGCGGCAGCGGTGACGATCGATCTTGCAGAGATTCGGCTGGATACAGGCAGGGTCACCTTGTACAAATGGGGCGCGGCACCTTCACTGCTTCTCAGTGACGGCCTTTGTGATAAAATCGGGACAGCCGGCCCGCCTCCGGGCCTGTCGGTAACGGAAGGCCGGGAAATGGTGGAGCGGCTGTCCCTGCGTCGGGGAGAGGTGCTGGTTTTGCTCAGTGACGGCGTGGACGGAGAGGTTGTCCGGCGGGAGATTCCACGGCATACCCAGCGGCCGCCTGAGGAGCTGGCGGCGGACATTTTGGAGTGCGGCACGAATACTGCAGATGACGATGCGACGGTTGTCGTGATCCGTCTTGTTTCCGGTGCCTTGCCCACATCATAGCACTGTTGCCTTACAAAACTTGTCGAAACACAAGATGTGGGATGTTTTTCTGATGAAATAACCCAATATGTGGTGCTCTTCAGCGAAAGCACACGAAATGCGCACATCAAACTGAAAGCTGCATCACTGCGGAAAAAGCAGAACCCCGGCGCGGATGCTCCGTGCCGGGGTCACTGAACGTATTAAAGATCCACGCCGAGAAATTTCTTTGCCAGAATGCCTACCACGAAGGACAGCACGGCAACGGTAATGCTGATCAGCGCCATTTCTGTGAAGCGGCGCTTGAAGGGCTGATCCTGCGCCACAGAGGTGTAGTAAGTAAAGCCTGCGATGATCAAAACCACAACGGCCAGCATGCAAACAAGGGCGGGAATAAACTGATCCACAGGGAACAGCAGATACGGTGCGATCAGCGCAACAACAGTCAGAAGATAGGCTGTGCCTGTGTAAGAGCAGGATTTCAGCGCATCGGTGCGGCCTTCGCTGCGGGCGGCAAGAAATTCCGAGGAAGCCATGGAGAACGTGGCGGAAATACCCACGATCAGGCCGGACAGGGCGATCAGCCGGGTATTCTGCAGGGCAAAGGCGAAGCCTGCCAGAGAACCGGTCAGTTCTACCAGAGCATCGTTTAAGCCCAGCACCATACTGCCCACATATTGCAGCCGTTCTTCGTCCAGCATACCCAGAAGTGCCTGCTCATGCTCTTCCTCCTGCTGGCGGATGGCGGTGCTTTCGGCAATCTCCTCTGCCAGCAGCGCATATTCACTCTGGGCATTTTCCTCGCCCCGCTCCATAAGCTTGACCGCGAAGGTGAAGCCGAGAAGGCGGGCCATCAGGGTGTATTTGAAGATCTTGCCCTTTTCCGGCTCCATTTCGATACCGGTGTACTTTTTCCAGATCTCATAGTGGGCTTTTTCCTCCCGTGCCAGACGCAGGAGGGTTTCTTTATTTTCCCCGCCCTTGGCAAAGGCGGCAATCTTTTCGTAAATGACGCTTTCTGTCAATTCATTTTGCTGCATGCGCTTGACAACAGCCAGCGCTGCGGAGGATAAATTTGTCATGGTAAAACATCCTTTCTTTCAAAATCAACCGTTGATATTGAAATCTTCGTTCAGGTGATTCATGGCGTTCATCAGCTTGGCAGTGAAGACCAGCGGGCCGGTGAGGGTGGCCAGGCTGACGGCGGCCAGGATCCAGATAGCCGCATAGGCGCGGCTGCCCAGGGTGATCAGGGCAGAGCATACGCCTGTGCAGATGCTGCTGAGAATGCCCATAAGAAATGCCCAGAGCCAGAAATCCTTGGCACCGAACAGGCAGGGCACACTGCGGCGCTGCAATTCGCTGCCGATACGCCGGCACAGCTTGTTCATCCAGACAAGACTGTGGATGCCCAGCGTCAGCGGGGAGAGCAGCAGCATACCGAAGAACGGCATGGAGCGCTGGCCGTCGTGACGGCTGGCAACGATGTTGACCTCGCTGACCAGACGGCTCCAGATCACCATTGGATAGATACCCACCGTCAGAATGCCGAGGAAAAACATTTTCACAAGGCTTCTTTTAACGGGAAGCTGGAGCTTGGATGGTTGAAAATGAAGATTCACCAGCGGCTCTTCCTTGGCAGGTGCGCCGTAGGGCTGCCAGTCAAAGGTTTTTTCTTTGTAGACCGTTGCGGTGCGGGGTGCGGGAGCTGCCTCGATCACCGGCGGGAGAATGGACTCGTCCAGTTCGGGTATGTTCATTTCGGCAGTTTCCGGTTCGCACTGCTGGCGGGTGCCGCAGTGGCGGCAGAAAATCTCGTTGTCATGCAGTTCGGTACCGCAGTAATGGCAATTCATAGCAGATCCCCCATTCTTTGTATCTGTGGATAGGTTCATTTTAACATCTTTTCCAAAAAATAAAAAGAAGGAAAATAAGAAAATTCAAAATTTTCTGCGCCTTGACAGGGTAAGCACAAATGCGGTATCATGAAGAAAACAAATCCGGGGAGGAATCGTTATGGCAGTTTCTATCGAGACCCGCTGCGTCCATGGGGAAGATCATAAATTTAAGGACAATTACCAGAGCCTGAGCATGCCGATTTATCAGACAGCCGCATTTGGACATCCGGATCTGGGTCACAGTCCCGAGCGGTTTTACTACACCCGCCTGACCAACCCCACCAGATTGCAGGCGGAAGAAGTGGTATCCAGTCTGGAGGGCGCAGCCGATACGGTGGGATTTTCCTCCGGTATGGCGGCGATCTCTGCGGTTTTTGAGCTGTTTGCCCCCGGTGACCGCATCGTCTGCTCTGCCGACCTCTACGGCGGCACCGTCCTGCTGTTTGATCTGATCGAGAAGAAAAAAGGGCTCGTTCCCGTGCTGGTGGACACCACCGATGAAGCTGCCCTGCGCGCAGCCGTTACCGCCGGTACAAAGGCGGTCTATATTGAAACACCCAGTAATCCTATGATGAATGTCACGGATATTGCTTTGTGCGCAGAGCTTGCCGCTTCCGTGGGCGCAAAGCTGATTGTGGACAACACCTTCCTGTCCCCCTACCTGCAAAATCCCATTGCGTTGGGCGCGGATATCGTCATCCACTCCGGCACCAAATACTTAGGCGGCCATAACGATACCCTTGCGGGCTTTGCCTGCCTGAAGGATGCTGCGCTGGGCGGGCGGCTTCACAAAATCGCCTACACCATGGGCGCCACGCTGTCCCCCTTTGACAGCTGGCTGCTGCTGCGGGGCATCAAGACCCTGGCTGTGCGGATGGAGCGGGCGCAGGAAAATGCCCTGGCCATTGCTGCCTGGCTGAAAACACAGCCGAAGGTCAGGCAGGTGTATTATGTAGGCCTTCCGGAGCATCCCGGTTATGCAGTGAATAAAAAGCAGTCCCGGGGCAGCGGCGCTATGCTGAGCTTTACGCTGGACAGCGCGGAAACTGCCCTGCAGGTGCTGGCAAAGGTGAAGCTCATTACCTTTGCCGAAAGCCTTGGCGGCCCCGAAAGCCTGATCACCCTGCCTGCCACCCAGACCCATGCCGATGTTTCCAGAGAAGAGCGGGAAAAGCTGGGTATCACCGATTCCTTCCTGCGCATGTCCGTGGGTCTGGAAAATGCAGCCGATCTGATTGCCGATCTGGCGCAGGCTATGGAATAAGAATAGAGAAGCTTCCTTTGCCGCGTGCACGGCCTGCCCTGGTTCCGGTGCGCGATACAAAATCCAAAACCTAAGGACTTTTTATGAAAAAGACAGATATTGCAGCGTTTTTTGACCGCTGTGCCCCATGGTGGGATTCCGATATGATCCGCAACGAGGATATCATCACCAGAATTTTAGATAACGGCGGCATCCGCGAGGGTGTCCACGTGCTGGACGTGGCCTGCGGAACCGGCGTGCTGTTCCCTGATTATCTGGTACGGGAGGTGGCCTCCATCACCGCCATCGACATTTCTCCCGAAATGGCAAAAATCGCCGCAGCCAAATACCCGCAGGTAAATGTGATCTGCGGCGATGTGGAAAGCACTGCTTTCGACCGGCAGTTCGACTGCATCATGGTTTACAATGCCTTCCCCCATTTCCCTGATCCGGTGCATCTGGTCGAGGTGCTGGCGGGTCTTCTGAAACCCGGTGGGCGGCTCAGCGTTGCCCACGGCATGAGCCGCGCGGCGCTGTGCGACCATCATGCAGGCCGCGCTGCCAATGTGTCCATCGATCTGCTTCATGAGCAGGAACTGGCGGAGGTGTTCTCGGGCTGGTTCGATGTGGATGTGGTGATTTCTGACGATCAGATGTATCAGGTGTCCGGCATCCGCCGGGAGGGAACCGCCCACAGCCACGGCGGCCGCCATATGCATGTGCATTCCCATGACCATGACCACAGTCACGGCGGCGGAACACCCATGGAAGAGCTGCTGGCGCTGATGAAATATATGGTTGGCCACAACGATGCCCACGCGCAGGAGCTGACAGGCCTTGCCGGCCAACTGAAGGAAGCCGGAAAGCTGCGGGCTTACCGTGAGATCATGGATGCGGTGGCAGGCTTCGATATTGCCAACGCCAAGCTGGATGCAGTGCTGCAAGAACTGACAGAGGAAAAACCTTAAAAACTGCCCCGCTGGGAACAGCGGGGTTGTATTTTTCTTCATTTTTCGATATAATAAGAAAAATTGTCCAGGAAATGGGGATTTTTCATGAACAGCACCTTGAAGGCGGCGTATGGCCGTATTTTGAAAAAAGAACTGGTGGCGGCCATGGGCTGCACGGAGCCGATCGCCATTGCCTACGCAGCGGCAAAATGCCGGGAGATTCTGGGAAAGCTTCCCGAAGCCTGCCATGTGCGCTGCAGTGGTAATATTGTGAAAAATGTCATGGGTGTCACGGTGCCCAATTCCGGCGGCATGAAGGGTATTGATGTGGCGGCAACGCTGGGTGTTCTCGGCGGCGATGCAGGCCGGGATCTGGAAGTGCTGCAATCCGTCACGCAAGCGCATATTGCCCGCGCCAAGGAGCTGCTGGCGCAGGACTTCTGCACCTGCGCGCTGGAACAGGGCGTTGAAAACCTGTACATCCTGATCCGCCTGACCGCAGGAACGGAAGAAGCGGTGGTGGAGATCCGAAATTACCACAAAAACATCACCCGCATTGAGAAAAATGGCCGGATCCTTTATGAACAGGAGCGCTCCTGCACGGAGATCGTGATAAAGGACGATCCGGACAAGGCGCTGCTGAACATTGCGGACATTCTGGATTTTGCAGCCGGGCCGGATGAAGAAACGCTGGCGCTGGTGGAGCATCAGCTTCGTTATAATCTGGGCATTGCCCGGGAGGGTATGGAGCACCGTTACGGTGCGCAGGTGGGAAGAACCCTGCTGCGGGGTGTGAAGTCCCTGAATCCAGATACCGCCCGTGCCGCCGCCAAGGCCTATGCGGCAGCCGGCAGCGATGCGCGTATGAACGGCTGTGCCATGCCTGTGGTCATTAACTCCGGCAGCGGTAATCAGGGTCTGACTGTTTCCCTGCCCGTCAAGATCTATGCCGATGCCTACGGCATTTCCCGGGAACGGATGCTGCGGGCGCTGGTGGTCAGCAACCTGATCGCCATTCACCAGAAGCAGTACATCGGAAGCCTCTCCGCTTATTGCGGCGCGGTCAGCGCGGCCTGCGGAGCTGGTGCGGCCATTGCATTCCTGCTGGGCGAAAAGCTGCCGCCGCAGGAGCTGTACCGGCAGGTGGCTGACACGGTGACCAATACCATCGGCACCGTTGGCGGTATGGTCTGTGACGGCGCGAAATCCTCCTGTGCCGCAAAAATTGCCACGGCGGTGGACTGCGCCATTACGGCCTACGAACTGAGCCGCTACGGCAATGTGTTCCAGCCCGGCGAGGGTCTTGTGATGGAAAGCGTGGAGGACACCATTGAAAGCGTAGGCCGTATGGGTCGCGAGGGTATGCACGCGACAGACCTTGAGATCCTGCAGATCATGCTGCGGGAAGAATAAAAGCAGAGCGGGAGGTGCTGGGGTGTACCGGGCAAAAGAGCGTTTCTTGCAAACGCAGAACCTGCGGATGAATTACATTACCTTCGGAACAGGTACGAAGCCTCTGGTTATGATCCAGGGACTCAACACGCGGAGCATCAAAGGTGCGGGAGCTTCCCTTGCATTCATGTACCGGATCTTTGCAAAGGATTACAGGGTCTATTTGTTTGACCGCAGAGAGGACATTGGAGAATCTATTACCGTAAGGGAGCTTGCGCAGGACATTGCTGAAGCTATGGATGCGCTTGGAATCACCAATGCGGATATTTTTGGCGTGTCGCAGGGCGGCATGATCGCCCAGTATCTTGCCATTGACCGGCCGGAGCTGGTAAGAAAAATGGTGCTTGCCGTGACCCTTTCCAGAAATAATGACACGGTGCGGCAGGTCATCGGCGGCTGGATCGGGATGGCGGAGCGCGGGGATTTCAAAGGCCTTGTGGAAGATATGGTGGTGAAAATGTATTCCGGTGCGTATATAAAGCGCTACCGGCCGTTGATGCCTTTGCTGGTGCTGCTGCAAAAGCCGAAGGACGTGCCGCGTTTTCTCACACTGGCAAGAGCCTGCCTTACCTGCAATACTTATCAGGAACTGGACAAAATCCAATGTCCGGTGCTGGTGCTCGGCGGCATGGAGGATCAAATCACCGGCGGTGCAGCGTCCGTTGAGCTTGCGCAGAAGCTGGGCTGCGATATCTATATGTACGGGCATCTTGGTCACGCGGCATATGAGGAAGCTGCGGACTTCAACCGGCGCGTCTATGAATTTTTAAACGCATAAAGCCAAAAAGAGCCCCGGTTCCGCGGAACCGGGGCGAACGATTTATGGAGGAGCAGACGGAAAGAACGGAGAAAAGTTCCTATCAGTGGCGTTGTAATCCAGATCTGTGCGTGGTATAATGAATGCCATAAAAGGGTGTTTCGACCGGGGAGGGAAAAGCCTATGGCAATGACACAAAAAGCTGCAAAGACGGATTTTTTGAACGGCCCGGTATGGAAGTGTATCGTGGCACAGGCAATCCCATTGACCATTGCCCAGCTGGTGCACCTGCTATACAATGTGGTTGACCGTATTTATCTGGGCCATATGGGTGACGGAGACAGTATGGTTCTGACCGGCATCGGTTTGACATTCCCTGTTGTGACGCTGATCATGGCGGTCACAGCACTGTTTGGCATAGGCGGCGTTCCTCTGTTTTCGATCGAGCGGGGCGCGGGAAACGACGAAAAGGCAGGCAGAATTTTAGGAAATTCCTTTGCACTGCTGCTTATCAGCTCTGTGCTCCTGACCGCAGCGGGCTTCTTCTTTATGAAACCTGTTCTGTTTGCGTTCGGTGCCAGCGAAGCATCCTTTGTCTATGCAAAAGAGTATCTGGACATCTATCTGACCGGTACAGTATTTTCCATGATCAGTACCGGCATGAACGGTTATATCAATGCCCAGGGTTTTCCCAAAATCGGCATGTGTTCCGTTGTGATTGGTGCGGTCTGCAACATTATTTTGGATCCGGTCTTTATTTTTGTGCTGAATATGGGTGTTGCCGGTGCTGCGTTGGCAACCATTATCGGTCAGGCTGCTTCCGCGGTCTGGGTGATGTGCTTTTTGATGGGCAGGAAAATTCTGGTTCCGCTGCGCCGCAGCAATATCGTCATCCAAAAAGATATTACAAAAGCCATTTGCAAGCTGGGGACTGCCAGTTTTATTATGCAGGGAACGACCTGTCTGGTTCAGGTGACGTGCAACACGACCTTGCAGGCCTTTGGCGGAGACCTGTATGTGGGCATCATGACGGTCACAAACTCCGTGCGGGAAATCTTCTCCCTGCCGGTTATGGGCATCACCAGCGGTGCCCAGCCGGTGATCAGCTATAATTATGGCGCAAAACAGTATGCGCGGGTTCGCTCCGGCATCCGCTTCAATACCTTCATTGGCACAGCCTATACCATGGCTGCATGGATCCTGATTGTGCTGTTTCCACGGTTCTGGTTCGGAATATTCTCGGACGATATCTCCCTGATTGAGCCGGGCATCAAAGCCATGAAGCTCTATTTCTTCGGTTTTGTATTCATGTCATTCCAGTTTGCGGGGCAAACAACCTTTCAGGCATTGGGCGACGCGAAGCACGCCATTTTCTTCTCACTTCTGCGCAAAGCGGTCATTGTTGTTCCGCTGACGGTTTTGCTGCCCCGCATGGGATTTGGCGTTCTGGGTGTCTTTCTGGCAGAGCCGGTCTCCAATGTGGTCGGTGGCCTTGCGTGCTTCATCACCATGCGCCTGACGGTGTATAAGAGAATCGAACGATCCATCAAGGCTAAATAATGCGTTCCGATTTGCCGCTCTAACAAAGAAACCTCCTATGGCTCGTAAGCCATAGGAGGTTGTTTGTTGAGGATTAGCCTTTGATAGCAGCCTGTGCAGCGGAAAGTCTTGCAATAGGCACGCGGAAGGGGGAGCAGGAAACGTAGTCCAGGCCGACACGATGGCAGAACTCGACGGAGTTGGGGTCGCCGCCGTGCTCGCCGCAGATGCCGTAGTGCAGCTTCTTG
>JAFYLN010000019.1 GCA_017537045.1 Oscillospiraceae bacterium | reverse complement strand
TGAGAAGGAGTTCGAATATGAAAAAACAACGTCTCTTTACCTTAAATGTGATGGCTTTATGCTGTCTCATGGGTTTGCTCACGAAAAAACTGATCAACCCCCTTGCAAATGTGATTACCGAATCTCTGCACATCCCCGGCGGCATAAGCACAGGCTTTTCCATCATGTTTCTGATTATCGCAGCGGAACTGATCCAGACACCCCGCTGCGGTGTCATGATGGGAACGGTGCAGGGCCTTCTGGCACTGATCATGGGCCGGGTCGGCAGCATGGGTCTGTTCTCCCCCATAGGCTATATCATGCCCGGCCTGGCCATTGATCTGGTTTACTACTTGTGCAGATCTCCCTTGATTTCCCGTACGGACCGGATGGTGCTGGCCAACGGCCTGGCAGCTGTCACGGCTTCTCTGACGGCGAATCTCATCGTATTTCATTTGCAGGGAGCAGTATTGTGGCTGTATTTATGTGTGTCGGCAACCTGCGGCTCTCTCTACGGGTTCCTGGGTTCCACCATTGCTGCCCGTCTCGGCAGTGTGTATGGTCAATATCAAAACAAAGTGAGGAGTAAAACCTGTGAAAACATCTAAAAAAGCATTGGCATTGATTCTTGTACTGGTGGTGCTTACCGGCATCGCCGCATACTTCCACCTGTCTACCCGGGAAGAGGTCATTGAGGGAACCGTTCAGGTAACCGTCGACGGACATGCACAAACCGTCAAGCTGGCTGACCTGGCTTATGAGCCGGTGTCTGGCGTCCGAGTGAACGGAAAGGGAGAAACTATCTCTGTGGAAGGCAGGGGTATTTTGGTCAAAGATTTGCTGGCAAGCACGAAAATTGCTTCCTATTCCAAAGTGACGGTGGTTTCCGATGATTCCTATACTGCAGATCTTACGGCAGAAGAAGTGGCAGAATCAGGAAAAGCGTATTTGTTGCTTGAACAGCCCTATCTTCGCCTTGTGGTGTTCGGAGATCAGAACAGCAAACGCAGTGTATCCAACGTGGTGCAAATAATTGTGGAATAACCCACAAAAAAGGTCCTGGTTTCCTCTGAAACCAGGACCTTCTCATCCATCGTCTTTGTGCCTTTGCAAGATTGTCTGTATTTCTTCTTCAGTCAGAAGTCGGTTCTCTGTAAGCGCCTGGGAAAGGGCACTCCGCAGAATGGCTCTGCGGTCTGCTTCCGGATATTCGGTACACAGCCATTGCCGCAGGGAGTAAGACCATTCCAGAATCTCTCCTGTCTGCTCCGGAATATGGTTTTCCAGATGCCGACGCAGCCAGGCGGCACCGCCGGGGCTTTTTCCGGCAGTGGACACTGCCACAGTCAGACAGCCTTTGGTTACCAAGGACGGGAAATAAAAGCTACAAAGATCAGGAACATCAACAACATTCACCGGCACCCCTCTGTTTCGGCACAGTTGACTGACCCGCTCTTTTTCTGCCCAGGGCACCTCGGCAACCACCACAAGGGCAGGCCGGGGTTCCAGATCCGACTGCTGAAAACTACGGTGTACAAGCTCCACCGCAGGATCCTCTTCCCATCGAGAATCCTCTTTCTCGGAAAACACCCGGATGTTGGCACCAAAAGACAGCAGGATATCCCGTTTTGTCTGTGCTTCCTGCCCATCGCCTAGCAAAATGACATTGGCACCATCCAGATTGATACACAGAGGAAAATAAGCCATTACCCATCCTTCTTTCTATCTGATAACGTTTGTGCCGTCCGCAATAAAAACCGGACCGGTATTTCGTGATTGTGGAATATGGATTCCAGCTGCATATAAGCCTCACCCAAATGGTGATTTCATTCAAACGATTGAGGATCTACTGTTTTTGGCTGAAAAGTAATACTTCCAGCCCTGTGGGGTTTCCACACGACAAACCTTTACACCGAATGCACAGTCAAGGTTTCCGGAGAAGAATGCTTCCTCCGGACTGCCCTGGAAGAGGCACTTTCCATTCCACAGAACCACCAGGGAATCTCCACAGTCCATGGCCATTGAAAGATCATGCAGTACCAGCACAACGGTCTTGCTCTCCGTTGCCAGAGCCCGGGCATGATCCATCAGCTGCAACTGATGTGCAATATCCAGGAAGTTATTGGGTTCGTCCATGAGAATAACCGGTGTATTTTGCGCCAGAGCCATGGCGATATATGCCTTTTGCCGCTGGCCACCGGAGAGTGTGACCAGATTCCTGTCTGACAGATGTTCGATCCCCATCCGTGCCATAGACTCCCAGGCAATCCGATGATCCTCAGGCCGATAACGCCGGGGATAGGAAAGGTAGGGGAACCGGCCATGCAGCACCAAATTTCCCACGGTTATTTCCGGTATCTGCCGGTTTTGAGGAACAAAGGCCACTTTTTTGGCCAGTTCCCGACGGTCAAGGGACAGCAGTTCCTGTCCCTCCAGCAACGCAGAACCAGAAGCTGGCAGGATACCCGCCAGAGCTTTCAGAAAGGTGGTCTTTCCACAGCCGTTGGGACCAACAATGACAGTAACAGCTCCCTGGGGAATGGAGAGGGAAATATTCTCCAACGCAAAACTATCTGGATACCGCGCGGTAAGATTTTGGATTTCAAGCATAGTTCCTGCCTCCTTTCCGCCTGGAAAGCAGCAGCAGGAAGAAGGGGCCGCCCAGCACGGACATAAGAATACCTACTGGCAGTTCATAAGGAATAAACACCAGCCGGGAAACCAGGTCGCAGGCAGTAACGAATCCTGCACCGCACAAAGCACACAGAGGCAGCAGATAACGGCTTTCCGTACCGGCCATCCTGCGGACGGCATGGGGCACAATCAGGCCTACAAAGCCCAGCAGTCCGGAAAAGCTTACAGAAGCACCTGCCAGCATGGCAGCCAACACCAAGAACAGCGTTCGCATTTTTCTGACGGACATACCCAAACTCTGGGCAGTCTCTTCGCCCAGCGACAGTACATCCAGATCATTGTGTACAGACAGTACCAGAATCAGAGAGCAGGCGATCAAAATGCCCGCAGGCATCAGACGGGCAGGTATCACAGAGGAAAAACCGCCCACGCGGAAATCACCGCTGAGAACACCTGCATCCGGTATCAGGACAGTAAGCGCTTCTGACAGTGCGTTGAGGAAGCTGTTTACCGCCACACCGCCTAAAATCACGGTGGTACGGGATGCACCGGTTTTCTGTGCGGTGAATACCACCAACAGCACGGAAACCATAGCTCCCCCGAAAGCAGACAAAGCGATGGTCCAGCCAGACAGTAATCCCAGGGCGCAGCAAACTGTCACTGCCAGACCGGCACCGGCATTGACACCGATAATACTGGGAGAGGCCAGTTTGTTGCTCAATACCGCCTGAATCACAGCACCGGACACCGCCAGGGCAGCGCCGGACAGCAGACATGCTGCGGTTCTTGGCAGTCGGGCATACCAAAAAATATAGCCCGCGGTATTACCGGGTTCCTCAAGTACCGTCAGCAGCAGTTGCCGGAGAGACAAGGGCACCGCACCCAACAGCAGGCTACAAGTCGTCGCTAGCAGGCAAAAGGCAGATGCTGCTTTGAACAGCCTCGTTTTTTTCTTATCCATTGGCCAGGATCTCCTCTACGACGGAATACGCCTGTCCCCAACGATGATTCGGTTTCAGACCGAATAGCTGTTTTTCCATAAAATGTACATTATCCTGCTTTACCGCTGTTAGTTGGGCCCAGGCAGGGTGTTCCTGGAGAAATTGCCGCACATACTCTCGTGTACCGGCTGCATTGTCGCCCTGCTGCACTACAAAGATGAAGTCCGGGTCTGCTTCCAGAATCCGCTCAATGCTTAAATTCTCCAATAGGGTCGCATCCGAATCAGCAATATTGATACAGCCCAGATTTTTCAGCATGTCACCCAAGATGACACCTTCGCTGTTCTTCACATGAACGGCGGAGGCAGAAGCCCGGAGGAACAGTACTCTAGGCGCTTGCTGATTCTGCAGCCGCAGCTTGCTCTGTTCCACAACGCTCTGGATTTCCTTTTCCACTGCGGTGCCGTAGATTTCGTAACGGTCTTTGTGGCCGGTAATGTCTGTGCAGATGTCCAATAGACGAAGATAGTCCTCAAAATTGAACACATCAAAGTAGGCAACAGGAATAGAAGTTGCCTCCAGAGTCTCCCGGAATTCCAAATTCTGACGGGTGTTGGTACTGGCCAGAATGAAATCCGGCTGGGCAGAGAGAAGCAGTTCCAGACTCAGGTGTTTGGTGCCGCCCAGGTTTACAGCATCCTCCGGTAGTTCCAGACAAAAATCGTCCCAAGCATCATCGGCAGTCGCAATAACCTGCCCTCCTGCCAACTGCCAGACTTCCGCAAAACTACCCAGTAAGGCAGCAACCCGTTTGGGATTGCTGACAGTAACCGCCCGGCCGAGGTCGTCGGTAAATGTAACCGCGGTATCAGACGCCTCCACAGCGTTTGATGATTTTGGGCTGCCGCATGCAGACAGTAAAAAGCAAACCAAGAGGAAAAGTAAAATTTTTCTGATTTTCATAGCAACACTCCATAAATATCTTTGCATGGTAACCGCTTTTATGACAATAGAGAAGGTGATTGATTGAAACGAACCTATGGTGTTTTGATTCTCGCTGGCGGAAAGGGTCGACGGATGGGAGGGGCGAATAAAGCATTGCTGCAACTGCAGCAGCAAACTTTTTTGTCACGACTGGAAAATGCTTTGTCCGATTTTGACGAAAAACTGATTTCGCTTCAGGATGCTTCCTGGCTTGGGGATTCGCCGTTTTTGCCGGTGTTTGATCAGGTGACAGACCGAGGACCTATGGAGGGTTTACGTTGTTCGTTGTCCTTATGCAGGAGTGATGCGCTACTTGTGGTTGCCTGCGATATGCCGTTGTTCTCAGGGAAACTTGCTAAAGCAATGCTTCAGGCAGGTGAAGGATTTGATGCGGTAATCTGCCAGGATCGTGCCGGGAGAATACATCCTTTGTGCGGAATCTATTCTAAGCAATGTCTCCCTGCGATTGAATCTATGATTGCCCGGGGAAATTACAAAATAACCGATATTATGAAGGCAGTTCCCAGCCTAATCTTCTCACTTGAGACTTCTGTGTTTTCGGATATGCTGCTTTCCAATATCAACACACCCGAAGCATTGGAAGCTCTGCGTCAGGACAAATCCCTGGAACGCGGCACACCGATTGACCGCATTACAGGGGGCTGTTGTGTTACATCATCATTATAACAATACGAAAAAGAAAAAACGACAGGGGATTCCCTCTTTGCTAAGAGAGGGAATCCCCTGTGATTTTGTCTTAAAATTGTAACAGCTTCTTTTTGATGGCATACTCCACAAGCTCCGGCTGGGTATACAGATTCAATTTTGTCTTTATCCTGGCCTTGTAACTTTCTACGGTTTTTACTGACAGGAACAGCTTTTCTGCAATCTCCTTGTTGCCATAACCTTTTGCTATGAGGGTAAGTACTTCTACTTCCCGTTCTGCCAACTGAAGGAATCCGTCGCCATCCTCCCGGTGACGGCCCACATAACCTTGTATCAGATAAGGGACCATCTCTTTGCAGATGAAGACGCCCCCTGCATATACGGTACGAAGGGCTTCCATCAGATCTTTCTCCGAGGCATTTTTCAGCAGATAGCCGGAGATACCATTCTGAATCGTATAAAGCAGATACTCACGGTCGTCATACATGGTAAGCATAATGACTTTTGTCTCTGGATAATCCGAGCAGATGCGTCCGGCGGTCACGATTCCACTCTCTCCGGGCGGCATGGAGATATCCATCAGTACGATATCAGGACGAATTTTTCCTACCAGATCATACGCCTGCTGACCGTTATGGGCGATGCCCACCACTTCCATATCGTTCTGATAGTTCAGCAGCATTTCAAAGCCTCTGCATACGACCTCATGGTCATCGGCAATCAGAATTCTCATTTTTTATCCTTTCCCGAGATTGGCGCAGTCAGCCAAATTGTCGTACCTTTTCCGGGTGCGCTCTGATATGTCAGTTCACCGTCTATCAGTTCCGCCCGATCCGCCATGCCCCAAAGTCCCATACCGGAACCCTTAGCCTGAATATGTTCCGGATCGAAACCAACACCATGGTCCAAAACCTCCAGCATCAGATGTCCTTCCGTTGCCACAAGTGAGACCGTGATCTCATTGCAACCGGAATATTTGCAGGCATTATTGACTGCCTCCTGACAGACACGGAAAAACACTGTTTCCTGCTCTTGGGTATATCGCGATATAGTGGTATAGTCACGAAAGTTTATTTGCACACCAAAGGCTTCCTGAATACGGTCGAAGTAGGCACGATAGGCCGCGCTCAATCCCAAATCGTCCAATACCGTAGGCCGCAGACTGGTGGAAATCCTGCGCAATTCGTTCTGAATCTCGGCCATCTGCACATCGATCTGTTCCAGTGTTTCGATTGCTTTCTCCCGGCTGGGCTGATATTTCACGGTGCGAATCTGCATCTGAACACCTACAAGCTGCTGCATAATGCTGTCATGCAGTTCCCGGGAAATGCGGTACCGTTCCTCTTCGTGTGCCCGCATGATATGATAATTCATCAGTTCATAAACAGGGACAGGCTGGGTATAGGCAGAATCTCCTGCCCGGCCTACTGCATCGAATTCCACTTGCTGTACCTGGAAGTCACAAAAAACAGGGGTGATGTGGCGCAAAACGTCCCCAAACAGTTCCTGTGTGATTTTGTTGGGACTGCGGAAAGCCAGAAGAAGGATACCGGCAACTTTATTTTCTTTCCAGAGCGGGAATGCCAGGATGCTCCTCAGCGCTTCCGAAATGGTTATCGGGTATTTGAAACGATCCTGTTCGGATATTTCTTCATTAGCATCCTGAATGAGCAGGGCATTTCCACCGTGATAAACTTCACCGGCAATTCCCTTGCCTGGCTCCAGGACAATACGGCGATACTGGGTGTTTCGGTTTCCTGTAGCATGAACCCATGTCAGCAATTGCTGGCTGGACTCCAGGACGATCGCAAGGCTGACAAAATCAAATCCAAACGCCGTCTTCAGCTTGCGAAGCTGATCGGTATAACGATTGCCTGACATAATACTCCATCTCTTTCTTTTTGGTAATCCTTGCTGAAATGGGTAGGCCAAATAGGATATTATTATCATATCATAGAATGGGAGTATTTACCAGACTGCATATCAAAAAATGAAACGCTGATTTACGTAGAATGCTTTTTTGTTTTATGATCCATGCAATTTCTATGTTTTATGAGCAACAAGGAAATTGGAGGTTTATCCCAGAATTGCCATCAAATCTTCTTCAGGTGTGGTAATGGGTGCAATATGAAACTTCTCCACCAGGAAAGAAAGCACATTGGGAGAAATGAAGGCAGGAAGCGTGGGGCCAAGGCGGATGTTCTTGATGCCCAGATGCAGCAGGGTCAGCAGAATACAGACGGCCTTCTGCTCGTACCAGCTCAGAACCATGGAAAGGGGCAGATCATTGACTCCACAGTCAAAGGCTTCAGCCAGGGCCACAGCGATCTGAATGGCAGAGTAAGCATCGTTGCACTGTCCGATGTCCATGAGCCGGGGCAGGCCACCGACGGTGCCAAGATCCAGGTCATTGAAACGGTACTTGCCGCAGGCCAGGGTCAGCAC
>JAFYLN010000157.1 GCA_017537045.1 Oscillospiraceae bacterium | reverse complement strand
TAGTAGTGATAAGACTTACCCAGCTTTCCAGTACCGCTGTAGCCCGTCATAGGTTCACCGCAGTGACCACAGAACAGCTTGGTGGTCAGAAGATAATCATCTTTTGCCTTACCCATGCCAGGTGCGGCACTGTTCCTGTCAAGCATATCCTGAACCCGAAAGAACAAATCATCTTCTACAATTCTGGGCATACCGTTTGGGGTTTCGATTCCCTTGTAACGGTAGAAGCCGATATATCGGCGATTGCGAAGGAGTCGATGTAAGCTGTTTTTGTTGAACTCCCGGCCAAGAGAAGTTGTAATCCGGCGATCGTTTAGATCTCTAATGATATCCGCTGCTCGCTCACCGTAGGCGTAACGCTGAAAAATCTCCCGGACGATTTTTGCTTCTTCCTCATCAACATAGTATCGACGATCCTTGTCGACTTTGTATCCAAGACCGGGTTTGCCACCGTTGGAAAGACACTTTGATGCGTTGATCTGCATACCGCGGTTGATCTTCTGAGACAGCTCTACGGAATAGTATTCCGCCATGCTCTCCAGGACACCCTCGATCAGAATGCCGGAGGCATCCTCGGTAATGTTTTCTCGGGCAGAGAGGACACGCACACCATTTTTCTTAAGTTTTGCTTTATTGATGGCACTGTCGTAGCGGTTTCGAGCGAAACGATCCAGCTGATAAACGAGAATCCCCTGGAAAGTGTGCTTCTCACTGTCCTGGATCATCCGCTGGAAATCTGTACGGTTGTCGGTCGTACCGCTCTGGGCCCTGTCGATATATTCTCCTATGACAGTGTACTGATGTGCCTTAGCGTATTCATAGCAGACTTTCAGCTGACCTTCAATGGATTGCTCTGTCTGCGTGTGACTGGAGAAGCGGGCATAGATGACTACATTCATTTCCTTACCTCCTGCATCGTGTAATCTATTCTAATTACACGATAAAGGGGGCGGAAGTGCAACGGTTAAACAATGCAATCGATTATGGGATATATTAGGAATATGAATGCGGTTCAGTCATTTCTTTGTATGAGGAGGCTTTAGTTTCACTGTGGTCAACCCACAGTTTTCAACAAGCTGTTTTAGTTTATCATATTGCGTGGCATAAGAATGTTTAGGATTGTCACCCAAATTTACGGTTTTTTCAGGAGGATAATCCTTCTTTCTTGTAGAATTCAGTTCCTCGTACGCTAAATCAATGTAACAACCATTTATAAAGTTAAAATGATGTGTGCGATTAGAATACTTAAAATACAAAATATCGCCTCCGAAACATTTATGTACAAGCAGTGCAGTCGGTAAGCTTTGACCAATTACTGGATTGTCTTCATTCCATACTGATTCATTTACGCATGTATCCTTAGTCCAACCTTTTTCAAGTAACAGTGAGTACAAACCGGTAATATTTGTAATCGTCTTGCCTGTATTTGTCTTGATTTCGATTCGTGGTGGTATATTGAGACCATTATGTGTCGTAAAGAATGTTTTGAAATAGTGGTAATTACATATTGTGTTAGCAGGTAGAATTTTCGACCATCTTAATGTAACTCCGGATCGTTGTTGCCGTGAGAGTAATACTTTATAGCCTTGATCATATGAGTAGTCCGGAAAGAAATTCTCTTGGGACAACAGTTCTCCTTCCCCCAGCCATTTTGCGGCATCATCAGCATTGACTTCAACAACGCCAATAACTCGGTCATCATAACTACACGCTTCGCGGCGATGTTTTCTTACAATCCATCCATGCTGTGCAGATGGTCTGGAGAACGTAGAGGGAAGTGCTTTTCTTAGATCTACAGTATAGGTATCTTCTCCGATATACATTCCATGAACACATGCGCTATTGGTGTCGGCCAAGTAAAAATAAATGTATAGTTTTTCGTCAGGTCCAGAGCGCTTCACATAATGGTTATCTATAAACTTGTAAAGTCCAAACCATAGTGAGCACCAATGATTATCAACGAAGTCCATGCAATATGTATTTGCTCCATAATGCTGTAAAACGGATTCGATTAATACGCTTTGGTATTGCTCCCATCCTCTAATTTCTGGCACATCGAGACCGAAAAAGGACCTAATATCATGGTCTTCTCTTATTGCATCAATTGTTTCATCTGGAACAGGAGAACTATTCTTTCGTGCACCACTCGGTAGTAAGCTTTCATGGTTCTTGCTTTGACCACGATAAAGGACAGTACCATTAGAGCCATTAATAAATTTAGCATACCCGACAAGTTGATTAAATGCCTGTGGAGATTCAACATGGTACATTGGGACGGCTTCAGAAGGATCAGCAGAAGGAGGCCAGTGTCCGATTAGTTTTAATTCATCTTTATTATGAGTGATACAGCCCTTTATTTTTTTAATTTTCATTTGATGTCACTCCTAAATATGAGGTATCTATTATATAGCTCTATTATTAGATAAATCCTACCACAAACATGTAAAATGAGTCAAGTATGATGAACGGTATTCTAGGAATTGAATGATATTTTGAGGAGGTGATCAAATGAAGTGCCTTAGGAAATTTAAGTGGATCAAGCTTCGCAGGAACTGCCTGCCGGATGGCAGGGGTCTCTTGGGTTATTGGGCTCGTCTCGCCGCCAGAGCAGCCTTTCGTAAGGGGAAAGCTTTATATTGTGGCCATAAGAATGAAGTTGTTCCCGGTATGTGGTCAGGCGGTATCGTTGGCCTGAAGAGTATTCTCGGCGTGAAGAGACGCAGCCAGGCACTTCAGATCATGAATGAATTGCAGGAACTGGGCTACATCGACTATTCCCTGGATCGTAAAAATAAACATCTGACCTATCAGATCAAGGACTGGATCATGCAGTGCTGTGGAGCAGAATGTGATGATGGGGCCGTGTATGCTACCGAAGGCTATGGTTTTATCTGTGTACCCAGAAATATTACAGACAGACTTGTTAAAATGAATAGAGTTTTCAGTGAAGCAGATGCATGGCTTGATCTTTGGTGTCATACGACATACAAGGATCTCGGCAATGCATTTTCTTTTTTGTGTCCGGTGATTCAGTATGGCAGATATGGATCGCTGTTATCTATGGACTACCTGGGATCTCGATGGGGGTGGGAGCGGACTAAGGTCTGGAGATTCTTCCAGAACAATGCGTGTACTTTTGGACTGCACCGTATGCCAGGCTCTTTTGGTAGTCTTATTTTCAATCTAGCTTATTTTGAGGATGATAGGGTTACTATGCCCTCTGATGGAAAGATCCTGTATCTTCTCGGCAAGATCCGTGAAGCATCCCGTAAAGGAATTAAAGCAGACTCGGATCGAAATAAGGTTAATCGAATGATCGCATGGAATTCCGGTAAAGTCATTCGGGATCTTGGTGCAATGCAGAAGCAGGAGCGCATCGAGAATCGCGTTGCAGATAGTGACAACAATACGCGCGCGTATTTTTCTCACGGTAGGAACTGTAAGTATGGTAGGAATTGTATATATGACTGCAAGGGTACGATCTTAGGGGCGTGCTGTCAGTTTCATGATGAGACTGGAAGATATATACGAGCTGGACCTGAAATTATGGCTGACATCCCTATTTTGCATGATTAAGGCTATTCCTGTCGTATTTTTCAAATCAGGATAGGTTAGCTGCAAAATATGTATTATAGGGAAAAACCCTTGAGTAAACTTAGGAATACTGTTTGAGGAGAACTACTGTATGGGCAAAATGAATCATGCTGAGGAAGAATTGAAGCTTTCCAGTAAAGAAAGGCGGTTTCTTGATTTTCTGAAGAAAGGTGGGTATCTTTCTGATCCTGAAGTCGAAAATCCGGAAGTCAGGGCTAAGAAGAGGGCGGACAACAGAAGGATCTATCACAATACCCAGCTGATGCTTGAGCATTACCGTGATTTGGTCTGGGCGATGGAATCGATCCCCAATGATCTGAAGGATGAGCTCGATGTTCCTTTGGCTGATCTGGATATACTTATTTCGCGCCTTGACATGGAACTTAGCCTGAATAATCGCCGCTTAGAAAGCAGAATCGATGCTTTGATCAAGTCCAGAGCATTGGTGGATCGATTGAATGAGGCAATCAGTTTCTTGAGGACCAAGCCTGGTGAAGGTGAATTGCTGTATCAGATTATTTATCATACTTACATCGGTAAGAAGCCGGAAAATTTTTATGAAGTGATCGATAAGGTTGGTCTTTCAAAATCCAGGTACTATACTCTGAGAAAGAGGGCCATCACGATGATCGGTGTTAAGCTCTGGTCAGTTCCTGATGAAAAGCTTGAGTTATGGCTTGAATTGTTGTCATATTTTGAGCAATGATGTCGAGGAAAAAATGATATAAATTCGATTCGACAGACTTCGTCAAGGAACATCAGGAAAAATCCTGGAATTTAAGTGGAAAAAGACAGGACGAAAAAAGGAACAAAAAAGAATAATAATGTGTTATACTATTATCGTCCAGAATTGGATGTTCGCCTTGGGCGCTGTCTACGGAGCTGAAAAAGCTTCACAGACAGCGCCTTTTGTCGTTCTATGATACAACGAAAGGAGGTAATAGACATGGTGAAGACTCTCGCCAGGGGCAGGCAGTATATGACTGATGCCTACTGGTCTGCAGTGGGCTTCGCTTCTGCGGCGATGCTCAGCATCCATCCTGTATTCGCCACGGGTGCCGGAACGAGTACCATCTGGAACCGGTTCTCCACGATCCTGCAGGACATTTACGG
>JAFYLN010000156.1 GCA_017537045.1 Oscillospiraceae bacterium | reverse complement strand
TGGTTGCTTCCCTGCAGACCCGCGCTGCCGCACTGAAGGAGAAGGGTGTTACCCCCACTCTGGCAATCCTGCGTCTGGGTGAGAACCCCTCCGACCTGTCCTACGAGAAGGGCGCTACCAAGCGCGCTGAGGAGATCGGCGTCGCCATCAAGAACTTCATCATGCCCGAGGCCTCCACCAAGGAAGAAGTCCTGGCTGTTATCGACCAGGTCAACGCCGACGATTCCATCCACGGCTGCCTGATGTTCCGTCCCCTTCCCAAGCACCTGAAGGCTGACCAGGACGAGATCTGCAACCGTCTGGCTCCCAAGAAGGACGTCGACTCCATGACTCATATGTCCAATGCCGGTGTTTTCGAAGGTCAGGATCTGGGCTACGCTCCCTGTACCCCCGCAGCCTGCATGGAAATTCTGGACTACTACGGCATCGACTGCAAGGGCAAGAACGCTGTCGTTATCGGCCGCTCTCTGGTTGTCGGCAAGCCCGCAGCCATGATGCTGATGGCTAAGAATGCCACTGTTACCGTCTGCCACACCCGTACCGTCAACACTGCTGAAATCTGCAAGAACGCAGACATCATCGTTTCTGCAGCAGGTGTTCTGAATAGCTTGACCCGCGACTTCGTCCGCGAAGGCCAGATTGTCATCGACGTTTCCATGAACTGGAATCCCGAGAAGATCACCTCCAAGGGCAAGGGCGGTATGTCCGGCGATGCTGTTTTCGATGAGGTTGAGCCCATTGTTGAGGCCATCACCCCCGTTCCCGGTGGTGTCGGCGCGGTTACCACCTCCGTGCTGATGAAGCACGTGGTCGAGGCTGCTGAGAAGATCTAAAAAAGAATAAGCTCTTACATAACTGACGGATTCGCAGAGTACTGCAGGGGAGTGTAAGAGTAATTGGCCGACCGTCTGGGCAATCCGATTCATAAGGAACCGGATTGCCCTTTTTATCAACAAATTGCTGTTTGCCGCGCTGTGTGCCGTGGATAACGTAGGGGCGACCATTGGTCGCCCGCGCAGAGAAATATTGCGAATTCGCATTGGGTTTCGGCGAATTCGTAACAGACAACCGCAGCGGGCGGCTGATAGCCGCCCCTACATTCATTATTGAAACAGCGCGGCAAACTGAAATTTGCAATTCTGACAAGATGAGGTGTCCTATGAAAAAGATTAAAAACCTCGATGAATCCAGTTTTCTCAAGTTATTTTTCCTGTTTACTACAGCAGCGTTTCTGATCGCAGCTGTGTGTATGCCTGATCGTGCCGATATGTTCTCCGGCCTGATCAGAATTCTGGCCTCTCCTGCCAAAGTTTCCACAAACTTTTTTTCCATTGGCGGCTTTGCGGGAACTTTCCTGAATATGGGTCTGGTGGCACTGGCTATGACTGCCCTGTACCATTTCTCCAAGACCAAGGTCAACAATGTGGCGACGCTGGCCTTCCTGCTGACCCTCGGCTTCTGCAGCTGGGGTATCCATATTCTCAATATGTGGTTTACCATGGCCGGTGTGGCCGTGGGCAGCTTGATCAAGAAGGAAAAGCCTTTCTCCAACGTTAACGCCATGCTCTTTACCACCGGTGTGGCACCATTTATTTCCGAATTACTGGTTCGCTATCCCTATGCGGAGGCAATCGGCATTAATGTGTTGGGCTTTGTGCTGGCTGTGGTGGCAGGCCTGATCGTGGGTATCATTGTTCCTGCGGTGCTTCCCCATTCACCCAATGTCCACAAGGGCTTTAACCTGTATTCCGCAGCGCTGCCTGTAGGTATGGCAGCCTTCCTCCTGAACGCCGTGTTCTATAAGGTCATGGGCATCGAGCTTCCCGGCGCGGTGGGCGATATGGCAGTCACCTCCTGGAAAGCTGTGAATATTTTCTGCATGGTGCTGTTTGGCTCCTTCATTGTGATCGCGCGGCTGATGGGCTGCTTGTTTAAGGACTACTGGAATCTGCTGACGAGCCGGAAATATGTGAACAATGTGTCCGGTATGCTGGGTAATGCAATGTTCCTGATGAACGCAGGTTTTTACGGCCTGTTCATTCTGGGATATTACAATGCGGTGGGTGCTACCTTTAACGGTGTGGTATTCGGCCTGATCTTCTGCATGCTCTGTACCTGCAACTCCGGTTCCCGTCCCTCCAATGTTTGGCAGATCATGCTGGGCTATGTGGTGGCAGCCACCGTTACCGGCTGGATCGCACCGCTGCTGGGCGGCAATTTCTCTCTGGCGATCAATGCGCCTGCCATTCTGGTGGGTCTGTGCTACGCCAACGGCCTGAGCCCGATCTCCGATAAATATGGCTGGCCATACAGCGTTGTGGCTGCCATGATCCACTATTGCTTTGTCACGCTGGTACCCGGCCTGCACGGTGCTTTCTGTCTGTACAATGGCGGCTTCACCGGCATTTTCGTGTGTATCATTTTTGTTCCTGTGCTGGAACGCTTCTGCAAGACAAGAGAAGCGCGCGAGGCAGCAAAGGCAAAATAAGCAGTTTTCCCATATCCGGGCAGCAACCGCTGCCCGGATATTTTTGACAAACTGAAATTTGACACATCCGTCCATGTTGGTTATAATAGCGGCAGAAAGAGGGTGACGGGATGCGGATGATGTGGATGCGGCTGGATGGCCGCAGCGGGCATGACATGGGGCGCCAGCTCTTGCGGCAGCTTTACAGGGAAGAAACAGGAAAAGAATGCCCTGCTATTTTTACAGCATCCAATGGAAAACCCTATTTTAAGGAGTCTCCGTTGCATTTTTCTATTTCCCATACCCGGAACCATGCCTTTTGCGTATTGTCATCCCGTCCGGTTGGTATCGACGCGGAAGAGAAGAACCGGAACATCAACCTGCGTCTGGCGGAAAAAATCCTGTCGGATCGGGAGCGCAGCCGTTTTGAAACGGCAAAAGACCCCCGGGATGTGCTGCTGCGGCTGTGGATACTGAAAGAGGCAGCCGCAAAGCTAACGGGAGAGGGCTTGCGGGGCTATCCCAACCATACGGATTTTACCCCCGAAGACAACAGAATTCAGGAGATCGACGGCTGTTATGTTGCCGTTTTTGGAGGAGAATGATCATGCTTTTTGATACCCATGCCCATATGGACGATCAGGCGTTTGCTGCAGACCGTCAGGTACTGCTTTCCGAACTGCCCAACCAGCAGATCGGGCTTTTGATGAACCCCGGCTGTAGTCTGGAAGCCTCCCGCAATGCAGTGGAGCTTGCCAATGCGTATGACTATATTTACGCTGCTGTCGGTTCCCATCCCGATGCAGCTGATGAAGTCAATGAGGAAGTGCTGGAAGAATATAGAAAATTATGTAAACTAAACAGGAAAGTGAAAGCCATCGGGGAGATTGGTCTGGATTATCACTACGAGGACATCCCCCGTGAAATTCAGAAAAAAGCCTTCCGCGCCCAGATGGCGCTGGCTGCGGAATTGGATCTGCCGGTGATCGTCCACGAGCGGGATGCCCATGAGGATGGTATGACCATCGTGAAAGAGTTCCCACAGGTGGGCGGCGTGTTCCACTGCTATTCAGGCTCTGCGGAAATGGCACGGCAGCTGGTGGAGCTGGGCTGGTATATCGGCTTTACGGGTGTACTGACCTTCAAAAATGCCCGCAAGGCCGTGGAGGTAGCAAAGTCCATCCCGCTGGATCGGATCGTGCTGGAAACAGACTGTCCCTATATGGCACCGGAGCCCTTCCGCGGCAAGCGGAATGATCCGGGTAAGCTTTACCGCATGGCAGAAAAGCTGGCCGGGATCCGCGGCCTTTCTGTGGAAGAGATTCACCGCATCACCATGGAAAACGGCAAAAAACTCTACCGCATATAAGGGATAAATGGATGTTTGTCGTGCTGTTGTTAAAAGACTGTCATTCCGAGGAGGCCTGGAAGGCCGACGTGGGAATCTTCCGGTACGATGTTTGTTTTTGCACTGCTTATCGATGCATAGAAGCAGGAGATTGCCACGTCGCTAACGCTCCTCGCAATGACATCTTCTTTCTTGCTGCATTCAACAGAACGACAAACTGGAATTAGAAGAACAAAGCAGCAGCCCCGGATGGTAGAACCATCCGGGGTATGTTTATTGCGGATATTCAAAGAACAGAATACCCAGCCCGTACAGCACTGGCTGGTGGAGCAAATACACCACCAGAGAATGGCGGCCAATGAGATTCAGCAGCGGGAACTGTCCTTTTGAAAAAAGCCGTTCGTTCCATCCGGCGGCGGTTGCAATGCGGTAAAGGAAGTAGCCTGTGGCGAAGAGGAAAAACCAGGGGATCAGGGAGAAGTAATCGGTGGAGTAAAATGCAGCATGCGGGAAGCCCAGATAAGCGGTCAGATGATTTTGGTATAGCCAATCCGGAAGCGTACAGACCACAAACCGTTCAAAACCCAGCGTACCCTTCGGGCAGTTGCGCAGCAGCAGGAAAAAGGCAAAACTCATGGCTGCGCCCCACGGAGGGGAAATTTTACGCCATAGTTTTTCCAGTGGGATCATCAGCAGCATGCAGCTGCCGATGCAGGTGAGAATGCCAAAGAGAATGCGGTTTTGGGGCATGACCAGGCAGGTGACCAGAGAAACCACCGCACCGCCGGAGAAAACCAGAAGCCCCCGCTTCAGGTGGCTGCGGCTCATAGACCAGCAGAAACCGGACAGCAGGATGAACGACCAGCAGATGAATTGCTGCCATATGTAACCGGGGACAGCTTTGTACCACGGGGCGCGCACGCCAAACAGATACACAAGATTCCACATTCCGTGGTAGGCGATCATATGCAAGAGCAGAAAGCCCCGCAGGGCGTCCAACAAATGTAGCCGCAGCTTTTCTTTTACAGCCATAAAAACTCCTTACAATACCAAAACCAGCAGTGCCACGATGAGGATGATGCTGATGACGATACTCAAAGAACAGATGGAGCAGGAAAGACCCACGTCACTTTTCAGTTCTTCTGTGAATCCGGGTACGGCGGAACCGATGGGGCTGACGGCAAGGATTACCAGTGTCAGCCGAACCACCTTGCCGAAGGGCAGCAGGAACCAGTAGCACAGGCCGAGGACTGCGGCAATACCATAGCGAATGGCGAGGGCGCGAAAAACACGGCCGAGCTTGGCTTTTTCCAGACCGAGCTTGAAGCCTGCGCCGATCATCAGCATGGCCAGAAATGCATTGGCGTTGGCGATGATCCCGGCGCAGGAAACCAGCGGCGCGGGAAAGGGGATGTGCAGCAGATTCATGGCTACGGTGCCGATATGCACCAGAAACGGCACGGACACGGCCAATGCTTTTACGACCCGCTTGAAATCAAAACCCTTTCCGTCTTTCACCGCAGCGGCTACGCCGTAGGCACCTCCAAGACAGATGAATGCATTGCCCACATCAAAAATACTGGCGGTCATCACGCCGGTGGTGCCAAGAAACTGCTGGGTAAAGGGAATAACGAACACACCGATGTTGTAACCGGCATGATTCAAAATGTCAAAGGCCTGCTGTTCTTTACCTGCGCGGCGGCTGAACAACCAGCCGGCAAACATATACAGCACACCGCCGCCGAAGCCCAGAAGAGAAAGAGTCAGCATTTGCGGCGAAAATTCCCGGGTGGCTGCATTGACGATCAGCGCAGCCGGCAATGTGATGCGGATGACGATTTTGGAAAGAACGGAAAAATCTGATTCTTTAAAGAATCCGGCCTGCCGCAGCACGATGCCAAGAATGATGATGGCAATATAGCAGCCGGCTTTGATGAGAATATTCAGCATGATCGATCTGCCTTCCTTTTAGAATTAGAGTGGCGCTGCTTTCTAAGCGTACAGAAGAAATAGGTTAACTGTATATTTTATGGATATTCTACTATTTTTGGAGTAAATTTGTCAATGGTAATTGCCCAATATGGGCATCGCTTGACTTTCCTATACCATCGCCATATAATTTGAGCAGATAAACAGTTCGCAAAACTTGAATTTGACGGAGGTAGCTATGGAAAAGCATGATTCCGTAAACAACATAAAAATTTGCAAAATGGATGATGTGTCAGAGTATATTTCACATATTGATTGTGCGGATGCTGACGCGGAATTCTACACAGCGGTGTCCGAAAACAGTGAGGAAGTATACACGATTTGTGATTGTGATAAAGTTGTAGGTTTGTCGATTATAGAGGATGACACAGAGGGATATTTGTATGTTTACATTTTTTCGAAATATCGGAATAACGGGTACGGATATCTTGCCGCCTGCGCTGCAGAACAGCAAATGCAGTCCTCTCCTCGTTTGAGTATTACGACTGCCTATGACGCTAATAACAAAATTGCAGAGAGATTTGCCCAAAAGTGCGGTTTTGCAAAAACCTTTGCATCTTCACTCATGCGGTATCAGGGGGATCTGTTCGAAGAGAAATCTCTGCCTGTACGGAAGTATCAGGACAAAGATTTTATCGATGCCTTTACGCTTACTGCTGAAGCGTTTCATATCATGCGTTTGGGAACAGGCTGTTTTCCGAATTCTGTTATGAGCAAGCCAAATGATGAAGCAAGACAGCTTTGGGCGGATACGGCAGATGAACGGTATGTATATGAACTGGACGGTGAAATCGTTGGATATGCCCATATTGACGGGGCGGAGCTTGACGCAGTAGCCATTAAAACTTCCCATCAGGGACAGGGCATCGGAAGAGAATTTGTTAAATATCTGACCAATGTCATTATCGAAAATAGAAGCGGAGAGCCTTTCCTGTACTGCGTGGTTGGCAACAAGAAAGCTCGACAGTTATATGGTTCTCTGGGGTTCAAAGAAGTTACCTGTAATGCGTATGCTGTAAAGAGGTTCGAAAACTGAGGAATTGGCTTTGATATAAAGATAAATTCCAATTTGTCAACAGATAAAAAACAGCCGCCTCCGAGATGGAGGCGGTTAGATTGTCGAGAAACCCTGTCATTGCGAACCAGTCCGCAGACTGGTGTGGCAATCCCTATCGATTTTAGGTGACATTCCGCAAATTTGAGGGGGATTCCCACGCCAGTGTGAGCACTGGCTCGGAATGACAGTGGTTTTCGATGGTTTCCGCGCCGATTTCGGTGCATTCAGCCTCCTAATTAGTATGTCATTGCGAGGAGCGCGAAGCGCGACGTGGCAATCTCCTGCTTCCATGCATCGATAAGCAGTGCAGAAACAAACATCGTGCCGGGAGATTCCCACGTCGGCCTTTCTGGCCTCCTCGGAATGACAGTGCTAGTCGGTTGCTGTCAGCATCTGTCCGGCAGGCTGCGATTCGTTATGTTGTGGGAGGGTCAAGACCCTCCCCTACAAAACATCAGCGCGATAGTATAATTCACCTTAACACATAGACAGCCGCCACCATCACGGAGGCGGCTGTGTTGTTTATTTAGATAAAACAGACATGTGCCGACCTATTCCCTACACAAGCAAACAATGGATTCCACATGGCTGCATCTGGGGAAAAGGTCTGCGGCCATGGCATTCTTTACCACGTAGCCACGTTCCTTCAGCAGTGCAACGTCACGACCCAGCGTTGCGGGGTCGCAGGAAACGTAGACGATCCGGCGGGGCGCAAAACGGGCGAGGGCTTCAATGGTGTCGGCATTCAATCCCTTGCGGGGCGGGTCGACGATGACCACATCGGCCTTGATGCCCTTGCGTTCCAGCTCCAGTGCTGCCTGACCTGCGTCGCCGCAGAAAAATTCCGCATTTTCGATGCCGTTGCGCGCAGCATTGTCCTTGGCATCCTCTACCGCCTGGGGGATCACTTCTACGCCGATGACCTTGCCGGCGGCGGAAGCCATGGCAAGGGTGATGGTACCCACGCCGCAGTAAAGGTCAAGAACAGTGTCTTCCTTTGTGATCTCTGCCTGAGAGATGGCAGCTTCGTAGAGCCGCTGCGCCTGATGGTGATTGACCTGATAGAAGGAGCGGGGGGAGAGGCGGAAATTCAGGCCGCAGAGGGTATCTTCGATGTAACCGGGGCCGTGGATGGTGATAAATTCATCTCCCAGCACCGCGTTGCCCTTTTTCGTGTTGACGCTGAGCACCAGTGTGGCAAAGCCGGGGACTTTTTTCAGGCGGGCAACCAGCTCGTGGGCTTTCGGGATGCTGCGACCGTTGATCACAAGGCAGACAAGAACCTGTTTGGACACCGCGCCGCGGCGGACATAAATATGCCGCAGCAGCCCCTTGTGGGAAGCTTCGTCATAGACGGATATATGATTTTGATTTACATAATCTATAACGACGGATTTGACCCGGTCGGTTTCCTCCGGCAGGATCAGGCAGCGCCCGTTTTCCACAACCTCATGGGTGCCCGCCTTGAAAAAACCGGCATAGGCGCGGTTCTTCTTGGATGCCACAGGGTACTGTGCCTTATTACGGTAGCCATGGCAGGTGGGTGCGGCGAGGATGGGGACATGTTCCAGATTTTCGCCGCCCAGACGGTTCAGGCAGTTGCGGACACGCTCGGCCTTCAGACGGGTCTCCTCTTCATAGTCGATGTGCCAGAAGTCACAGCCGCCGCAAAGCTTGGCAACGGGACATTCCCGGTTGATGCGGTGGGGGGAGCGTTCCAGAATCTCCACGATCTTACCTGCGGCCCAGTTCTTTTTGGCAACCTCGATACGCAGCTTGATCCGCTCGCCTGCAACGGAGTTGGGGATAAATACCGCGCAGCCCTCCACATGGGCAATACCCTGTCCCTCAGTGGTATAATCGGTGACAACAGCTTCGTAGATTTGATTTTTGATCAGCATAGCTTGGTCTCCATCATGATATTGCGCTTTGTCAGCCCGGCTTTTTCATAGAATTTCATAGCACTGTCGTTGCCGCACCAGACATTCAGCGTCAGAAACTGGCAGCCGATTTCCTTTGCATAGGAAACGGCGTGGTCATAAAGAACACTGCCAATGTGTTGACCGCGGCGGTTTTCGTCCACACACAGGTCGTCGATATACAATTCCTTACGGCTGGTACTGACACCGGTGCCGTCGTAGCTGCGGAGCTGGCAGAAACAGTAGCCTGCCACGAAACCCTCTATATCAGCAACAAAAATGGGCTTGGTTTCATCCTGAAGCAGGGCTTCCAGCGCTTTTTCATCATATTTCAGCGCACCGGAGCGGAAAATATCCGGGCGGATCACATGGTGAACCTCTCCAACCTGATACAAAAGGGCGATCATGCCGGGAATATCCCGACTTTCAGCACGTCGAATATTCATAATCATCACCTGAATTTCAATGTTTTGATACCTTATCATAGCATAAAACCTGCACGGGGTAAAGGGATTCTTGCGAAAGAGCGCGAGATGTGCTACAGTGGAGGTAAAGAAATTGATGTTTATCGTACAGAATGGAGCGCGAAGCGCGAGCCTCCCCTGTGTAAGGGGAGGTGGTCAAAATCTTGGATTTTGACCGGAGGGGTTGTGAAAAACGGCAATCCCCCAGTCAAAAATCAGAGATTTTTGACAGCCCCCTTTACACAAGGGGGCCTTTGGGTGCGGTGCA
>JAFYLN010000155.1 GCA_017537045.1 Oscillospiraceae bacterium | reverse complement strand
TGGAGATCCGTGGGAAATGTCTGCAAAGTCACTGTTTTGCTCCTTAATTCTGACAGCAAAAATACAGCATCGGACGCATACCGCACATGATGTTGATTGGAATACGATTTGGTGTGAATGTAAAGAAGATATTTACAGCCTTATTCGTGAGTTTGTTAAGGAAAATGAACTGGAATAATTCCGATATTTTCTAAGATGTGAGTAGCACTATGGAAGGAGTCAGGTTATGCAACAAGAGAAAACAACGCAAGCAGTAGAATTCTGTCTGGAAAGGAGCCGCCATGAAATACAGCTTACTCCTGTAAAGATGGATCCGCTGTACGAAAAGGCATTCTATTCCCAAGAGGAAGACTGGACCTGCGAATATGCACTGAACACAACCGCTTGGGATTAAACATTGACCATAAATTAGCCCCTTTCATTGTTTGCCATTTCCCGCCCCGGGCGGGCCATGGGAGGAGCTGACCACTCCTCCTGGATGGCAACGATGATTGGAATTGAGAACAAGGAGATAAGTATTATGACATTGAGTTCTGTAAACACCATTTGGGTACTGCTGGGTGCTGCGTTGGTTTTCTTCATGCAGGCAGGTTTTTCCCTGTGTGAAGCCGGATTCACCCGGGCCAAAAACACCGGCAACATTCTGATGAAAAACCTGATGGACTTCTGTATTGGCACACCCTGCTTCTGGCTGTTTGGCTTTGGCATCATGTTCGGTGTAGGCAGTTCCATCATTGGCTGGCTGGATCCCGGCATTATGAAGGATTACAGCCACGCCCTTCCCAGCGGCGTTCCCCTATGGGCATTCGCCATTTTCCAGACCGTATTCTGTGCCACCTCTGCTACCATTGTATCCGGTTCCATGGCAGAGCGCACCAAGTTCAGTGCCTACTGCATCTACTCCGCCGCCATTTCCCTGTTTATTTATCCCATTTCCGGCCACTGGATTTGGGGCGGTGGCTGGCTGAGTCAGCTGGGTTTCCATGATTTCGCCGGCTCCACCGCAGTCCATATGGTTGGCGGTGTATGTGCCTGCATCGGTGCCTGGATGCTGGGCCCCCGGATCGGTAAGTACGACAAGGATGGCAAGCCCCGGGCAATTCTCGGACACAACATCACCTTCGCCGCTCTGGGTGTATTCATTTTGTGGTTCTGCTGGTTCGGCTTCAACGGTGCCTCTACCGTTGCTATGGATTCCGATGAGGCTGTTACCAGTGCAGGTCTGATCTTCTTCAACACCAACCTGGCTGCTGCCGTTGCTTGCTGTGTGACCCTGATCTTCACTTGGATCCGTTATGGCAAGCCGGATGTTTCCATGACCTATAATGCAGCACTGGCCGGACTGGTTGGAATAACCGCAGGATGTGATGCCGTTTCCCCTCTGGGTGCAGCCATCATGGGTGCCATCTTCGGCATTGTGATTGTTCTTGCTGTCGAGTTCTTCGACAAGGTAGTCAAGATTGACGATCCCGTTGGTGCTGTTTCTGTACACGGCGTTTGCGGTGCTTTGGGTACCATCCTTACTGGCTTCTTTGCCACTGGTGTATCCACTGAAAAGGGTGTCTTCTACGGCGGCGGTTTCCACTTCCTGGGTGTTCAGGCCCTTGGTGTACTGAGTGTTGCGGCTTATGTGGCAGTCATCATCACCGTAGTGTTCTTCATCATTAAGAAGACCATCGGACTGCGTGTCAGTGCCGAGGAAGAGATTACTGGCCTGGATGTGACCGAGCATGGTCTGCTGACCGCTTATTCCGGCTTTGCCATGCTGCCAGATACCACCTATGAGGATGCTCCTGTCGTCGTAGCCGGCGACATCCCTGTTGCCGAAGCAGTTCCCGTAAAGAAGATGCCCACCTTCGAGAAAGGTACCGGTCCCAAGTTCACCAAGATTGAGATTGTCTGCAAGGAGGCACGCCTGGAGAGTCTGAAGAATGCCATGATCGGCATCGGCATTACCGGCATGACTGTCTCCCATGTTCTGGGTTGCGGTATCCAGAAGGGCAAGCCGGAATATTACCGTGGTGTTCAGGTGGAGTCCAGCCTGCTGCCGAAGGTGCAGGTAGACATTGTAGTCAGCAAGGTGCCTGTCCGGGCTGTGATTGAAACTGCCAAGAAGGTACTTTATACCGGACATATCGGCGACGGCAAGATCTTTGTCTACGATGTTGAAAATGTCGTAAAGATTCGAACCGGCGAAGAAGGCTACGATGCCCTGCAGGATGTTGAATAACAAACAGAAGCGACCTAAGGGAGAGCTGCCTTGCGGCTCTCCCGAGGCTCGGTTTATGGAGGAAGAAATATGTGTTCTATTATTGGCTATTGCGGAAAACCTATGGATATGTCCGTATTTCAGACAGCATTTTCAAAGACAATTTCACGAGGCCCTGATGATTCGCGTATTTTAGATGTGGGTCAGGGTCTTTTGGCCTTTCACAGGCTTTCCATTATGGGCCTGCACCCGGAAGGCATGCAGCCTTTTCAGCTCCACGGAAACGCACTGGTATGCAACGGTGAGATTTACGGATTTGAGAAGTTCCGAAAGGAACTGGAAGGTGCGCATACCTTTGTCAGCAACTCCGACTGCGAGGTGCTGCTGCCGCTCTATGAAAAATACGGCGTAGATATGTTTTCTATGTTGGATGCGGAATTTGCCTGCATTCTCTATGACGCGAAAAAAGATCAGTTTGTCGCCGCCCGGGATCCCATCGGTATCCGGCCTCTGTATTATGGCTATGATGACAATGGAACCATCATCTTTGCCAGCGAGCCGAAGAACCTGGTCCACCTGACAGAAAAGATCCTGCCGTTCCCACCGGGACATTACTACTGTGACGGCAAGTTTACCTGCTACTGCGATATTGCAGCAGTAAAAGAATATCACGGCCATGACCTGGAAACGGTGTGCGATAACATTCG
>JAFYLN010000154.1 GCA_017537045.1 Oscillospiraceae bacterium | reverse complement strand
CCGTATTTGGAAGCGGCAGTAGTGCTATGCGGATCACCACAGACTGATCCGTTTGCGTCGTTGGCTTCGCTGCAGCGCGGGCTCAAGCACCCGCTCGATTTCAGAACGCAGCCCAAGTTTCACATATGCATTAAGAATACCGTTGTAGTAATCAGGCGTGGGCGGCTGCGGTCTGATCATGTTCATGATGTATACCATGCCCCAGAGCTCTGTGCCGTCATCCATCACTACCCGGCGGCGGTGCTTGGTGTAGTAGGTCGGGTACCCCTCATAACGGTCAAGGCTGTGTTCGTCGGCAGCGGTGATCTCCCACACAGCAACCGGCACCTTTGCATCGTGCGCACGGGTACGTTCTACTGTCGCATGCAGGTAGAATTCCAGACGATGATTTGGAAGATATCCTGTGCCGATCAGCTTTGCGCCTGGGCAGCGGTGCGCCATTTGCTCTGCGACCATATTGGAGCCGTATGCGATGTATTTCATGGTGATGTTCCTCCTTCAGTTGCGGCAGATGCTGGGTTCAAGGTGTGCTTTCATGTCAGCCTCGATCAGAAAGTATGCGATCTGTTCGGATTTGAGCGGCTCTGTGGTTTCATCGGGCTTGTCGGCGATAAAGGCGCCGACTGTTGAAACGGTGTGTCCGTTCCGGATAATGCGCCAATGGTTGCGCTCCGGCGATTTGGAAGCCCAGTGGTACTCGGTTTCGTCATAGGAGCTGATGCGCGTGACCTGCACTGTGCCGCCTGCAAGGGTATGCACAGCGAATTTGAAAGGGATGCGACCGTCGGCGCGAGGGATGGTGAAGGTTCGGAAGCGGGTGATTTTCATGTTGTAATCCTCCTTGATGTATTTGGAAGCGTGGCTTCCCGCGACGCTGAACAGCGTTTCGGGTTGGTGGCCGTCCAGCCCATCGTCAGGCGGGCTCAGGCGACGCGGCGCCATGCAGCATTGCCGGGCAGGCGCTTGGTCAGGTGCATGCGGGCGGTTTCGAATTCCTCGCCGATGAAACCCAGGCGGAGGAGCCAGCAGCGGAAGGTGTATTTCGGATTGTCTGTTTCCGGTCGGGTGGAGCTTGCCGACTTGCTGTGCAGGGCAAAGGCGCTGATGGCAAGGCAAAGGCGATAAGAAGTGCTCGACCCCGCATGTGACGCAGGACGAGTTGGAGAAAGCTTTCGTCAGCGTGATGCAGAAGGTTATTTCTGAAAAGGAAGCCATCTTCGCAGTCTGCCGCGAGGTGCTGGATGAGTTACTTGATACGAGCGAACTCGATAGGATCGCAACGAGGCTGCAGGATCAGGCGCTGGGCATGGCGGAGCGTGTCAGGAAGCTGGTCGAAGAAAACGCCAGGGTGCGAAGGGATCAGGCGGAGTATCAGAAGGAATACGATGCACTGGCTGCGGAGCATGAGAAACTCAGCCGGCAGATACAGGATGTCGAAGCGCAGAAAAAGGATAAGAGTGACCGCAGACGGAAGATTGAGGTATTCCTGCGAATACTTGAGGAACAGGAAGAATGCGTGGGATTTGATCCATATACGTTTGTCGTGCTGGTGGATAGGGTTGTAGTCCGTCAAGACAGGAAGCTGGAATTCTATTTCCGAAATGGGATGAAATACGAATGCATTTCATAAAATAGATGGGTGGCTTTTGAAAAAGGGTTATTTCGATGGATCTATATGCATCCTATTAGAAGAGCGGTATCATTATTAGAAAACCAAGAGATGCTCTGGGCTAAAAACGTTGACAAATAGATTTAATAGACCTCAAATAATAAGGCAAGTCAATGAAATGTTGACTTTGTATTTGGACTGCTGCATAATGATTACGAGGAGAATGGAAGGAAGGTGCATTAAGAGTGTATGCTACAGATTTTGTACAGGTAGGACAAAATATTCAGAATGCAATTAAAGAAAGAGGCTTCACCCAGCAGAGATTAGCGGATGCATTATCCGTTTCGAAACAAGTCGTGAACAAGATTGTCAAGGGACAAAAAGCAATCAACGTATCTGAATTGTCAAGAATTGCTACTATTCTTGGAACGACAACTGATATGTTGCTTTCTGTCGAAACAGTTATTGATCTCATACTTCACACTCATTCCTGCATTGACGTAAAGCTAAGTAAGCAATATAATATAAAAAGGGGCGCAGTTCACATTGCTGTCCCTTTCTTTACATCATCATTTTCGAGGATTAGCTACAGATGAACAATATTATTGCAGGTAACATTTTCAGCCTTCTGGCGACAGCGACTGATCTGTATAGTGCTTATAGAAAGACTACGCGCAGTATTCTAATGGCACAAACGGCAAGCCAATGTTTTCTTGGCGCCAGCTCCCTTGTTCTTGGTGGCTATAGTGCCGTTGTTCAGAATATCGTTAGTGTGATACGCAACATCACTGCTATGGGGAAAAGGACTTCGAAAGCTGTGGAGTATCTTCTGATTGTTCTGGGTGTGGCGCTTGGCATTGGTTTCAACAATTTGGGGGCAATCGGATGGCTGCCGGTGGTGGCAAATCTTGAATATTCGATCGCTGTTTTTCGCTTCAAAGATAATGAGCGTTGTCTAAAGTCGGCATTTTCTATTTGCATTGCTCTTTATTTTATCTTTAATGTGTTTATTTCAAACTATGTTGGAGCAGCATCGAATTTCATAGTCCTGGCGACCACATTCCTTGCTTTATTGAAGGGACAAACAAGAAGCAAAAAGCAAGCAAATTCAAAGGAGTAATCGTATGTCACAGGTGTCAGCTACACGCTACTTGGGCGAAGAAAAGATTTCAAAACTGCTGCTGAAATTTTCGATTCCCTGCATTATGGGATTGCTTATCAGCGCACTATATAATATTGTTGACCAGATTTTCATCGGAAACAGTGAATTGGGGTATTTGGGCAATGCAGCTACTGGTGTTTCTTTTCCAATCATCTGTATTGCCAATGCCTTCGCATGGTGTGTTGGCGATGGCGCTGCATCGTTTCTAAGCATTTTGGCCGGACGGAACGATACGGAGAAAGCGCATAAATGCATTGGAACCGGTCTGACCATTACTCTCCTCATCAGCATTATTCTCACGCTGGTGTGCGAAGGATTCAATGAGCCGCTTATGCGCTTGTTTGGTGCATCTGATCAGACGGTTGGCATGGCAGTAGAATACTTTGCAATCGTTGCTGCATGTTTCCCGTTGTACCTGCTGTTGAATGTGATGAACAGCATGATTCGTGCAGACGGCAGCCCTACCTATGCTATGGTCGCGATGTTGGTGGGTGCAGTAACCAATATCATTCTGGATCCGCTGTTCATTTTTGTGTTCAAGTGGGGAATTGCAGGTGCGGCCTGGGCGACTGGCATCGGACAGTTGGCCTCCTTTCTGGTGAGCGTAGTCTATTTCTTTAAGCCCAAGAGCTTCCGTCTGAGCCGTCACAGCTTTCTTCCTGATATGAAAATATTGCGCCAGACGATACTGCTTGGGGCAGCGACTTTTGTAACGCAAATTTCCATCGTTGTGATGTCATTAACGTCTAATATTATTCTGGCTCGCTATGGTGCATTGTCTCACTATGGACCGGATATTCCGATTTCTGTCTTCAGCATCCAGACGAAAGTATACACCCTCGTTCAAAACATCGTAACAGGTATTGTGCTGGGCGGACAACCTATTTTCGGCTATAACTACGGAGCTAGGAAGCTTGAGCGTGTGCGCGAAACCTACAGGCTTGTGCTGCGCTGGGCATTAATTGTCTCCATTTCCGCTACGCTTCTTTTCCAACTCAAGCCGGAGTGGATCATCAATATTTTCGGTTCTGGAAATGAAATGTATATGGATTTTGCCAGAAAGACGTTCCGCATCTATCTGTTGCTGATGACCATGACCTGCCTGACAAAGATGACAGCTGTTTTCTTCCAGTCCATCGGCAAGTCTGTCCGTGCTGTGGTTGCGTCGTTGGTACGAGATATTCTGTGCTTTACTCCGTTGGCCATTATGCTCCCCGCAGTGATGGAGCGTTTGAACAGCGGAACAGGTATCAATGGTATTCTTTACGCCGCGCCGGCTGCGGATGCTGTTGCATTAATGGTTATTCTTGTGCTGACAATCCCCTTCTATCGCGGATTGAAGGATCACGTCGAAGAAGAGAGTTCCGCTGATTCTATCATCCTGCCTTCTACTCCGGGTGTAATCATTACAATAGCCCGTGAGCACGGCTCGGAGGGCAAACAGATCGGAAAGCTGGTGGCTGAAAAGCTTGGCATTCCATTCTACTACAAAGAGCTTACAGCATTGGCTGCGCAAGAGGCGGGGTTGGATAAGGAGTTTGTTTCCGACATCAATACCAATTCTCCGGCAATCCTTCATGACCTGTATCTGAGTACGCGTGTTATTCAGCAGGCTGTTGTGGCACAGGAAACCATCATTCGACGCATTGCGGAAAATGGTTCTTGCGTCATAGTGGGACGAGCAGCAGACTGGGTATTGCGCGATCTTCCCAATGTGCGCAGAGTCTTTATTCATGCTCCAAAGGCTTTCCGTATTCAGAGCATTATGGAACGCTACGGCGACAATCATGAAAGCGCAGCTGCGAACATTCGTCATTCAGATGAAGCCAGAGCTGCCTACTACCGCAACATTTCCGGCCAGGAGTGGGGTGATCCGCATCACTACGAATTGTGTGTGGATGCCTCCGCCGGACGGGATGTTTGCGCGGAAACGATCATTCGTTTTGTGCAAAGCTGATTTGAATGAAAAGATTCCCCGATGTTCGATACCAACGAACCTCGGGGAATCTTGTTTCGCCAGCCGGGAGCTGACCGCCCGGAATCAGGCGAGAGGTGCTGCCAATGAGGTAGGCGCCGCAACCGATGATCAGGCAGAAAAGAGCAGAGATGATCGTTCCGCGCTTGATCGCGGCAGTACATCAAAAACGACGCCCGGGATTGTTTCTGTAAGAAATATGAATTTACTCGAACGAGAACTCCTGAACAAAATGTTGTACGGCGGGGTTTTCGTTGCTGTTTCTCCAGACGATCAGAATTTCTTCATGTTCTTCTTCACCGGAAAGCGGAACAAATACGATGTTCTCTGTTCCGATATTCCACGCGTGGGAATAAGCAGGAACAATGGACACACCTTCTTCTGCAGCGACCATCATCAGGATACTTTCCATATCGTTGGAGCGCAGAAGAATATTGGGCTGATAACCAGCCTGCTGATACAACCTGATGTAAAAATCGTCACCAAATGACTCGCCCGTGCCGGAGGGAGACATGAACAGAATGGTTTCATGCCGGAGATCCCTTCGGGTCAGTTCCTTCTTCTTTGCTAACGGGTGATTGGCGTGAAGAGCCACCCGGAGAGGAACGCGTTCTGCAATCTGCATTTGCAGACTTTTCTCCTGACGGATGTTGGTACTATCCCATGTAAAGATGACGTCGTATTCGCCGTCAATGAGACCTGCAGCCAGTCTATCGGTATCGCATCGATAGCAGGAAAGCAGTACATTGGGGTATGTGTGGTGGAACTGCCGCAGGTGTTTGGGAAGATCGCTGTGCTCGTAGCTTTTGGTATAGCCGATTCGCAGTTCACCCTGTAGTCCGGTAGCCGCTTCACGAGTTTTTGATAAAGCTGCATCCATTTTTCCCAGAATTTCGCGCGCTTCTTTCAATAAGACTTTACCAGCTGCAGTTAATACAGCAGGGCGGCTGCTGCGATCCACCAGCTTGGTGCCAACGGTTTCTTCTAATGAGTGGATCTGTTGAGTGATGGCCGTTTGGGAAATATAGTGTATGGCAGCTGCTTTGGTAAAGCTGCCTGTTTCCGCAACGGAAACAAAGTACTGTAGCTGATTTAGGTTCAATCTTATCGCCTCTTGTTCGTATAATAAATTGAACTTATTATATCATGCGAAATGAGAATTTGCAATCCTGCAGCATATGGTATATAATAAGCGCATGCAATCGAACAGAAACGATTGCGAGTTCCTTCGGGAACATACATAACAAATGCGTTTGAGCAGAAAGAGTAGCCTGGAGAAAACCTTTCAGAGAAATGCCGGTTGGTGCGAGGCATAGGGAATATCTTGGTGAAGTTCATTCTGTGAGCGGTGTGCTGAACCAGTAGTAGGCACAACGGGTGCGACCGTTACATCGCTATGGCTTTTCAACCTGTCGGATGCATCAATTTTTTAGATTCGCTATTCCAATGGTGCGAAGCTTGATGAGGCATATGCTGCAAGGTATATGTGAAACAGAGTGGTAACACGAAGCAATTCGTCCCTGTATGGAAATCATACAGGGATTTTTTGTTTCAGAAATTGAATTCAAATAAAGCCGGTATAGGAGGACATTATATCATGGAACGTTACTATCAACCCGAAATGGAATGTGCATCCGTAGCAGAGATCAAAACTCTGCAGGACGAGCGTTTGGTCAAACAGGTCAAGCACGTATGGGATAACGTGCCCTATTATCGCAAAAAGATGGAAGAAAAGGGCGTCACGCCTGATGACATCAAGGGTACGCAGGATTTGCATAAGCTGCCTTTCCTGACAAAGGATGACCTGCGCTTGGCATATCCTTACGGCCTGATGGGCAAGCCGCAGAAAGAATGCGTTCGCATTCAGTCTACTTCCGGTACCACCGGCAAGCGAGTTGTCGCCTTCTATACCCAGCACGACATCGACTTGTGGGAAGACTGCTGTGCTCGTGCGATTATGGCTGCCGGCGGTACGGATGAAGACGTCTGCCAGGTATCTTACGGTTACGGCCTGTTCACTGGCGGCCCTGGTTTGAACGGCGGCAGTCACAAGGTTGGCTGTCTGACCATTCCCACTTCTTCCGGCAACACCGAACGTCAGATCATGTTCATTCAGGATCTGAAGTCCACCATTCTTTGCTGTACGCCTTCGTATGCTGCTTATCTTGGCGAAACCATGAAGGAAATGGGTCTCACGCCGGATCAGATTCCGCTGAAGGCAGGCATCTTCGGCGCAGAAGCATGGAGCGAGGAAATGCGTCAGGATATCCAGAACACGTTGGGCATCAAAGCGTATGACATTTATGGTCTGACGGAGCTTTCCGGTCCTGGTGTTGCGTTCGAATGCTCTGAACAGTCCGGCATGCACATCAATGAAGACCACTTCATTGCCGAAATCATCGATCCCAACACCGGTGAGGTCCTGCCTGAGGGAACAAAGGGCGAGCTAGTGTTCACCTCCCTGACGAAGGAAGCCTTCCCCCTGCTGCGCTATCGCACCCGTGATATCTGCGTATTGTCCCGTAAAAAGTGCTCCTGCGGTCGCACTTTCATCAAGATGGCCAAGCCCATGGGCCGCAGTGACGACATGCTGATCATTCGCGGCGTCAACGTATTCCCTTCTCAGATTGAGTCTGTGTTGATCAATGCCGGCTATTCCGCCAACTATCAGATTCTGATTGATCGTGTACGCAATACGGATACTCTGGATGTGCAGGTAGAGATGACCCCTGAAATGTTCACGGACAATGTGGGCGAAATCAAGAAGCGGCAGGAAGCTTTGGAAGCAGGCATGCGCTCAATGCTGGGTATTTCGGCCAAGGTGGTGCTGGTTGCACCCAAGACCATTGCCCGCAGCGAGGGTAAAGCTGTTCGCGTGGTTGATAAGCGTAAGATTTAAGGAGGGCAGAGCCATGATGCTAAATCAGATTTCTGTTTTTGTGGAGAATAAACCCGGTAAGCTGCAGCAGCTGACAGATGTGCTGGCCAAGAACAACATCAATATGCGGGCGCTTTCGCTGGCTGAAGCTTCCGAATTCGGTATCGTGCGTATCATCGTTGAAGATATACAGGCTGCTTCACAACTCCTGACAGAAGCGGACTATATTCATACAGTCACCGATGTAATTGGCGTTGCAATACCTGATGAACCCGGTGGGTTGAATCATGTGCTTGCGATTCTTTCGAAAGCTGGCGTCAATGTAGAGTATATGTATGCGTTTCTTGGCGGAAAGAATTCGGATCACGCTTATATGATCTTCCATGTTCAGGCCCCGGAAACTGCGGTTGCGGTGCTGGCTGACCATAATATCGCGTGTATTTCTCAAGCGGATATTCTTAGTGTATAATTCAATGAAACGAGGTTTACATTCTTATCCTTGCTACAAGGAGGAATTCGGATGAAAAATCGGTTTACTGTCCTGGTTGCTTTGCTACTGTGTCTTCTGGTAATAACCGGTTTGGCATCGGCAGAAACAACCTATCGGATCGGCATCTGTCAGCTGGTACAGCACGCTGCGCTGGAGGAAGCAACACAGGGCT
>JAFYLN010000153.1 GCA_017537045.1 Oscillospiraceae bacterium | reverse complement strand
GGCAAATAAAGAGCCGCCCCCGGAAGGGGGCAGCCCGTAATAAATTTGCGGTTGGCGAACCGTTCATGCGTCTTAAGACGCGGCTGTATTAGGCCCTTATAGGGCCTGTGCAAGCCACCGGCTTAGCCGGTGGTCTTGACTGTTGGGAATCTATAAAAAACTATAAGAAACTCTAATTAACTCAGAGAAACTAAGAGTACAGCCGGAATTTCTTAATCAAAAATCAGTTTTGGTTTATTACATAAAAATTTGAACACAATTATATTAGAGCTATTGCATTATATCATAGAGAGTGATATAATGCAGATACAATGATGTTAACGACGAGGGGTGACATGCTATGAAGCATCTGGCGAGCTATTTGCGGACAATATTTGGTACGCAGATGATGCTGGAGGAGTACCACACATACGGTAATCTACCTATGTATCTAACGGATAATTACCAGTTGTGCAAGCTGCAGGTTGATGCAGACAAATATGTATTGGCCAAACCTAAGGACGCAATTAAGCTAAATGTGAATGTTATTAAGAAACAACTAACACAGATCCAGAAATACACCAACCTGCCGCCCGTACTGGTACTGGAAAATTTGCGGCTATCTCAGCGAAATGCTTTGATTCAGTCCGGAGTTGCTTTCGTTGTCCCAGAGAAGCAACTGTATATTCCGCGCTTTGTTATGAATCTAACAGAAACAGAAGCTTCTATCGAAGATTATGGGGAGCAATTTGCAGTCGCCACTCAGGTGGTATTCATCTATCTACTGTTGGAACAGATTAAGGAAACAAACGCCCATCAACTGAGCGGGCCACTACTTTACTCTGTAGCTACCATCAACCGGGCGCTAAAAGAACTGTGTTATCGGAAACTGCTGCAAACTGTTGGTAACGGAACTCGGAAGCAATACATTATTCCTAGCGGAAGAGAATTCTGGGAAAACGGAAAGCAATATCTGTTCGACCCGGTTAAAACCCGCCGATATGTAAAAATAAATTTTGGCCATCATGGATTCCAAATGTCCAATGACCTAGCTTTATCCCGTTTGTCTTTCTTGAATGGAAGAAGCATAAATTACTATGCCTCCTCTGCACAGAATTTCAAAACAATTGACAAAGAGAAAATACTCAATGAGTATGATGTGTTCGATCATAATTACTGTATTGTTGAGATTTTTCGGTATGATCCGAAAATCTTGTCTCAGGAAAACTACATTGATGTATTTTCTCTCTATGCTCAGTTTAAGGACGACAAAGACGAACGGGTACAAATAGAAATAGAAAGTTTGGTGAATGAACGCCTATGGTAAACATTCAAGGCCTATATAAGTTCAGAGATTTCTTCCAGAACTATACTGATAAATATGTTATTATTGGTGGCTCAGCTTGCTCCATTGTATTCGATGAGGTTGGTGGAGATTTCCGTGTTACCAAAGATCTGGATATTGTTTTGATTGTAGAAAACATTAACGAAGAATTCGGTAGAGCTTTCTGGGATTTTATCAAAGAAGCTAAATATAAAAGAATCGAAACAGGTGAAAAGAAAAATCAGTTCTATCGTTTTGAAAGACCAGAAGATACCAATTATCCTCATACGATTGAATTGTTTTCTAGAAATCCGGATGTTCAACTTCTTCCAGAGGCACATTTGACCCCAATGCACATATCGGATGATATCTCTAGTCTGTCTGCAATACTGCTTGATGATGACTATTATGATTTTCTACTTAATGGAAGACGGATTCTTGATGGGTTTAGTGTATTGGACGAAAAATATCTAATCCCGTTCAAAGTGAAGGCATGGTGCGAATTGTCAACCCGCCGTAAAGATGGTGAAAAAGGCCAGTCCAAACATATCCGAAAGCACTATCGGGATGTTTACCATCTTCTGATGCTGTTGCCTCCCAATGAAAGAGTAGAGTTGCCCGAGCTGCTAAAAGCTGATATGCAGGTATTTATTGATGGCATCAAACAGGGAGAAAATAAATCCGACGACATAGACAATGATCTGCTGTGTAGAAGATTGGAAGAAATCTATCTTTCAATTTAAGCTACTACGTTCGTTTTCTCCATCGCCTCAGCGGTGCGTGACGCATGAATTTCTCCCGTCCCAATGAATGCGGCATTGAAAATCCCCACAGTCTTTCCTCTCCTTACCGGAGGATCGGCTGTGGGGATTTTTTCATTTTGGGATGTGTAGATGCAAACACTGTTTTTTGGTTTGTATATACAGATTTCAAAACGGGCTGGGATTTCAAAGGGATGGCAGATTCCTTTGATTCGGGGTTTCCAATAGGGGTGAAAGCGCCCTGTTGGCACACGATTTTACGGTGTAAAGTCTAGTGTGTTATACCTTTTGCGACCGCTGGTGCCGGAAAGGGGATGCTGCCTTACTGAGCAGACCATTTCCGGTACCAGCAGAACAGGCGGATTTCGGGTCCCACCGGGACGGGAAATATGTGGATTCGCTTACGCGAAATCCGACTGTTCGGGTGTAGGTGGTGCGGCGCAGCGAAGAGAATTTCTATTGAAATTCTTGTAGCGGAGCGGCATCACCGGGGGAGCAAAACGGTATATCACACCCCCGTCCCGCCGCAGCGACGCATCCCCTCGTTAAGCGTTCCCTTTCGTGCTTATTCCGGAATGAACCGGATGGGGAACCAGTCTGCTTCCTCATACCACCAAGGCAGCTCCAGCAGCGCATTGTCCACAGCTTCTTCCTCAAATGTCCTTGCGTATCCCAAGGTAAAGCCAAAGTGTTTTGCGGTGTCCTCCATTGAGTGGGGAGTATCGTCTTCTCCAAATCCCAAGCGGTAACATAAGTACATCCGCTGCGCTTCCGGAATCGTGTTGAGTGCCTTATGGATTTCTGCAATACTTTCCCGGCGGAACTCACGGGACTCCGGCTGGATAACTCCCGTGTCCCGGACGAATTCTGCGATGGTCTGCCCGTTGCTATCGGAGATTTCATCATCAATACGAAGCAACTGATAGTTCAGCGTTCCTTCTGGATCAATGGCTCGGAATTCAAAACCTTTCTGATGCTCCCGGATCAAATCCGTCATGGCATTTTTCAGTACAGGAGTCATAAAGGTTTCAAACTTAGCTCCCCGGTCAGGATCATAAGATTTTGCCGCATCCACCATGGCTATGCTTCCAATCTGCACCAAATCATCTCTGTCCAATCCGATCCATGGGTTGATAACAAAACTTCCTGCAATTTTTGCGATGAACTTTAGGTTCTGCCTGATCAGCAAGTCCCGGGCATGGAGTTCTCCATCCTGTATCCATTTGCAGAGGTCTTCATCCCGATAGGGTTTGACCTCTTTCTTCTTTTTCTTCTCCATCTGATTTCCTCATATCTTCCGCAACAGCAATCAGCGCATCCCGCAGCTTCTGTGCGGTTTCTCCGCTGAGCAGATTCTGTCCCTGGATGCTTGTCAGAATCATATCCGCAAACTGCTCCGGGGCAATCTGCTTCCCAGTCAAGGCTTCATCCTTGGTTACTTCGGAGCGGATTCGCTCAAACTGCTCGTTTGTCAGTTTCTTGGCGGCAACCTCCAAGGTCACATCCTTTTCCATATCCCGAACGGCAGCGGCAAAGGTGGTCTGAATCTTATCCAACACCTGATTCTTGGGTATTTTGCGCACCTTTACATCCCTCGCCCCGGTAAATTGCTTGGCACCGATCAGCAAGTCTGCCGTACTGTCCATAAGCTGATTCTGCGCAGCGATACCTGCCGCCAGACTGCCGGACATATAATCCGCAATCAGTCTTGTGGTTTCTCCGAACTTGGGATTCTCCAGCAGGTAGGCAACCACATCCCGGTTTACTCTCTGGGTGTAGAGATTTCTCGCAGCCTGGGCCGTCAGGCCGAGGTCAGAAATATCGTAGTTCCGCTTATCCGGCACATTGATGATGCCCAGCAGAAAATCCGTGGACACGTTCAGTTCTCTGGCAATCCGGATCACAGACTCGGAACTCAAGTCCTGAATCTGACCGGACATAAAACGGCTGAAGGTACTTTCGCTGATCCCAGCAACCTTGGCAAGCTGGCTCTGGGACACATTTCGTTCCATCATCAAGTTCTTAAGCCGGAACCGGAGATCTCCCGTTAAATAAACTGCCATATCCATTCCTCCCTTTTTGCAATCATTATACCAAACAGATGTTCTAAAATAAAGAACAAATTATAAACTCTATAGAAATTCTACAAATTATTTCGTCCGATATATCGGACAGCTTCTTTGCGCCGCCTCTGAAGTCTTGCATTTCTGCAAGGTTTCCGGGTCGGCTCTTTTTGTTTTGCAATACTGCGCAAAATCGAAAGTGAGGGCCGTTTTTTCTCCGTATAAATAGACGGATGGTGAATCCATAACTATTTTACGAAAGGAGAAAAACCAATGAACCTATTTACCACCATCAAGGCGGCTGTCACCACAAGACAAGCTGCCGAACACTTCGGCTTGGCTGTGGACAGGCACGGAATGGCACGATGTCCCTTCCATGAGGACCACCAACCCAGCCTGAAACTGGATCAGCGGTACTACTGTTTCGGGTGCCACGCAACCGGCGATGTGATCGATTTCACCGCCAGACTCCATGGCATCAGCAACCGGCAAGCTGCTGAAAAATTAGCCGAAATTTTCGGCGAATTTCCGAGACCGCCTACGGAAGTTCATATTCCCAAATCCGATGCAGAGTTGTTCCGGGAGAAGGAGCAATTCTGCATTCGTGTTTTATGGGAGTATCTCCGGCTGCTGCGGTGTTGGAAGCTTCGGTACGCACCGGAATCTCCGGGGGACACCTATGATGACCGCTTCGTGGAAGCCTGCCAGATGGAGTCCGTGATCGATCACCTGATTGATGAAATGAGGAATGAAAACCCCATCCGGAGGAAACAGACCGTAGAAATTCTGGAACGGAACAACCTGATCTACGATCTGCAGGACTATGTATCCCGCAAAAGAAAGGAGGAAGAACAGCATGGCAGCAAACAATATGCCTGAGTGGTTCGATGGGAAGAAAATCAACGAAGTGATGTTCTGCGATGCCTTTCTGGAGGAACACCCCATGAAGTGCATCCGAGAGCAGTTCTTCACGGTGGATGGCCTTGTGGATGATGAAAACATGATCCGCATGGAAATCTACAACCGGATCAAGCCCTTCGTCACCAGCAGCGTAGCCAAGAAAGCTACCCAGCTTATGGAAGCCCTGAAACTAGCCTGCTACTCCGAACCCTTACCGGTGCAGCTTGACCGCATCCATGTGGCCAACGGCACCTACTTTCTGGATGGCACTTTCTCCCCGGAAAAAGAGTTCTGCATGAACCGGCTGAAGGTGGCCTATAACCCGGACGCACCTGCGCCCACCAAATGGCTGTCCTTTCTCCATGATCTGCTCATTGATATGGATGTGCTGACGGTGCAGGAGTACATGGGCTACTGTCTGCTGCCTACCAACCGGGCACAGAAGATGCTGATTATCCTGGGTAAAGGCGGCGAGGGTAAATCCCGGATCGGAATCACCCTGCGGCATATCTATGGGGACAGCATGAATACCGGCAGCATGATGAAACTGGAAACCAACCAGTTCTTCCGGGCATGTCAGGAGTACAAGCTGGTGATGGTGGACGATGATATGAAGATGGTTGCCTTACCAGAAACCAGCCATATCAAGTCCATGGTCACGCTGGAAGATAAGATGGATATTGAGCGGAAAGGGCAACAAAGTGTCCAGCGGGAGCTGTATGTCAGGTTTATCGCCTTCGGCAACGGAACCCTCCAAGCACTCTATGACCATTCCTATGCTTTCTACCGGCGACAGTTGATCCTGACTACCAAGGATCGGCCTGCTGACCGGGTGGATGACCGATTTCTGGTGGGGAAGTTCAAGGAGGAAACGGAGGGGATCTTCCTCTGGATGCTCCAGGGTCTGCACCGGCTGATTGCCAACAACTATAACTTCACCGAAAGCGAGCAGGCACAAAAGAATCTGGAGGAAGCCTTTGCTGACAGCAACAACATTCCTGCCTTTCTGGAGTCCAGCGGCTATATCCGGTTTGAAGAAGGCTGTCAGGCCACATCGGTACATATCTATACGGCGTATCTTCGCTGGTGCAAGGATAATCTGGAAAAACCTCTGTCTGCCAACACTTTTAAGCAGTATCTGAAGCAGCATGCGGACAAGTACGGTATCGTCTATTCTAAGCACATTCTGGACGGCAAACGAGGGTATTGGAAACCGCAAAAGATTACACCAATCAACATCCTTATTTTACGGAAAAATGATTGTCGAAAACGAGAACACAGTATAGAAGATACAGCACTTTTTCTCGAAAGAAATCATAGCTTCCCATTTTCGTAAAAGTGGCAGTTCTACCCATGACCGGGACATCGCTGAAAGAAAATAGAGAGGATTTTTATATCCACAGGGAATACACGAATCAGGAAAACCATTACACAAAACACCAAACTGAATTTATGGAGGAAAACATTTTGAATATCAAAAATCAGATCAAAGCCCAGATTTTACTGGCGGGCTTTACCATGGCAGAGGCGGTAGATGCTCTGTCCACCGAATACGGCTGGAGCGACAGTCTGTCCAACTTCTCGGCGAAACTGAGCCGGGAATCCCTGCGCTACAAGGGAGCATTGGAGCTTGCTCAGGTGCTGGGATACGAAATTGTATGGAAAAAGAAGGAGGAAAACTAATTATGAAAGCACAACACGCTATTTTACGATTCGCAAAGTACAAGGGTCCCACCATCAGCCGGATTGAGGCTCACGACGAGCGAACCAAGGAGTTCTATGCCAGCAATCCCGACATCAAGAAGGAGCTGAGTAAGTACAATTTCCATCTGGTGAAGCCGAGCGGCAAATACCGGGAAGAAGCGAACCGGCTGATCCGGGAAAATGGCTGCAAAGCCCGGAAAGACGGTGTCCGGATGGTGGAAACCCTGATCACCGCCAGTCCGGAGTTCTTTGCCGGGAAGAAACCGGGCGAGATTCGAGATTTCTTTGAATACGCGCTGGAATTTCTGAAAACCAAACAGAGTGAAGAAACCATTGTTTCTGCTGTGGTGCATGTGGATGAAAAGACTCCCCACATGCACCTTTGCTTTGTCCCCATCACCGCCGATGGGCGGCTCAGCGCCAAGGAGATTGTGGGCAACAAGAAGAAACTGACCCAGTGGCAGGACGAATACTGGAAGCACATGGTGAAGAAATATCCTGACCTGGAACGGGGTGAGTCCGCCAGCATTACTGGCAGAACCTATATCCCGCCCCGGATCTTCAAGCAGGCCATCCGGCTGAACAAGCAGCGGGAGCAGCTGGAAAAGCTGATCTCCCAGTTGACAGTTTTCAATGCTGCTAAGCTCATGCCGGAGATTAAAGCCCTGCTTCGCAAGATGCTCCCCACGGCAGAGATGTTGCACACCTACATGAACCGGGCCAAGGCAACGGAAAAAGAGCGGGAAGCTGAGATTGCAGCCCTCGAAAAAGCGGTAGCTGCCGGTAAGGTCAGCGTCCTGGAGCAGCTGGAACTGCGTCAACAGGTTCAGAAGCTGTCCGCTCTGGAACAGACGCTACTGGATATGCAGCACACCATGGATGCCATCCCGTCCGAAATCATCGCCATCTACAAGGCGGAATCTGAAAGAAAGGAACATATTGCCATTGAATAAAGCAAAGAACACTGTTCAGGCTGCGCAGCTGCCTGTGAATAAACTGCGGCCCTTTGAAGGACACCCCTTCCTGGTGAAAGACGATGCGGAGATGGAACAGCTGGTGTGGAGCATTCTCACTCAGGGATTGCTGACACCCATCACAGTCCGTCCACTCTCCAATGATGAATATGAGGTAATCTCCGGGCATCGGCGGTTACACGCATGCCAAAAGGCAGGAATCGAAACGGTTCCTGCCTTAATTTATACCCTGGATCGGGATGCTGCGGCCATTGCTTTGGTGGATAGCAACCTCCACCGGGAGAAGATTCTGCCCAGCGAAAGAGCTTTTGCATATAAGTTGAAAGCAGAAGCATTGAAACACCAAGGTCAGCGGACAGATTTAACTTCGGTGCAAGTTGCACCGAAGTGGGCAACAGAGCAAATCGCTGAAAATGCTGGCACAAGCAAGGATACCATCAAGAGATTCATCCGCCTGACAGAACTGATCCCCGAAATCCTTGCCATGGTGGACAACGGCAAAATTGCTCTGACTCCTGCCGTGGAACTATCCTACCTAACCCGGCAGGAACAGCGTGACCTACTGGAAACTATGGAGAGCGAGGACTGCACCCCCTCGCTCTCTCAGGCCATCCAGCTGAAGAAACTGAGCCAAGCCGGGGAACTGGACATGGACAAGATCTTCGAAATCCTCAGGGAACCCAAAGCCAACCAGCAGGACAAGATCAGCTTCCGTACCACGGACTTGAAGAAGTATTTCCCCAAAAGCTACGATGCGGCCCGTATTCAAGCGCACATTATCAAGCTGCTGGAAGCCGATTACCGCAAGCGTCAGCGCGCACAGGAAAGGTAAGGTGCGTGACATGATGAATCGTAAGAATCATATGGTAATACGAGGTGAGTGCAGATGAAAAGGGTACAGCAGGATGTTATGTGCGTCTTGTTACAGACGCTTTTGGATAAGGAACTGATTACGCAGAATATTTACGACAAGTCCCGCAGCAAAATTCTTGACACATTCGACAATGCAGATTTCTTCTGCTATTCTGAGGATGTGAGAAAGGAGGAATCCCATGGACATACGCAGAATTCGTGCTGAGCTGCGAATGGGCAGGCCGATTTATGACCTGCCCTTGCGGGTGACATTCTATGCCCGTGTTTCCACAGATCAGGATGAGCAGCTGAACTCTCTGGAAAACCAGGTGCAGTATTACACGGAACTGATTCGAAGTAAAAAGAACTGGACCTTTGTGCCGGGGTACATCGATGAGGGTATTTCCGGCACATCCACCCTCAAGCGTGACGATTTTAACCGCATGATCCGGGATGCAAAGGCAGGTCTGTTTGACTTCATCATTACCAAAGAAATCTCCCGTTTTTCCCGTTCCACTTTGGACAGCATCAAGTTCACCCAGGAGCTGTTGGAACACGGTGTGGGTGTGTACTTCCAAAATGATAACATCAACACTCTGGACACCGACAGCGAATTTCGGCTGGTCATTATGGCAGGTGTTGCTCAGGACGAGGTACGAAAGCTTTCGGAGCGATTGAAATTCGGTTTTCGGCAGGCGATCAAGAACGGCCATGTGCTTGGCAACGATAAGCTCTATGGCTATGACAAGAAGGATTGCGTGCTGACTATCAACGAGGAAGAAGCCAAAATTGTGCAGATTGTTTTTGAACTGTATGCCAACCATCGTTACGGCACCCGGAAGATATCACAAAAGCTTTTGGAGATGGGCTACACCAGCCGGGAGGGAAATGCCTTTAACACGCTGACCATTCGGCACATGTTGGAGAACCCCAAATACAAAGGTTGGTACTGTGGCAATAAAACCCAGAATATCGACTACCGCACTAAGAAAAAGGCATTCCTGGATGAAAGCGAATGGGTCATGTACCCGGACCCCAGTATCCCGGCTATCGTCAGCGAGGAACTGTGGGATCGGGCAAACAGGTTATACAAAGAGAGGAGACACGAAACGATGTCAAAGAGCAGCGGCGCATCCTATCACAACCGCTATCCCTACAGTACAAAGATCATCTGTGAGGAACACGGAACCACCTTCCACCGGCAGGTGCTTACCAGCAAGCAGGGAAGCAAAGAGGTATGGCTGTGCAAGGTCTACCGGCAGCAGGGCAAGGCAGCTTGCTCTGCGCCCCAAATCCGCAGCAGTGAGTTGGATCAGATTATGGCAGAGATCTTCACAGAAATGGTGAAGGACAAGGATGCTATTATCGATTCGCTGATTACAGTCATCACCAATGTGCCCAAAGAGATAGACTTCGAGAGAATGATATACCAAGTGGAAGGGGGCATCGCAGCCACCAAGCAGAAGAAGGATCGGCTACTGGACTTGCACATCGCAGGCGCTATTACCATCGAAGAATTCAAGGAGCGCAACGATAGTCTGAACGATCTGCTGAAGGAGCAGGAGTCCCAACTGGCGGCGATCCATCAGGAACAGGCAAAGGCGGAAACCCAGGAACTGGACATTGATGCCATCCGCAAGGAACTGACTGCGCAGCTGAGCTTCGAGGATGGTATCAATACTGCATTGGTCGCCACCATCCTGGATAAGATCATCGTCAAGAAGGAAAGTACCAAAGAAGAGATACATTTGGACATATATCTCAAATTAGGGAAAAAATATGAGGCGATTTATTCGCCGCAGAATGTTTTGACAGGCATCAACCCTCCAAAAAATACTACGCTCAGACAGCCGACCAGGAGGATCTGATTTCCATAGGCACCATCGGACTGATCAAGGCAGTATCCACCTTTGATGCATCAAAGGGTACCCGGCTTGCCACCTATGCTGCCAGATGCGTCGAAAACGAGATCCTGATGTATTTCCGTTCCCAGCGCAAGAGTGCGCAGGATGTTTCACTGTCGGATTACATTGAAACGGGGTCGGACGGTGCGGCGCTGTCGCTGATGGATGTGGTCAGCGAGGACGCGGATCTCTTGGAACAGGTGACCACGCGGGAAGCGGTGCGGCAGCTGCGGCAGGTTATGAATCAGTGCCTGACGGGGCAGGAGCATCAGGTAATTACCATGCGCTTCGGGCTGGACGGAACAAAACCAAAACGTCAGCGGGAAGTGGCGCAGGTCTGTGGCATCAGCAGAAGCTACATTTCCCGAATTGAAAAGCGGGCGCTGGAAAAGCTCCGCGCCGCGCTGGAGGGATAAGAAAAAGACGCACGGTTGGGGCACCCTCCGTAAGGAAGGTGCCCCAAGGTGGCTCTTGTATCTAATTTTAATAATTGATTTCGTTAAGCGGTGTAGCCATTGGCTATGCCGTTTTTGTGGTTACACACCTTTTCAAAGTGTGTAACCCACTATGACACTTTCGCAGATATTCTGCACAAAGATCGCCAGCGGGCTCTACGAGGTGGAATGAGCATAATTTGTGGGCATACCATTAAGTTTATGCATAAAAGTACCCTGCAAGATTTTGAAGTCTCGCAGGGTATTTGAGCAATTATTTCTTTTTTTCAGCAAGTTGACGTTCAATTTCCTGTGCTGCCGCAGGATTGAGTTTCTTGATATAAGCCAGTGTTTTTTTAGTAGGCAAGGCATTGAAAGCATTTATTGCCACATTCATATATCCGGTATCCTTGCGGATTGCCTCATCAATATGACGTCTTCTGCAATAGCCTTTGAGGTGTACCAACGGATACAAACTTCCCAACCAAAGCAAAACAAAGCAGACCCCAAGGATAGGAAGTATTACTTCCATATCAATATCACCCAAGCGACCGCCTACAACGAATACTATAGTCATACCGATAAATTTTCCGAGAAAACCGGAAAATCCTTGACTTTTGAAAAGTCTAACCAAAAAGTTGGGTTTATATTTCTTGAGCAGTGCGATCGCTTCTTCACTTGATATTGCACCGTGTGACAGTTTCTTGTCTACGACAGCACTGTTGGTTGGGGATGAAAGTATAGGACAACCGCAGTGTACGCAGTTCGTTGCTTTATCCGATATTTCTTTCCCACATTCTGAACATTTTATTAAAGCCATCTATTCACCACCAACAATTACTCAAACTCTATCGTCGTTGACCAATCGCTAAATTGTGAACTGTAGGTGCCCCAAGCATCATTAAAGCAATAGAACGCTACACGGATATAGTTAGTTTCATTCTCTCGTACTGCTGTGTAGTACTTATAAATGTCACCATCACCCATATCTTTCACATATGTAAAGTAGTAATTACCATCAAGATCCTGTCCTACTGTAGCTTCATTTGCTTGAGCACTCGCAGAAGCATAATCGGCAATAGTGTAATCAGGATAATCGCTCTTCGGCTCAACATTAGCGATAATCGCCCATTCTTGATTGGCACCAAGACCATAGAAGTCATTTCTTTCACTTTCTTGAGCTTCAAATCCCATATCAGCAGGGATAACGATTGTAGCACCAGTATCACCCAAAGGAATTGCAAGGTCCTCAGCATTCACATCCTCTTGGGTTACATTTCCATCATCGGTGGTATCGGCATTTGTTGTACCTGTATTGTCATTGCCGCAAGCAGTTAATGCAAACAGCATGCACAATGCCAAAAATAGTGTGGTTAATCTTTTCATTCTCATTTCCTCCATAAAATAAAAAAGTGTGTGCAACCGAAGCTGCACACACCGAAAAACGCAAACTCCGATTGTTGTCACACAAATCTTATCGGAACAAAGCTTACGCTATATATCCAAACGGTGGAATTTGCATTTTTGCCAAATTCAATGTTTGGATATAAAAGGGTATAGTTCCCCCATATAGAGCGTAAACATTTTCCAATATTAAGATTTATGTGACGGGAAATATTATACTACTCTTTTGTACAAATTTCAATAGTTTCCGGGATTTTTTTCACTGATAAATCGAGAATACTTTACAATTCAATTATTCTGGTTGACTACAAAAGCCGAAGGGAGACACTTCCTTACGGAGTGTCTCCCTTTCGTGCGTCTTTTAGTCAGCTGTGGAGTTTTCGGAAAGTGTCATCGATGGCTTTCAAGGCTCCCGGCAGGTCGTCAATGTCCCTGACGGCGGTTTCCATGGGGCAGAAGCCCGTGCGGGTGCGGTTGAAAATGGCGGGTACAACACAGTCGCAGAAAACCTCGATGCCGCCGCATTTCAAAATTTCCAGAGCGGCTTCGCTGATAACCGGTGCGTACACCGCGCGGATGCCGATGTGTGCATACAAAAAGGCGGTGGCTTTTCCGATGACCTTGTCGGCAGCACTGAAACGGCTCCAATCCTGCGCAGGCAGCTCCAGCAGCGGGCGGATGCCTCTTGCGGTGCTGGTATGAAGTTCATTGCCGCAGCACAGAACGCAGGTGTAGTTTCCAATTTCCAAAAGCATTCTTGCGCGCAGAAGATCATCATTCATGGTGTGATCCCCCTGTTTTCTTCGATGTGAGTATTATAGCATGGGACACCACCAATAGCAAGAAAAAAGCTGTCATTGCGAGGAAGCCTGAAGGGCTGACGCGACAATCTGCAACATCTTTTTGAAACGGATTCCCACGGTCGCTGTGCTCCCTCGGAATGACACGGGCTTCTTGATAGACTAAAACCTGTCATTGCGAGGAAGCCTGAAGGGCTGACGTGGCAATCCGTAATATCCTTTGGAACGGATGTCCCCTCGGAATGACACAGAAAACGCCTCCCTGCAAAGGGAGGCGTTATAAGCAATGTGCGGAATCTGTCACCACAGGGGATACAGGGGCTTGCCGCCCTCAGCCACATTGACGATGGACTGGGCGCAGATGATGCCGCCGTTGTAGTTAGTTTCGTAGGTCAGTGCGGAAACATGGGGTGCCAGCGCCGTGTTCTTCAGGGTGAAGAGAGGATTCTCCGCGGTGACGGGCTCCTGCTCAAATACATCCAGACCGGCACCGGAGAGCTTACCGCTGACCAGAGCGTCGTACAGCGCCTTTTCGTCCACCAGAGAACCGCGGGAGGTGTTGACCAGATAGGCACCGTCCTTCATCTTGGCGATGCTTTCAGCATTGATCATGTGGTGGGTCTGAGGGGTGGAGGGCAGGTGCAGGGATACGATATCGGACTGCGCCAGCAGCTCATCCAGCGCTGCGGGGGTGACGTTCCGCTCCCGGGCGGCCTGTTCATTCAGGTAGGGATCGTATGCCAGAATCTTCACACCGAAGCCGGACAGCAGCTCTGCCAGCCGACGGCCGATGCGGCCGAAGCCTACGATGCCCACGGTCTTGGCGCTCAGCTCCCGCATGGGGAAACGGCTCCACATACCCTGGCGGACTGCGGGATCATAATTCTGCTGGTTTTTCAGCACGTTGAGCATCAGGGTCAGTGCAAATTCCGCAACTGCATTATGGTTTGCGATCACACCGACTTCCAAGCCCATTTCGCGCATAGTGTTCAGGTCAAAGTTATCGGTGCCGACACCAAAGCGGGTAACGACCTTCAGATTATCACAGCCCTCCAGCATCTCACGGGGATACTTTTCGGTACCGGCGACAATCGCATAGACATCCTTGATGAGTGCCTTCTGCTCCTCGGGTGTTAAGATGCGGCCGGTGTCATTACTGACGATTTCGAAACCTGCTGCGGTCAGCAGCTCCCGTGCCTCCTGACAGATCAGAGTGGAATGGTGACGTGTCATCAAAGCAACTTTCTTGGCCATTTTCTGTGCCTCCTGTTAATAATCAAATATCTTGTTGTGTTATGGTGTGCGGATTGCGCCGTGAGGGCGCAATCCGCATTGCTGCGAACAAAGGGATTTACTTTCTCACATACTTTCCTCTGTATGCGAACTTTTTCTGGTAGACGACCAGTGCGGTAAGAGACATGGTACTGACAAAGAACACAGTGGTCCAGATCATGATGCCGGAGTCATCACTGGTTGCGGGTGTGGTAGCCTTGGCCTGGACAGTAAACTCGGCTATGGCCTCACCATCGGTGTAAAGCACTGTGATGGTGTGCTTACCGGCGGTCAGGCTCTTCAGGTAGCTTTGCTTCAGCGTAATGATGGTACTGCCGGACTTGGCATCATAGTACTGTTTAGCCACTTCATAGCCATTTATCTTGATGCCGGTAAACTTACTGAAAGAACCGTTGGCGGTAAAGGTCAGGCCGTCGCTGCTGCCCTTGGTGTACTTACCGCCGTCGCCCTTGACCACTTCATAGTCATCCAGAGAATCCACCAGATCAGCCAGCTTCTTGCTGTAGGTTTCGTCCACGAGGGTCTTTTCATAAGCGGACAGGGCATCGTAAGCGGCTTTGGCGGCGAGGATCTCTTCTGCGGCTTCCCCGTCGTCCGGTTCTACGGATGCGGGGAGCTTGGAGATAGCCGTTTCAACAGCATCAGCCTTTTCTACAGCGTCGGCGGCGGGCTGCTCAATGACCAGCTTGCCGTTAACGTAGGTAATGCTGTAGTTTGCGGTGACATCTGTACCGTTGGCAGTAATGACTGCGTTGCTGGGTGTGATGGTGCCGCTGGTGGTAGGATCAGAAGTGCTGGGGGTCAAGCTGGCGGTAAGAGTGTGCCCCTCTGCCAGACCTTCGGCATTGTATTTTGTGCCCGAGATGGTGCTGCCGTGGGCAATGGCCTGATCCTCGGCGGTAACGGTGATGCTGCGCTTGCTGATGGTAACGGTCAGCTCAGCCTTTTCTTCACCCAGTGCGATAGATGCAGTAAAGGTGCCGGGATCGATGCGGTTGCCTTCGTAGACAACAGTTGGAACCGTCAGACCTTCGATCGTGCCGCTGACGCGGACGACCTTTTCTGTACCACTGTACACCGGTGCAGCTTCCTGACAGATCAGCGTCCAGCTGCCGCCAGAGGTGCTGCAGGTGTTGCAGGCGGCGGTAATGGCGTTGGCAGAAGCGGTGTAGACCCAGTCGTGACCGCCGACGGCGGTGTACTCATAGCCGCAGACGGTGCAGACCTTGCCGCTCTGGCAGGTGGCAGTGCCGCCGGTGTGTTCGCCGGAATCGATGACACCGCAGAGCCAGTAGCCGCTGCACTTGCGCCAATGTTTGGCTTCGTCGTACTTCCACTTCTGGTTTTCGAAGGTATGGCCCTTCATGCCGCAGGATACGATATCCTGACGCAGGTTGGTATCGTAGCCTGTGGTGACGGTGATATTCTTCTCGCTGTCCATGGTAATCAGAACGCCGCCGTCGCGGCCTGCGGAGAACCATGCCCTGCCGTCCTGTGAATACTCGTAGCACTGGGCGGAGTCGCCGGTGTCATCGCTGTGGGTGATCATAGCCTTGGGATCCACCGCTGCCACCCAGTTGCTGCCGTTGGAGCTGTAGGAGCCATGGTGATTGGTCTTCATGACGTCGGCCTTTAAAGCGTCGGGGTTATCCTTGTACAGCTCCAGAATATCTTCTTCCGCAGTCAGGAACAGGTCGCCGCCGCAGAGATAACTGGAATTGCCATAGATCAGCTTCATGACAAGGGAACCGTCGTTGCTTTCAGAGCCGTTATAGCCCTTTCCGTCCACATCCATGGGCCACAGAATCTCCACCGTAACGGTATTGCTGCCGCTGCCGATGGTCTGTGTCTGTCCGGCACGAAGCTTCTTCAGAACGTTGACACCGCCCTTTGCTTCCAGCAATGCAATGGCATCCGTTTCATTCTGGCTGGTTGTGGAACCGGCGGACCAGTAGTTACCAATGGTGTATCCGGCATCATATATGTAATTGATTACGTCGGTAAGATTTGCGTCGTGATCTCCGTGGCCGTGTGACAGCACCAGATAATCCAGTTTCTTGACACCCAGAGCGTCCAGTGTTGCTTTCAGATAGTTCTTCCAGCCGTCATTGCGGAAGGTGTCGATCAGCATAGTCTCGCCGCCGGGCATCAGGATCAGGGTACTGTCGCCAACCTTGCCTGTACCGGCATGGTGGAGTGCGAGAATATGCATCTTACCGTCGCCGCCGGTGGTGTCATAGGCGGTCTTCATATCCTCACGCATTTCATCATAGCGGTTAGCAAAGCCGTTGGAACTCTTAAGGAAAGCTGCCAGAATGGAAGCAGCTTCGGAACGCCGCAGTACGGCATCTCCGGTCATGTCTGCAAGATTTGCGGGAATATAATCCTTGCACCAGTCAAGCGCAGTGCCGTCACCCAGATTTGCAACGTTGCCGTTGTAAAGGGTGGTGCGGTAGAGAATGTCGCAAAGCATATTCAGTGTGAGGGTATCTGCCATAGCTGCAGTCTTGTCCACTACGGACTTTGCCTTTGCCCAGTCCAGCGCGTCGGTGTAAGCACCGGAAGAGCCGGAACGGATATACAGCGCGTCCAGTATCCACTGCATGGTTGCGGCATCATTTACGCCGAAATCACCGCTTTCTGGTGCCATGCCTTGATCTTTCAGGTAAAGCACCGCATCCTTGTACCATGCATCACTGGTCACATCAGTATAGTCGGTGTAGACCTTCTGGTAGTGCCATGTGGCGTGAGCAAACTGATCGAGACAGTCGCCCTGCGTGCTGACATAGACCTTTCTCTCCCAGTCTTCCTTAGTGCCGTTGTAATAGATATTGTCGATGAAATCTTTATCCTTGGAATCAAAGGCGTACATGTCGATGGATTCCAACGTGCTGGGGAAGTAGACGGTTTCCAGGTATTCAACGCTGCTGAATGCACGACCGGAAAGGAAACGTACACCTTCGGGCAGCGTCAGCGTTGTCAGCTTGCTCTCCCAGCAGAAGCCATAGCCACCAATGACTTCAACAGTCGTGAAACCGGCATCATTTGTGACGAATTCCAGATTCTTCAATGCGCTCAGGTAGCAGAAGGCATAGCGTCCGGTGGCGGTGATGCCATAACCGATCTCGATCGTTTCGATCTCGTCCTTGAACCGGCTCCAAGGCGTATTTTCCTTGTAGGTTCGCTGGTTCCAGTCCCACATGGGGCCGGTGCCGCTGATAGTAAGGGTCTTGGTTTCCGGATCGTATTCCCAAGTGGCATTGTCACCGCAGACTCCGTTGTAACCGCTGGTGATGGAGATGCTGAAGAGCGGGCCGTTGCCGTCTTCGCTTGCCTGCTGCAGAGCAGTCCATTGGGTGGGTGTGCCGAGGAACTGGACATTTGCCAGATTCTCACAGTCAAGGAATGCGTTTTCGCCAACCTTGGTCAATCCCTCGGGGAGGGTCACATCGGTCAGGTTCACGAAGCCGTCGAAAGCATTGCCGCCGATGGCTGTGATGCCATCCTCGAAAACGATTGCAGTGATGGAGGCAGCCTCTGCAAACCAGGGAGCTGCACTCTCAGCATAGTCGGGCATATCGCCGTTGCAGATGATGGAAAGAGTGCCGTTTTCCAGTTTGTAGCACAGATTGTCTACACTTGTGTACTTGGCATTCCAGACACCGTCGGTGCAGTAAACTGTACATTTACCGTTATACAGGTTGACGTTACTCGAGGAAGTTCGATTCGTGATCTTATTCCACTCGGCCAACGTGTTATTATAATTCAGTCTGGTCAGACTGCTTGTGTAAACCTGATCGTAGTCACAGAAAACATTGGATGCGATACTGGCACTGCCGGTAACCGTTTCGGGAATGCACAGTGTCGTCAGCTTTCCGCAGCCGGCAAAGGCCTTTGGACCCAGATCTTTAATTTTGGTATTTCTGAGATCCACAACCGTCAGCTTCGTACAGCCGGTGAAGGCATAGTCTCCCATGTCCTCAAGCGTATTCGGAAGCGTAATGTTTTCAAGACTTGAACAGCCGACAAAGCAACGCTCGCCAATGGTAATCAGGCCTTCCGGCAAGGAAACACTGGTCAGCTTCGTGGCACCGTTGCATGCGCGGTTGCACAGGACAGTAACACCATCCTCAACGACCAATGTGGTAATGGAATCCATTTTATCAACCCACGGGACAGGATTGGGGACGCCGGAGGAGAGAGTTTTGGCTGTATAGTTGGTGGGCATCTGACCGACGGTATATCCCTTTGCCGGAACGGCCGCAGGGGAGATGGTCAACACCGTACCATCTTCGGACAAATTCCACACAACACCGCCGATGGTATTCGGCGCAAGTCCGAAATCGGGATCAAAGAGGGCTTCATTACCCGTAGTGTCGCTTGCGGTTTTCAGTGCTTCAAGCTGTTCACTGGTGAGATTGCAGGCAAGCGCGTCACAACCGAGGAAGGCATTGGAGCCAACCTTGGTGATATTGCCCTCAAAGACAACAGTGGAGATTGCAGAAGCGGATTCTGCCCAGGGTGCAGGACTTTCTGTGGTATAGTCGGGCATTGCGCCGAAGCAGCGGATGGTCAGCGTACCGTTTTCCAGCTTGTAGCACATGTTGGTGCCGCCGCTGGTGTAACCATTTGCCCAGGTGCCGTCCGTGCAGAAGACTGTGCAGGTGCCGTTAAACAGATTCTGGTTGTTTTCCGCAGTGATGTTCTTAATGCCCTTCCACGTTTCCAGAGAACCACCGTAGTACAGCTTTTCTACCGCTGCATACACAGCTACATTACTGTATCTCGTGCTGCCGAAGGCCTGGCTGTGAATGGTTACCACTGTGCCCGGAATTTTTAATACGGTCAGATTCTTGCAGGCAGCAAAAACCTTTTCGCCTAACGTCTCAATCTTCGTATTGCTGATATCCACTTCGGTCAGGCCGAAGCAGCCGTTAAACATAGTTATGCCCAGAGATTCCAGACTGTCCGGTAAGTGGATGCTTGTGAGACTGGAGCAGTTGCTGAAGCTGCGGGCACCGATGGAAAGCAGACCCTCTGGCAGGGAAACACTGGTCAGCTGCCCGGCTCCTTCGCAAACGCGGTTGCACAGCTTGGTAACGCCTGCGTTTACAACAAGAGACTTTACGCTTCCCATCTTCCCAGCGCTGGTCCACGGTAGGAGCTTCTTGTTTTCTGCAGCAGTGGTACTGGTGAAGTCGTCGCACATTTCACCTGGCTGGCAGGCACAATCAGAATCACAGGGCACTACGGTTCTTGCCTTGGAAAGTGTCAGAACACCATTGGCATCAAGAGTCCATGCTACACCGCAAATGGCTTCCTCTGCAACAGGTTCTTCCTCGGATCCGAAGAGCCCCTCGTTGCCGGTTGTGTTGCTGTTGGTTTTCAAAGTAGCAAGGTCACCGACATAGGTGTATGTAACAGTTTCGCCAAGGCCTGCAAAGGCATTGGCACCAACGCGGGTGACATCTTCTGCTATGACGACGCTGGAAATATTGGTAGCCTGTTCGCTCCAGGGAGCCTTGGTTTCTGCGGTGTAGTCGGGCATTGCGCCGGCATTATAGCTTTCGGCAGGATTAGTTGCGGCGGAAATGGTCAAAACGCCTTCGTCCAGTGTCCACTTGATGCCGCCGGAAACCTGCTCAGCAGGTTCTGCTTCACCGAAGAGGGCAGTGTTACCGACCTTGCTGCTGTTAGCTTTCAGCGTTTCAAAAGCGCCCTCATAGGTGTAGGGGAGATTTTCGGTGAAACCCTCAAACGCATTGGAACCCACATAGGTCAGCTCGGTGTTCAGAACTACACTGGTCACCACAGAAGCATATACATTCCAAGGAGCTTTGCCTGCTTCGAAGTCGGGCATGGCACCATTGTAGCTAAGGGTCAGCGTATTGGTAGCGCGGGTATATTCCCAGCCCGTTCCGGTTGTTTTGCTGGCTGTCCATTGTGCGCCATCTGCGCAGTAAACGGTACAACCACCGTCAGTCAGACGTGCGTTATCCGATGTGTTGAGAATCTTAATATCTTCCCAACGCTCCAGAGAACCGCCATAGTAAAGATTTGTCAGCTTATTGGTTTTGTACTTTTTATCGTATGTGGTAGTACCGAAAGCTTTGTTGACAATTCCTGAAACGGTACCCGGAATTTTTAGGGTGACCAAGTTGGTACAGGCAGCAAAAGCCTTTTCGTCCAGCTTTTTTATTCTGGTGTTGCTGATGTCTACTTCCGTCAGACCGATGCAGTAGTTAAATACTGTCTTGCCTAAAGAGGTAAGGCTGCTGGGCAACTGGATGGTTGTTAAGCTTGTGCAGTCACTGAAGCAGCGATCGCCAATGGTTGTTAATCCCTCAGGCAAAGAAACACTTGTTAGTGCGGATGCGCCAGTACATACACGATTACCTAAAACAGTTACACCTGATTCAACAACCAGTGCCGTAATGCTTGTCATTCGACCGTTCCAAGGTATAACCTTTGCACCGTCTGCGTTAGTGAAATCCTGGCACATTTCGCCCAAGTCGCACGTACACTTGCTATCAGAGGGGGAAACTGCAGAGGCCTTGGAGAGAGTCAGCGTTGTACCGTCGATTTTCCAAGCTACACCACAGGCAACACCTTCGTTTACTGCCTTGGTGCTGGAGCCGGTGCTGGTAAGCAGAGGGCCTTTGCTGGTCTCGTCAATTTTATTATCCGGTGGGACCACAACGTTAGGATCGGGATCAGGGTCAGGGTCGGGATCAGGATCGGGATCAGGATCGGGATCGGGGTCAGGATCGGGATCGGGGTCAGGATCGGGATCAGGATCAGGGTCGGGATCAGGATCGGGATCGGGATCAGGGTCGGGATCAGGATCGGGATCGGGGTCAGGATCGGGATCAGGATCGGGGTCAGGATCAAGGCCAGGGTCGGCATCAGGTGTGCCATCGGGATTCTCGACACTTTGTCCATCGGTTACACTGCCGTCAGGTTCTTCCGCACGGACATACACCGGCGGAATTGCGATGGTAATGGCGAGCAGAAGCGCCAGACACCGTAAAAGAAGTTTGGACAGTTGATTTTTCATACAAATGCCTCCCTGTTTTTGATGATAAAGATGGGGGGTAGAAAATACAGAAAATATGGAAATTCTTCGATCATTGCGAATCGTCGATATTGCATTCTGTGGTGTTGCGGGGAATCAGGTACTGCTGCAGGTTGGTGTCACAGCCGGTGGTAACGGTGATGTTTTTTCTGCGTCCTTGTACTATGCATGTTCACTGACATCGCAATAGCGCATATCATCCTTTAAATAGACCCATTCGGTATCTTTGCCGGGCAGAATGTACTTGTCGTTGTCACCCTGTGTACTGACATACACCCTGTTCCAGTCTGCTTTTGTGCCATTGTAATAGACCCTGCTGATGGTGACAGCAGTATCTTCAGACTTGAAAGCGTACATGTCCACGGATTCCAGCGTGGCGGGCAGCCAGATTTCCCTGATGGTAGTCCCACATGGGACCGGTGCTGCTGATGGTCGGTGTTTTGGTTTCCGGCGCATAGTGCCAGACGGCAGCATCACCGCAGGCACCACTGTAATTACCGGATGCATCAACGGCTCGTGCATGCAGCGGCGGGACTGTTTATTTGATGGATTCCACAAAGGCCTTTGCGGCCGCACCGATCTTGTCGAATTCACCGGCTGCGATCCATGCCTTGTTAACGAGATCGCCGCCAACACCCAATGCTGCGCTGCCTGCTGCCAGATATTCGGCTGCATTGACAGGGCGGACACCACCGGTTGCCATCAGAGGAATGTGCTTCAGGGGAGCCTTGATGGCCTTGATGTAACTCAGCCCCACTTCGTTGGCAGGGAATAGCTTGATGATATCGGCACCCATTTTGTAGGCGGCAGCGATCTCGCTGGGAGTCATGGCACCGGGGATGGAGATCTTGCCAAGACGCTTGGTTTCCTTGATGACATCCTCGTCGACATTGGGGGAGATCATGTACTCTGCACCGGCCTCGGCTGCCATCTGTACCTGCTCCACAGTCATAACGGTACCTGCACCGACGCAGACCTGATCGCCCAGCTCTGCCTTGATGGCCTTGATGGTAGCAACAGTTTCCAGACGTTTTTCTGCGCTGGCCTGATCGAAGGTCACCTCGATGCAGCGGATGCCGTTTGCAACATATGCCTTTGCCATTTCCACAACGGTCTCGGGGGCAAAGCCGCGGACAATGGCTACCAGTTTTTCGTTCAAAATTGTTTCATAAGCGTTCATAAAATTTTTCTCCTCTCAAATTTACAAGTAGGGGCACAACAGCCCGGATATTTTCTGATTACATGGGATCGTCCTTCAGGACGTTCCGGTATTTTTCTTCCACCCAGTCGAGGAACTTGCTCCAGCCGTCGGGATCTACGAAGGGGTTATGGTCTTCGGTCATGGCTTCCTGCTTGGCGAAGGTCTGGTTCTGGCTGGGATGGTTGCCGATGACCACATCGGTTCGGAATTCCCGCAGCCGCTGGATGGTGCTGCCGTAGGCCTCACGCCAGGAGGTTCCCAGATTGTGGCGTTTTGCATAGTCGGAAGTCAGAGTGTTGAATCCGACACCGCCGTGCATGCCCACGATCATGCCATTCGGCATTTCAAAGAAATAGGCCATGGTGCCGGGAGTGTGGCCGGGTGCGTCATAGGCGCGCATGGTGATATTGCCGAAGGTGTACACATCCCCGTCGCACATCTCCACGTCCACATCGAAGTAGCAGTCATAGGGTGGCTCATACCGCAGGCCTGCACCGGCGCAGCCGTTCATCACAGGGTCGGTCATGAAGGGCATATCCTTTTTGGGCATGTAGGTCTTGGCACCGCTCTTTTCCACCAGATAGCGGGTAGCGCCGAAGTGGTCGTAGTGGCCATGGCTGTGGATGATCCAGCGGATGTCATGGGGATCGAAGCCCATTTCCCGGATGGATTCAAAAAGCATGTAGGCCGTTTCGGTGTAGGCAGTGTCCAGAAGCAGCAGGCCATCACCGGTATCAAACAGGTGGCAAGAGACATTCCGGTTGCCCACATAGTACACATTGTCTACGATTTTGAAGGGCTTTGTATCAAACTCCCAGGGGGCGCGGTATGGCTTAATCATATCTATTCTCCTTTACTTTTTGGGGTACAGTTGATCCAGTGCGGCGGCAAGCCGCTTTGCATAAATGGTAAAGCCCAACTCGTTTGGATGAAGCCGTGCATCGTACATCAGCGCTTCGATGCGCGGGACGAGATCATGGCCGTCGATGACCCTGATCTGCGGATTCTTTTCCGCGGCGCGCTGGAGAATTTCCTTCACTTCTGCCTGCTTGAAATCATCGTCACGTCTTGTCAGAAAATCCGCGCGCCAGAGGGGAGAGATCACAAATGTGGGAAGTCCCGGCCAGAACTGGCAGAACCGGTTCAGAAATTCCGTGGCGCGCTGGGTGGTGCGCTCCCGGTCGGTGGTTGACCAGTCGTTGGTGCCGTAGGCAATGACCGCCATGGTAGGCTCCCAATCCAGCGGCATCACAATGGGCGGATTGAAGATCTCGCCGCCGTTGCCCTGGTTGAGGATCTCTGCGTTTCGATATGCGGCAACCTGTGCCGGATAGGTCAGGGAGGGGAAGTGGGAGTGGTAGCCCTGGGTGATGGAGTCGCCCATGAAGAGGATTTTTTCTTTGTATTCCACCGGCTGGCAGAAGGTTGCACCCTGCAGGGTTACGTTCAGAATCTCCGCACCGGCAAGACAGGGCAAGTGCAGCAGCACTGTTTTTTCGCCCTCCGGCAGGGGCAGCACCCAGTGGATATGATCCGTTTCTTCCAGCGTGCCCTCGTGATGTCCCCAGAGGAGGCCATTCACCATCAGGTCGAAGCCATGCCAGTCCATGCCGGAGCCTTTGAATACCCGGGCGGACAGCTCCAGCGCGGCAGCATCGGTGCGGCATTCCAGCCGGACACCGGAGGATGCAAAAGTGCGGACATATCTGTTCGGATTGCCGCGGTAGAACTGCTCCTGCTGTGCGCTGTAACGGTGGGGGATCAGGCCGTCCTCGATGCCCTCGCTCCAGTAGAGCACACCTTTGGAAATGCTTTTGATCTGTTCCTTGCTCAGAATCATCACGTTACCTCCAGTTCAGATCGTCCATGGCGGCGCACAGGCGCGCTGCATAGACCGTAAAGCCCAGCTCATTGGGATGGGCCACATCATCCAGCAGTTCCCTGACCTGCGGAAGAAGCTTCCAGCCGCAGACGCAGCGCATGTTCGGATACTGCGCAGCGAGCTCTCGCAGGATCCCATCCACTTCTTCAAGTTGGAAATTGTCGCTGGGGCGGGTTGGATCATCTGCACGGCCTGCACCCGTGGGCTGCTCCGGAGAGAGCTCATGGAAGTGCTTGCGGCGGGTGAGGGCATCCGCGCGCCAGACCGGTGTGACCACGACGGTAGGCAGATCGGGATAGAGGTCGTGGAAGCGCTTCAGAAATGCGCCGCCGTCTTCAATCAGCCGCTGGCGGTCTTTCAGCGCCCAGTCGTTGCTGCCGTAGGCGATGACGGCCATGGTGGGCTTCCAGTCCAGCGGGGTCAGGATTTCGGGATGGAAGGTCTCACCGCCGATAGCCTGGTTCAGATAGTCCGCATTCCGGTAAGCTGCCATCTGGGCGATGTTGGTCATGGAGGGGAAGTGGGCGCTGTAGCCCTGTGTGATGGAGTCACCCATGACGAGAATCTTTTCGGCACGGTCTACCGGCTGGCAGACGGCGGCATCTTTCAGATTCACTTCCAGAATTTCCACACCGGTCAGGCAGGGCAGATACAGTGTCACCGTTTTTTCTCCTTGAGGGAGAGCCTGTGTCCAGTGAATGCGGTCGGATTCTTTCAGCTTGCCTTCAAAATGACCATACAGCATCCCATCAACTTTTAGGTCGAAGCCGTACCAGTCCTTGGCGGAGCCAGCAAAGGCGCGGCAGGAAATTTCCAGTGCAGTTGCGTTGGTGCGGCATTCCAGCCGGACACCGGAGGTTGCCCGGGTGCGCAGGAAATAGGCCTCGTGGGAGCGGTAAACCTCCTCCTGGGCCTTGCAGAAGCGGCGGGGGATCAGGCCGCCCTCCGTTCCGTCTTCCCAGTACGCAACGCCTTTTGTGATGGCTTTTAATTGTTCTGCAGTTAAAATCATGATGGATTTCTCCTTACTCTGCGGTGTTATTCCAGGAAACCAATGCCCAGCGGCCATTTTTTAGCTGGAAAACTGAAACGGAGCCGTTCGCCATGGGGTATGCTTTCCGGTCATGACGGTAGCCCAGCACCAGATCCAGCATGCAGCGGATGGTTCCCTCGTGGCAGAAGGCGGCAATGCAGTCTGCGCCGTCCAGCTCTGCCTGCATGGTAAATTCCCGGAGGCGGTCAAGATGCATGGTGTCATTTTCGCCGCCGTAGGGTGTAAAATCATGAATAGCTTTATTGGTCAGGTAGCTTTCGCCGTACATGGCGATGCATTCGGCAGCGTTTTTTCCCGCCAGCTCGCCTACGTTGATCTCCCGCAGCAGGGGCGTTTCGATTCCCTCCGCGCCGGGCAGGGCGGCTTCCAGCGTCTGCTTTGCCCGCAGCAGGTCACTGACGTAGATTTTATCAAAAGGAATCCCGTCCAGCAGCTTTCCTGCCCGGCGGGCATCTGCAATGCCCTGCTCCGTCAGGGGAACCTGCGCCCAGCCTGCATGGAGTTTGCCTGCGTTGGCGGTGCTTTGTCCATGGCGGATCATGTAGAGTTTCACAGATTCTCCTCCTCGAACATCTGCACCAGCACCTTGCCGGCTTCGGCACAGTAGCGGGCGGTTTCGTCCCGCAGCTTATCCGGCACGTTACGGTTGGATGCTACCTCGTAGTTCAGGTAGCCCTGATAGCCGCCCCGTTTCAGGGCACCCATGATGGCTTCCCATTTGATGGTGCCGAGGAAGGGGGGCAGGTGGTTGTCTGCAGCGCCAAAATTGTCGTGAACATGCAGGGCGATGATCTTATCACCCAGCATCTCAATGACCTTTGCCTGCTCGTCGCCGTAGTTCATTTGGCCGTGGCCGATATCCCAGCAGATGCCGGCATGCTCAGTGCCGAATTCTTCGGTCAGAGGCAGAAGATCTTCTGCGCGGGAACTGAAGTGGATGGAGCGGCTCAGGTTTTCAAAGGCGAAGCGGATGCCGGACTGCGCTGCTTTCACGGCGTAGGAACCATATAATCTGCGGTTTTCCGCAACATGAGCCTGCAGATCATCCCGATCTGCTTCAGCGGAGAACGGGTGAACAACGGCGGTGGTGATGCCCAGCATCTGGCAAATTTCGATGCCGCGGTCAAACATATCCCAGAAAAAGCGGTTGAATGCTTCGTTATGGTCGTCGTAGAGCTTGCTTGTATAGTAAGGCAGGTGGCACTGGTGGAAATTGATGCCGCATTTTTCTGCCAGAGTTTTCAATTCCAGAACTTCGTCTTTCCAGTTATCGCCGGAAAAACTGCATTTTTGAACAGGGCGGGCAAGGCCGCAGAGAAAAAGATCCTGATTTTCGAAGCCTGCTTCGAACAGACGGCGGGAAGCTTCCAGAGCAGGTGTTTTCACGTCGGTTCCACGGGAGGAGTAGCAAAGGTTGGTCATGGTGGAAACTTTCATGTTGGTTCTCCTTTTGTCCCATAAAGAGTTTTAAAATGGGAGCCTTGCGAGTGCAAGGCTCCCAAGTGAGAGGTTTAATTACTTATTAGTAGTTAGCGTCGTACCAAGCCTGCAGCTCAGCGCGGACTTCTTCGCCGTTGTTGAGCTTCCAGTCGTTGGTGAAGGCTTCCAGAGAGGAATCCAGTTCCTTAACACCGGTGACCAGCTGGATCAGGTAGTCGTTCAGGTTGCCGAACAGGATGTTGTTGTTAGCGGAGTAGATTTCGCTGGGGCAGAATGCAGCGATATCCTGCTGGAAGTCAACATCGTCAGCGTGGTTCAGAGTACACTGGGTGTACAGCTTCCAGATAGCGTCAGACTTACGCAGACGTGCGGAGAACTGAACCTGGAAAGTCTCCATATTTGCGAAGGTGGTGTAGGTGGAAGTCTTGTTGCGCTCGTCGGTGAAGGTGGGCTGGATGGGGATGGGGTAGCCATCTTCGCCCCAGGTGAAGTGCTTGCCTTCCTCACCGATACAGATCATTTCCTGATGGGCAACGAACTGCTTCCAGTAGTTGACAACGTCAGCAGCCTTGTCAGCATTGTTGCGGGGGATGCAGGTGAAACCGGACAGAACGCCGGTGTTCTTGACCTTGACGGTGCCGTCGGGACCCTTCAGAGCGCCAACGTACTCGACCTGATCCAGGGTAACGCCGGTAGCAGCTTCCAGAGCGGGAACGACGTTGGAGTTGGTTTCGCGGGATGCGATGGTGACGATGGACTTGCCGGAAGCCCACTTCTCGTCGGTATCAGCGGGCTTGTTGGATGCCCAGTCAGCGTCCAGAACGCCAGCCACGCGCAGCTCAGTCATGTAAGCAACCAGATCGTCGAAGTTCTCGTGCTCGGTCATGTAGATGATCTTGCCGTTGTCGTCGACCATCCAGTCGGAGTAGATGCCGAAAGCGTTCATGAAGATCAGGGGCAGGCCGGAGTTGGTGATGGAGCCGCCATTGTAAGGACCGGACAGGATGATGTACTCATCGCCGTAGAAGTCCTTCAGCTTCAGCAGAACGGTCTTCAGCTCATCGGTGTTGGTGGGCAGCTCGGTGATGCCGGCCTTCTCCATCAGATCCATACGGAAGCCCAGAGCACAGGTAACTTCCTGCTGGATGGTGTACAGCTTGGGCAGAGCGTAAACGTTGCCCTTTTCGTCAGAAACGCCCAGCCACTGCTCTTCGGTGATGCAGTCCCACAGCTCGGGAGCAACAGCGTCGATGTACTCGTTCAGGGGCTCCAGAGCGCCCTGAGCCAGCAGCTGACGGAAGGTGTTGGCCTTGTTGGTGTAGAACATGTCGTAGTCGGAGCCGGAGCCGATGGTCATCATCAGGACTTCCTGGGTGTTCTCAGCGGGCAGAGCGTCCCACTGAATGTCGAAACCGGTCTGTTCTTCGATAACGCCGACTTCGATGGTGGTGTTCAGGTCATAGGAACTGGTGTTCCACAGAGCCTTCAGGGTGTTGCTGGAGGGAACCAGGCTGTGACCAGTGGAAGAAACGGTCTTGACTTCAGGTTCCTTTGCAGTGTCGTCGGTCTTGTCAGATGCGACGGGTGCATTGGTGGGAGTGGGTTCGGTTGCGCCGCAGGCAGCCAGGGAAATGACCATGACCAGAGCCAGCAGCAGAGCAATCAGCTTCTTCATTGTTTTTCCTCCTAGTATTTTTTTATACATTTACATCAGCCCTTTTCGGAGCCGATGGTAATGCCTTGGACCAAGAAACGCTGCACGAAGGGGTACAGCAGCAGGATGGGAATGGTACCCATCACGGTAATGCCTGCAGTGATAACGCCTGCGGAGACCAGACCGGCGGTCTCGGGGGAACGCTCCAGCTGCTCGGTAACGGTTGCAACGTCAGCCAGCAGGTCGCGCAGGAACACCTGCAGGGTACGCTTGGCAGGATCGTTGATGTAGAGCACGGGGTGCAGATAGTTGTTCCAGTATGCAACGGCATACAGAAGCCCCGTGGTTGCGATAACGGGGGTGGACATGGGCAGCACGATGGAGACCAGCGTGCGGAAGTCGCCGGCGCCGTCGATGTTGGCAGATTCCATAACACTTTCGGGCAGACCTTCGAAGTAGTTCTTGATCAGCAGCATGTTGAAGATGGTCATGCCGCGGGGCAGGATCAGAGACCAGAAGGTGTTCATCAGACCCAGCTTCTTCATGACGATGTATTCAGGCACCATGCCGCCGCTGAAAACCATGGCGATGATGCACATGATGGTCAGGAGCTTTCTGCCCTTCAGATGGGTCTTGGACATGGCGTAGGCGAACATGGTGGTGATGGTCAGGCTGATGAGGGTGCCCACGATGGTGACATACAGGGAGTTGCCAAGGCTCTTCATGAAGTTGGTGCCGACCACGATGGTCTTGATGCCGTCCAGCTGGAAGTCCACAGGCCACAGACCGACGCGGCCTGCAACTTCGGCGTTACCGGAGCTGACGGAGGTCGCCAGAACGTGGATACAGGGCAGCAGGCAGATCAGGATCATCAGGACGGAGACCACAACGGCCAGGCCGGTTACGAACTTTTCACTGGCATCCTTGGCAGGACCCTTATTTTTCTTCTTGTTGATAATCATAAAGCGTCCTCCCTTCTTACCAGATGCTGCGCTTCAGGGTGCGCTTACTGACAGCGTTGGCGCCAACAATCAGGATAAAGGCAACAACGGAGTTGAACAGGCCCAGCGCCGTGGCGCGGGAGAAGTCCAGCTTGCCGATACCTTGGCGGTAGACGTAGGTCATGATGATGTCGGAGGTTTCGTACACGGCGGGGTTGTAGAAGACCAGAACGTGCTCAAAGCCTTTGTCCAGAATGTGGCCCACGTTCAGGATCAGCTGCAGCACGATGGTGGGCAGCATGCCGGGAATGGTGATGTTCCAGATCTGCTGGAACTTGTTGGCGCCGTCCATGCGGGCTGCTTCGTACAGGGTGGGGTCGATCGCCATGATGGCGGCAAGGAAGATAACGGTGTTGTAGCCGATGGTCTTCCAGCCGTCGGTGAAGATCAGCGTTCCGCGGAAAACGATGGGGTCGCTGAAGAACATGATGCGGTCAAAGCCCAGCTTGGCCAGAAGGGAGTTGACGATGCCATAGGAACCCAGAACGGAGGTAAAGATACCGTAGATAACGACCCAGGAGAAGAAGTATGGAACGTAAGTAGCGGTCTGAGCCAGCTTCGCCAGACGGAAGTAGGGTACTTCACGCAGCAAAATGGCAAAGATGATGGGAATGGGGAACAGAATGATGACCTTCAGACCATTCAGCACCAGGGTGTTTCGCAGAACTTTGATGAAGTCCGAGTTGTGGAACAGGTTGATGAAGTGCTTCCAGCCCACCCACTCACTTGCCTTGATGGCGGCGAAGGGGTCGGTGGAAGCGAAGATGTTGTAGTCCTTAAAGGCAAGCTGGATGCCGTAGTAGGGCAGGAACTTGAAGATGATGAGGCACAGCAGACCCGGCAGCAGCATCAGATACAGCGCCCTGTGATTCCAGAAATACACGGCGGTCTTTCTCAGCTTGTTATTCTTGATGGCCACAGCGGGGGCATTGCTCGTAGTTTTCAAAGAGAACACTCCTTTTCTTTATTCCATAGACAAGATGGCGTTCTGTGCCAGCAACTTCTGCCGCAGAGCCTGTACATCGACCTCGGCGGGAGTCTTACTTTCGCTGACTGCCATAGCAGCAGCCAGACCGGCAGCCTGGCCCATAGCCATGCAGCAACCCATAATACGGGTAGAGCCGACTACGTGCTCATCCACGCTGATACAGCGTCCTGCGAACATCAGGTTGGAGATTTCTGCACTGACGAGACAGCCATAGGGGATGCCAAAAGGCTTTTCCAGTTTTCTAAACAGGGTTTCGTTTTCGGTGTTGTAGTGAATGTCGATGGTATAGCCGGACAGGCAGATGCTGTCCTCGGGAACAGCGCCGTCCAGTGCCTGCTCCAGCGTGACGCATTCCAGACCCTTCATTCTGCGGGTCTCGCGGATGCCGATGTTGGGAGCGATGGAGGAAATGTAGCAGTTTTCAAAGCCGGGCACATAAGTACGGAGGGTTTCAACCAGCTTTTGCATCTGCAAATGACCTTCCATTTCTGCGTGGGTCAGGTCGAAAATATCGGTGCCATCCACATTCGGCAGACGGATTGTATTCACATACATCTGACCCTCATGGACACCATTGATGACGATGATATTACCGCGATCCACGGGGCAGATGCCCTGTTCTTTCAGCTTGGCCCACAGCTGGGTCATGCCGACGAATACATAGTTGGGATCGGCCTTGAAGTAGGCTGCGTCGTAACCGGGCTTGGTCTCGATGGAAGAACACATGGGTGCCATCTCGTCGGGATGTTCTTCCACATAGTCCAACAACGCCTTGTCATTGACACCATCGATGGTAAACATGACCGTGGGAGGCATCAGTTCATGATCTGCGCCGCGACCCAGATCGTAGGAACAGCCGGAAAGATAGGCAACGTCGCCGTCGCCGGTGCAGTCTACGAAAATCTCGGCACTGACTGTGACCCGGTTGCACTTACCGTAGAGGGTGACTGCTTTCAGCTTTCCATCTTCCACGCAAGTGTCGACGGTTTCCATGTGCAGGATTACATCGACACCAGCTTCCTTGCACATCTGGAAGGCCAGAATCTTCATGACTTCGGCATCCAGATTGGCGATGGAGTTGTGCTTGGGGCAGGGGCGGATGCCGTAACAGGCATTCATTTCTTTCAGCCGATCAACCAGTTCTTCTGCAAAACCTGAAATACACTGATTGCCATTTTCATCTAAGAAGCCCAGCAGGGGCAGGCCGATGGTCAGGTTGCCGCCGAGGAAACCGTTCTTGTCGGCAAGCAGAACTTTCTTGCCTTCCCGGGCTGCGGTAATGGCAGTGGCGAGGCCGGCAGGGCCGCCGCCGATGACAGCAATATCATAGTGACGCGCATATTCTTTCATTTCAATCCTCCTCATTACGCACAAAGCAACAACATACAATAAATCATTTCTGTTATTTTAAACGAAAAAGCGCATAAAAGAAAATACGAAATTGTGCATAAGGTTATAACTCTGAAATAATAACCTCGCGGTTTTGTGATGCAGGATGGTAATACTTGCCCTGAAATTGCTGATTATTGTCAGTTCAGGCGTGTAAAAATAGAGACTTACTCTGGAAAAAAAGCAGCACCTGATATAAAATTTCGAATATTCCCACAGCGGCGGAGCGAAACATGATCCCATTTGCTGGACAAGTGTGGTATACTGACAATATGCGATGGACGATTCGCAAAAAAACGGCACCAGCCGGTGCAGTATGAACGACTGAGGTGGAGGTAATGGTCAAACGCTATGTGTTCGGTGTGCCCATCCTGGATACGGAAAGTGTGATACACAAACCGCAGCCGCACCAGGGGAGCGTTCCTTATTTTGAATTGGAAAGTAACGAAAACGGAATTCTATTTAAATACCGGTTAGAACCGAATCAGCCTGTTTATGGTCTGGGTGAGAATGTCCGCGGAATCAACAAACGGGGTTTCCGCTATGTGTCGTTCTGCGGCAACAGCTCCATGCATGTGGAATCTCTGGAACGGATGTACTGTGCCCATAATTTTCTGATTGTGGACGGAGAAACCAGATTCGGCGTGTATGTGGATTCTCCGGGACGGGTGGAATTTGATATTGGATTTGAAAAACCCGATGAATTCATCATGACTTCCGAACTGCCAGATTTTGAACTGTATATCATTGAGGGCGAAACGCTCAATGACATCGTCCGTTCTTTCCGCAGGATCATTGGACAAAGCTATATTCCGCCCCGCTGGGCTTTTGGCTATCAGCAGTGCCGCTGGGGCTATCAAAGTTCGGATGAGATCAGAGAAGTGGTAGCACGGATGAAGGAAAACCATATCCCACTGGATGCGGTGGGGCTGGATCTGGAATATCTGGATGAATATAAGGACTTTACCATCAATCCGGAGCATTATGCTGACTTTGCGCAGCTGGCAGCAGAGTTGAAGGTGCAGGGCATCCGCCTTGTTCCGATTATCGATGCGGGTGTCAAAATTGAAAAAGACTACCATGTTTATGAGGAAGGTGTCCGAAAGGGCTATTTTGTTAAGGATAAAGATGGTAATGATTTCGTCGGTGCAGTCTGGCCGGGACGCTGCCATTTTCCGGATTTCCTGCGGCCCGAGGTGCGTGACTGGTTCGGCGCCCACTACAAATATCTGACGGATATGGGCATTGAAGGCTTCTGGAACGACATGAATGAGCCAACCCTGTTCTTTACGGAGCGAAGCCTGAAAGAAGCCATGGACGTGATGGATGAGGTGCGCGGTACCCAACTGGATATTCCCAACCGCCGCCGGCTGCTCCATGCGGTCAATGGTATGGCCAATAGTCTGGAGGATTACCGCTGCATTTACCATCATATTGATGGAAAACCGGTTCGCCATGACAAGGTGCACAACCTTTACGGCTACAATATGACCCGATCTGCGGTGGAGGCCATTGCCAAAATTCTTCCTGACCACAGAATCCTGATGACATCCCGATCCTCCTTTATTGGGATGCACCGCTATGCGGGAACATGGCAGGGTGACAACTATTCCTGGTGGTCCCATATTCTGCTGAACCTGAAGCAGATGCCGTCGCTGAATATGTGCGGCTTCCTCTATACCGGCGCAGACCTTGGAGGCTTCCACACCGATGTCAGCGAGGATCTGCTGATCCGCTGGCTGCAGCTTGCGGTGTTTACACCGCTGATGCGCAACCATTCCGCATTTAATACACGCAGACAGGAACCTTATCTGTTTGTAAAGAAGAATGTGATGCGGGATATGATCCGCATCCGCTATATGATGATCTCTTACCTGTACACAGAATTCGTCCGGTGCGCGCTGGAGGACGATATGCTCTTCCGTCCGCTGGCCTTTGCATATGAGCATGATGATATGGCCGCAGAAGTCGAGGATCAGATGATGGTGGGAAATGCCATCATGATTACGCCTGTCTACACCCAGAATGCCCGAGGAAGAACGGTGTATCTGCCGGAGAATATGGTCATGGTGCGCCTGTCCGCTCCCGAGAAGCGGGAATATATCCCCATGGAAAAGGGGCATCACTATATAAAGGCAGAACTGGAGGAAATGGTATTCTTCCTGCGGCCTGGCAAGATTCTTCCTCTCGGTATACCGGGTGAGAATACCGAAAATATGGACTTCCGCAGGGTGGAACTGCTGTGTAACGTGGAGGAAGCTTCTGAATACACCCTCTATGATGACAACGGAGTCTCCAAAGCTTTTGAAGATCCCGCCCATTACACCACCATTCGGGTGCGCCGGAATGGAGAGAACCTCCGTGTGGAACAAAGTGGTGCAGAGCTCGAACTGACCGTCACAGATGTTAGAAACTGCTGAAACATATCAAAAAGCACAGTGTGGATTTTCCGCACTGTGCTTTTCTTGTGTCAGAGAGCGCATTCAAAAGAGTAAGTGCCTGCAACGGCTTCAAAGACAGCAACCCTGTTTTTGGTATCGTAACCTGCAAAATGCAGACCGGAAGTGTTGCCGACTGTCAGCGCATCGGGCTGTTTTGCAGGGATGTAGATCGTTGCTGTGGTATTGGCGGGAATGGATGCCAGATAGTTCCACGCGTGAGCTTCGTATTGCATGTGACTGACGATGGTGCCATAAATCGAATGATAAGAAGCTTTCACCACCGGGATCCCACGGTCGGGCTGTGGCTTCAGCAAAATATGCTTGAAGCCGGGGCGCGCTTCGTCGTAGCTGATGCCTGCCATGCCGCGGAACATCCATGCGACGACAGAGCCGTAGCTATAATGGTTAAAGGACGTATTATGTGCTTCGGTGGGGTGGAAACCACCTTCAACAGTGTAGGAATTCCACCGTTCCCAGATGGTGGTAGCGCCCTGATCCACAGAGTACAGCCAGGAGGGGTACTCATGCTGCAGCAATAGCTTGTAGGCAACATCGGAGCGGCCGATTTTCGTCAGGGTGTGCATGATGATCTCCGTGCCGAGGAATCCTGTGCCCAGCTTGTTACCCTTGCTTTCGATATTGGAAATCAGCTGCTTCGCCACAGCGGCAACGGATTTTTCATTGGGCAGCAAGTCCAGATACAGGGCGTGCAGGCAGACGGACTGGACATTCATATCCATTTCGCCGCTTTCTGTCACATACCTGTCCTGAAACAGTTTCTTTTCCGCTTCGTAAAGTGCTTCGTACTTTTGAACCAGAGTGGTGCCGAGGTTTGCGGCTCTGGCCATTTTCGCCATGACCATGGCATCCCACGCATAGTAGGCCGTGCCCAGCCGGTCAGATACCGCCTGAGAACCGTCCTCTGGGGAGAGCCAGTCACCGTAAGCACCGATCTTTTCACCGGTGGGGCTGGTCAGAGTGCCCCAGTTTCCGCCCATGCCGCCGGATTTTGCCATGTAGGTATCCATGAAATGAGCCATGGCATCCCAGTTTTCCTCGATGATGGCGGTATCACCATACATCTGATACACAAACCACGGGATCAGGACGATGGCATCTGCCCAGCCCACCACGCCCCAACGTGCACCATTTTTGTAGCCCGTGGGTGCTACACCGGGAACGGAGCCCGTGGCCTCGTCCTGTGCGTCGCGTATGTCGGCCATATACTTTTCCAGAAAGCTTTTGGTGCGGTTCAGCCAGCAGCCGGTCTCCGCAAAGTTCTGGGTGTCAGCCGTCCATGCCTGCCGCTCATCCCTCTGGGGGCAGTCCGTGGGAACGGACAGATAATTGGAATACATACCCCAGCGGGCATTGGAGATCAACCGGTTCACGCTTTCGTCGGAGGTGACCAGTGTGCCCGTATCTTCCAGTGCGGAGGTCACCACCTGGCCGCAGATATTGTAAAAGACGGTTTCTTTATCGACCGTAATTTCAATATAGCGGAAACCGTAGAACGCATACATGGGGTGGTAGGTTTCCACATCCCCGCTTCCGCTGGCATAGTAGATGGTTCTGCCCACGACGGGCGTATTTTTTGTATAGTTGTAATTGTATAGACTGCCCTCGGGTCCCTTGTTGCCGCGGCTCTTTTGACCGTTGCAGTCGTTGACCATCTCGCCGTGCTTGATATCCAGCCGTGTTCCGGCGGGTGCTTTCAGGTGCAGGCATTCCCGGCCAGCAAAATTCTGTCCAAAATCCACCAGCAGGGTCTGCCCGGGCAGCAAGGTCACACCGCCGTCAAAATCCGGCGCGGTGCATACCACGTTGATTTTGCCGTGGCAGTCATCCGCTGCACCTACCGCGCCCTGATACACCACGATTTTTTCAGCACGCCGCTGAAGGTCTGCCCGAACCATCACGGGAACGCCCCGCCACGGGCAGATCACACCTTGAAACTCCGTGTTTTGCTTCACGCCGCACCATTGGCTGCCGTCAAAACCGGGTTTCATCCAGCCTTGATCCACGCGGGCATCGTACACTTCGCCCTCCCAAAGGCCGGTGCCCTCCTGAACGGCGGCGGCGCGGGCAGCTTTCCAGCTGCTGTCCGTATTGATGACTTGGGTACTGCCGTCGCTGTAAGCGATTACCAGCTTGGCAAGATAGGCATTTTCATGGAAGATCAGCTCCTCCGGCATCCGAAACTGTACTGCAAGACCGTTCCACCAGCCGCTGGTGACGATGGAAGAGAGGACATTTACCGCGCCGTTTCTTAGCATCCATGTCACATCGTAGGTGCTGTAAGATTTCCGGTCTTCCATCTGGGTATAGCCGGGCTTCAGCTCCTCGTACAAAACGCTGCCGTCTTCCTGCAGCCGTCCCACACGCTGACCGTTGATAAAGCTTTCGTAAACACCCAGCGCGGTGCTGTACAGTCTGGCCTTCACAATGGACAATCCCGGTTTCGTTTCAAAGGCTTTGCGGTATGCAGGAAGATTGTTGCAGACCGGTGCATCCTTTTCGTCGATGGTGATGAAGTATGCAGCACCAAAAGGCCTGCTTTGAGGTAGGCCTGTTTCAAACGTGGTGATGGCTGCGCCAGTCTCACAGCCATCCTGATCTTTCATGGTGACAGATACGGTGTACCTGGTACAGGCTTCCAGTGCTGCACCGCCGTAGCGGATGCCGACTGAGCGGTCGGAATGTACCCAACCGCTATCCCACATGGGAATGCCGCTTTCAGCAGTGACCATGACACGGTAGGCAGTTTGCCTCGCGCCGGTTGCGGCAGAACACATCTTCCAGCTGAATACGGGACTGGAAACGTCGATGCCCATGGGCGCAGTTCGGTCATTGACCCGCAGGTCATAGATTCCGGATTGCCCTCTTGCAGGTTCCATAGGATATCCTCGCTTTCGCGCCTTACTCCAGAATGTTGGTTGTGATAAAATCCACACCCATTCTGGTGAGATTTTCTGCTTCCTCCAGGGTGTCTACCGTCCACACATTTACCTTGATGCCGTTTTCATGCAGCATTGCAACGATAGCCTCTGTTACGGCGGTGTATTTTACATCCAGATCCAGATGGTGCGCCGTTAAGGTAGCAAGGGTGGCATCTGCATCCTCAATTTTACTGAGCAGGTATTGTGCCGGCTGATCGGGGAATTTTTCTCTCAAATCAGTCAGATTTTCCAGCCGGAAGGAAATGAAAATGGTATGCTCCATATAGCCGAGGGAGGAAATGATTTCTGCGATCTCAAAGATCGCCTCCTTTGGCAGACGGTTTTTCAGCTCCAGAACAGCCACCTTTTCGTACTTCTTGCAGGCGCAGATGTACTCCTCCAAAGTGGGAATGCGAAGATCCGGGCGGGGTAGCCCTGTCTGGGGATCCAGAAGCTGCAATTGGCGCAGTGCATCCAGTTCTGCTTCCTCCACGGTCAGTTCCACTCCGGCAACCCGTGCAGTGGAGCTGTCGTGAATGATGGCGTATTTTCCGTCTCCGGTCAGGTGGACATCGGTCTCAATGCCGAAATAGCTGCGGTTGCCCGCGGCGATGAAAGCAGCGCAGGTGTTTTCCCGTTCCAGACCGCTCAGACCGCGGTGGGCAATCATAAGAGGCTTGGGTGCAGTTATTTTAATGGTATCCATTGCGCACCATCCTTACAGCAGCATCTGCGCCACCTGCTCTACGATCTTCTCGGGATTGACCTTGGTAAAGTCCGTGGTGTCCACTTCCAAACGTCCGCCGGGGCAGGTAAAGGAGTCCATACCGCGCTTCATGAATTTTTCGTAGAATTCCTCGCGGGTCATGGTGTAATACAGGCTGTCACCGGGTTCGGGGGGATAGTGGTTTTGCAGCACATGACCTAAGTGGCGGGCGTGTGCATTGTCGCGGATGGTATAGCGCTCGTGCAGCACATCCAGATCACCGTGCAGGAACACGCAGGCGCACTTGGGTGCGTACTGTTCCAGCAGTGCGGTGAAGCGCTTACCGCTGATGTCATCAAAATTATTGTCCACAATGACGGAACCTCCGGTTTTCAGGATCTGCTCCACAACATGGATCACCACCGCGTTGGCGGCGTGATCCAGTGCACGCTTCTGGGCGTAGCAGGTAAAACCTACGGTATCAAACATTTCCTCCTTGATCGCATCTTTTTCCACCACGGGGTAGCCGAAGCGGGCAGCCAGGGCTTTGCAGATGGTGGATTTTCCGGTGGCAGGCATGCCGGTCAAAACGATAACAGCCATAAAAGAACATTCCTTTCTTCTGTAAGATCAATACAACTTCTTCGCTTCTTCACTCAGATATTCCATAAACATCTGGGTGGCAGGGGACATGTAACGCTTGCTGTTGTACAGAATATAAGAGCACACACGCATATCCTCCTCTTCAAAGGGGATCAGCTTGGTATTTTCGCGGAAGCGGCCCCGCCACGAGATTTCGGGTGTTACCGCAATTCCAAGATTTTCGCTGACGTATTTTCGGACAAAATACGGGTCATCACAGACCACAGGCACCTCCGGCTCAAATCCCAATGCACGGCAGCGGCTGGTCACAATGCGTGACAGGGCAGACTGGCTGGGCATGGAAATCAGACTTTCGCCGCGAAGATCAGTCAGGCGGACGGTTTTTACTTTTGAAAGGGGATGGTCTTCATGCACCGCAAGGATCAGGCGTTCATCGAGAAGAGGCTTGCTTTCGTTCAAATGGCGGAAGGATGTTTCAGAAGAAATACAAAGATCATATTCCGCCTCTCTTTCTTCGTAATAACCGTGGGAAATGGAGAAGCGCACATTCGGGTACATTTTCAGAAAGGCGGGCACACAGGTCAGAACCAGACGGTGGTTTTCCATAACCTTCACACGCACGGCACCCTCGATCTTGCCGGATACGGAGCTGACGGCGCGGATGCCGCCCTCCAGGCTTGCAAGGGTGGCATCGACATAATTCAGAAATAACCGGCCCTGCTCATTCAGATAAATCCTGCCGTTTTTGCGGTCAAACAGCTTGACACCGCCCAGATCATTTTCCAGCCGGCGGATGGTCTGTGACATGGAAGATTGGGGTACCAGATGGTGCTCTGCAGCCAGTGTAATGCTTTCCAATCTGGCAACAGTTTGAAAGTATCGCAGTTGTAACAGTTCCAAAGAATACCTCCTGTTCTTTGCGGCATCCGGCAAGCGGATGCAGTCACAAAAAATCTCCTGTAAGATGTGGAAGTGTGCAGGAGATAAAGCAAATCAACATATCATATATACACTGTTATTATATCTGCAAGTAGCGATAACTACAAATACACAATATGCGAATATATTATAACTTTGAAGTGATAAGGTTATGCGATTTGTATTCTTTATATCGATATAATTTGGCCGATTAAAGCTGCTTTTATGAAAAAGCGGAACCGCCGAAAGGCAGCAAGGTATGTTCGTCTTTTCTCTGGGCAAGCTGTAACCGGAGGTATCCTATGGAGATTATCAAAGTTTTACTCACATCCTTACTTTCTGTGGCAGCCCTGTTTGTGATTGCAAAGCTCATGGGTCACAAGCAAATGTCCCAGTTGGATTTCTTCGACTATATTTCCGGCATTACCATCGGCTCCATTGCCGCAGAACTGGCCACAGAGCTGGAAGAACCGTTGAAACCACTGATCGCCATTGCGGTGTACGGTGCTGCAGCGATTCTACTGTCCAAGATCACCAGCCTGTTTCCAAAGACCCGGAAGTATATCAACGGCACCCCTACCATTCTGATGAATAACGGTAAGCTCTACCGGAAGAATTTGAGAAAAGCGAAACTTGACCTGAGTGAATTTATGGTTATGTGCCGGCAGCAGGGATATTTTAATCTCAGCGATATTCAGACCGCCGTTTTCGAGTTTAACGGCAAGCTGAGCATTCTGCCCGTCAGCAAAAAGCGTCCGGCAAATCCTGAGGATCTGAATCTTTCTCCTGCCCCCGAATACATCCAGACAGAAGTGATTATGGACGGCCGGGTGTTGGATGAAAACCTGAAGCGGATGGGACTGGATGATAAATGGCTGCACAAGCAGTTGACTGCCCAGGGCTACAAGAAGCCTCAGGAGGTTTTTCTTGCCCTATGTGATGAGAACAACCAACTGACAGTATTCGCAATTGAGTAACGGGCTGCATAGTATGATGCGGAAGGTGATACCATGAATGCTTGTGAACTGACCGCATCCATTACAGCAATCGCAAACTGGCTGGCCTGTCAGCTTACCCAAGATGAATTGGAACTGCTGGGTGTTTCTCTGACCCAGTTGGGCGACACACTCCTGACCATCGCCACACAAAAGAGCATTTGCTGCAAATAAGGAATGCCGCCCTGCGTGGGCGGCATTTCCGGTTGTTTGCCATTATGACCGCTTGCGGATCACACCGCAGGCGATTTTCTTTCCGGCATTTCCTGCCGGTTGGGTATGAAAGTCGTCTGGATCGCTGTGAATGACCACTGTTCTTCCAGTGATATCATTCACCGAGAAGCGATCCGTCCTGCATGACAAATAAGCACTGCCATGACATGCCAACAATGGTGGCAAGTCGCCTGCGTGTTCCGGATGGTTCTGCTCAGCAGGGTTATAATGACTTCCCGTTCCGGAAAAGTCAGCGCCAGAGCAGCTTTCTCCCCCATGAATATGGAATCCAAAGAAGCCTGTTTTGTTTTCCCCCGGCAACCCGAAAATGCTTGCTACGATCAAAACACAGTCCTTCTCCTGAAAAAACTGAACACATCCGGTCAACTGTGGTGCTTCCATTCCACCACAGATTCGCGCCACTGCATCCGGATTTCTCTTGCAATATCGCATTTGATCACCTCATACCAGTTTATGATCACGATCGTATTTTGCCACCAGATGCCACAAAAACCGCCACTGCCAGGCAGTGTTACCTTGGAAAGACGAAAATTGTAAGTCCTTTTTCGCATTTTCTCCCCAAAAGAAACTGCCGCAGGACGGCATCAATCGATACCACCCAGCGGCAGCTAACAATAGGTCGTAAATAAAATCTTTACAATGCTTCCTTTATGCTGTGACCGTTGCTGTGCGTTAGTGAATCAAATTCAGCGCCAGTCCGGAACCCGCGTTACAACTGACCAACCAAGTCCAGGCTGGGCTTCAGCGTTTCGGCACCCGGCTTCCAGTTGGCAGGACAAACCTGATCGCCATGGGCGTGGACAAACTGGCAGGCCTGCACCTTGCGCAGCAGTTCTTCTGCGTTTCTGCCCACATTGCCGGCAGTTACCTCATAACCCACAATCTTACCCTCGGGATTGATGATAAAAGTGCCCCGCTCGGCAAGGCCGTCCGCCTCAATCAGCACCTCAAAATCCTTGGAAATGCTGTGGGTGGGGTCAGCCAGCATGGGATAGTTGATCTTCTTGATCCGCTCCGATGCATCATGCCATGCCTTGTGAACGAAATGGGTATCGGTAGACACGGAATACACCTCACAGCCGATGGCACGGAACTGCTCGTACTTGTCCGCCAGATCTTCCAGTTCGGTAGGACACACAAAGGTGAAGTCTGCAGGATAGAAGAAAAACACGCTCCACTTGCCTAGGATATCTTTCTTGCTTACAAACTTAAAATCATTTTCGTGGTAGGCATAGACGCGGAAATCGGAAATCTCCTTGTTGATCATTGACATACTTACTTCCTCCATAAATCGTGTTGATTGCAAAATGCGTACACTGCCCGGACTTCATCGCCGTCGCAGATAGAAAACTTCGCCTTGGGCTTGTCGTCCGGGTCTAAATGGGCATACTGAATGCCGTGCTCCGTTTCCATGCACACCCATTCGATATAGTGCTCCTGTGTCATGGGATGCTCCACGGAGCCGACAGTCACATGGACAGTGTTTCCCACCACTTCATATACCGGAATATGCTTTTCACCGGATGCTTCGGTTGTGCCGGGAAGCAGTTCCTGCATTTCTTCGCCACAGCAGTAGATGGGTACACCCTTATCTCGGATCATAGCAACGATGTTGCCGCAATGTTTACAAATCAAAAACTTCTGTTTCATATTCGATCCCTCCTGTAAGAAAGTGTGTCCAAGTAAAATCAAATAATACAAAAGAGTTTGGACATACTATCCCAAAAGGATGTGAACAAATGGCATATCAACGTGGATTCATTCCATACGCATTGGCCGCCCTTTTAATCGGCTTAGTGGGAGGCTTTTCTACAGTTTTAGGACCGGCTTTTGTGCAGGATATTGGCATCGCCTATAATAACACCACATGGACTGCCCTGGCTCAGGCCATGTCCACCGCTGCCTGCGCGCCGATTCTCGGCAAGGTTGGGGATGTTATTGGACGCAGAAGAACGCTGCTTTTGGGTATTACGGTATTCACCCTGGGTAATGTACTGTCCGCCCTAGCGAACTCCCTCATGTTTATGATGGTGGCGCGGTTTATCGTGGGCATTGGCACGGCGGCAATGGGACCCGTGATCCTCGCCTATATTGCAACGGAGTTTCCCCAAGAACGAATCGCAAAGGGCTTTTCTTTGTATATGTTACTTTCCAGCGCATCGGTCATTATCGGCCCAACCATTGGCGCACTTGTCGTTTCCTCTTACGGATGGCGCACGATGCTGTGGGTATGCGTTGCCATCTGTGCCGCTATTTTCACCGTCTGCGTCCTGATTTCCCGGAATCAGGTTTCCAAAAAAAAGCCGTTGCAAGACTTTGATATTACCGGCGCTGTTCTGATCCTGGTTTTCTTTAGTCTGCTGCTATGCGTTCCCTCCTTTGGACAGAACTTTGGCTGGACATCCACCCCCTTCCTCATCGTACTGGTTCTCGCCGTCATCAGTCTTGTGGGACTTGTTTTAGCAGAACAGAAAAGCGCCCATCCTATTTTGTCCGGCAGCTTCATAATGCGCAGTGTTTTTGTCCTTAGTGTTATTGCACTGTTTCTAACTCAGGGATTGATGCAGGCCAATATGACCAACACCATCGTGTTTGTGAATTACACACAGCCGAACAATGCCGCCATTTCCGGCTATGCCATTTCCGTTATGTATGTGGGTATGTCATTAGGCGCGGTGATTTTAGGACCATTGGCCGATAAATTCGACCCCAAACGAGTATTAGTCGGCTCTTTTCTGCTCACCGGTATCGGGTGCGGTATCTTGCTGTTATTTACAGAGGCCACCTCTGTGCTGTTGCTGATGGCATCTCTTGGCATTCTTGGATTCGGTCTGGGTGGAAACGGTACCATCTTTATGAAGGTTGTTCTTTCTGGTTTGACACCGCAGGAGGCTGGAGCAGGCACGGGAACCTACGGCCTGTTCCGGGATCTGGCGGCACCCTTTGGCGTAGCCGTTTTCGTCCCGTTATTCACAAACCAGATCACAGGCAAAATTGCGGCAGGTACGGCTGAGCCTGCTGCCGCAGTTGCGTCTATTCATTTTCTGGCAATTGCGGAGATTCTGTGTGTCGCATTGGGTATTGCCGCGGTTGCGTTCCTGCCAAAACGAAAAGCTACAAAGGAGGCCTAACATGAGATTGCGAGATAAAGTCGTTCTGGTGACCGCTTCCACCCGGGGAATCGGCCTTGCGATTGTAAAGAAGTGTGCAGAAGAAGGCGCTAAAGTTTATATGGCTGCCCGGGATATGGAACGGGCGCAGGAAATTACGAATGCACTTGACGGTGTAAAGTGCGTATACAATGACGCCACCAAACCGGAGACCTTCTCTTCTATGGTGGAGGATGTTGTAAAAGATGCAGGACGTATCGATGTGCTGATCAACAACTTCGGCACATCCAACCCCGGTAAGGATTTGGATTTTGCCAATACAGATTCACAAGTCTTTTTTGATACTGTCAATTTGAATCTGCGAAGCGTCTTTATGGCGAGTCAAGCTGCGGTCAAGCACATGGCAAAACATGGCGGCGGTAGTATCGTCAACATTTCATCTGTTGGTGGC
>JAFYLN010000152.1 GCA_017537045.1 Oscillospiraceae bacterium | reverse complement strand
GCTCTGAACGATTTGACAAGGGAAGAGACATCTCAGATGTCCCTGTTCCCGGACGAAAAGAAAGAGCGCTCCCGAAAGCTGGATCAGGCATATGATGCCATCAATAAAAAATTCGGCGCTGCCACGATCCAGAGAGGGTCTAATCTTCAGTCGGATCTGAGAGTTGGCAAGAAATATCAGGCCCAGATGGAAGTCAAAAAGTCTAATTCGCAAAAATAGAGATACCACATCCTCGAAATGCTCTTCTTGCAAATATATTATTATAGTGTTCTTATCTTCCTGCGCTACTTTGTTATGTGCATTATTATCTTATAAAAGATTAACTTCTCGACCAATGCCAGAAATACCCATCATGCAAAACAAAGCATGAATTCTGAAGGTATTTTTCACTAAGCACTTGCCATAGTTTCTATTTCCGGGTATAATGGAGAATAGTATTGGATACCCATAATGAAATTGGGAAAGGTTGAATACCATGAAGATCAATGAGATTACTATTAAGAATTTCCGGGGTTTCGAGGATTTCTATGCCGAGTTGAATCCCAATCTGACTGTTTTTATCGGCAATAACGGAAGCGGTAAAAGTACTGTTCTGGATGCCATTTCCATTTCCATCGGCACCTTCTTCTCAGGTCTGGACGGCGTTCCCGGAACCGGCATCAACAAGGATGATGTTACCTGCAAGAGTTTTGATATGGGAACGGTTATCGACCTCCAGCACCAGTACCCTTCTGTCATTACTGCCAAGGGCGATGTTGGCGGCGAAATTATGGAATGGAGCCGTTCTCTCAATGGTGCCGGCGGCCGAACCACCACTATCGATGCCAAATCCATCATCTCCGCAGCGGAAGGTTATCAGGCACGCATCCGTGAAGGTGATACCAGTCTGATTCTCCCCATCATCTCCTATTACGGTACCGGCAGACTTTGGGCTCAGAAAAGAGAAAAGCGTCCCAGCGATCAGCTTGTGCAGTTCTCCCGACTTTCCGGCTACATTGATTGTCTTGCCGCAGAATCTAACGAAAAGCTGATGCTGAAATGGTTTGAGAAAATGACCATTCAACAGGCTCAGCGGCAGCAGCCCAGCCCGGAACTGAACGCCGTGGAGCAGGCGGTTTCTCGCTGTTTCGCCGGAATTACCGGCTCCGAGCAGGTAGTGACACAATTCAATCTGGATACCCATAGTCTGGATATCCTTTATACTGATGCTTCAGGCAAAAAAGTCCGTGTGCCAATGAAGAACCTGAGCGACGGCTACAAAAACACGATTGGCATGATTGCTGACATTGCCTATCGCATGGCAATCCTGAATCCCCAGCTTTTGGAGAATGTTCTGACCGAAACTCCGGGTATCGTGCTGATCGACGAAGTAGATCTGCACCTTCATCCGGTCTGGCAGCAGCGCATCATCCAGGATCTTCAGACTCTGTTCCCGAAGGTCCAGTTTATCGTCTCCACCCATGCCCCTTCCGTCATCAGTTCCGTAAAGCGAGAAAACATGCTGGTACTGGATGCCGATGGGCAGCCCTATACGCTCCCCGTTGAGGTCTACGGCAAGGATGCAAATTCCATATTAAGTGCAGTCATGGATGCAAATCACCGTCCTGCTGAAGTTCAGGCTATGTTTGATCAATTCTATCTGGCGGTGGAGAAAGATATCCCCCAGGCGGAGGCTATTCTCAATGAGATTGAAGCACTGATCGGCTCTGAGGATCCGGAGCTGACCCAGGCCCGGGTGACCCTGGCTCTGGAACAGCTTTGAGGAGGTCAGCAACTTGCTTTACATCAAGAAAGGCCATGAGCCGGAAGCTTTGATCCAGGCGAAGCGGGAAGGCTTGAAGCATTACGACGACATGACCACTGAGGTAAAGGATATCGTCAAAGACAGTCTTTCTGCAGAACAAGGCGGACTTTGCGCTTACTGTATGCGCCGTCTCCGCCAGGATATGCAAATCGAGCATTACACACCCCGAAGCATTTCCGATGATGCTACCACGATTGATTATCGCAATCTGCTCGGTGTCTGTCCCGGTAATAAGGGTGCTGCTGAGAAATTCCTAACCTGTGATGCGCACCGTGGAAACACTCCGCTGACGGTTGATCCCTTGAAGCTTCCTTCTGTTGCACTTGTCCGCTATCTGCCAGACGGCACCATTTATTCCGATGATGAAGATGTGAATCATGACCTGCAGATTACCCTGAATCTGAACTGTAAGCAGGCATACCTGCCTCAAGGCCGCATGGCTGCGCTGAATGAATTGAAACGAAAAATCAATTCAGATTGCGCGGGAAAAACCGCCAGTAAAGCCTACATCCAGCATCTTTACGATACCTTGTCGCAAGGTAGAAACGGATTGCTGGATGCATACCTTGGCATCCTGCTAAGCTACCTTGTAAAGCGCGGTGCCGTACCGCCCCATAAATAAACTAATCTTCCATACCAAAGCAGAGAGATTTCATAATTCTCTCTGCTTTTTTGTTCATTATTTGTTTTCGACTTATTATATTTCTCCTGCTAAACACCAAAAAGCCGAAGGGCCGGATTTCTCCAGCCCTTCGGCTTTTCTTATTTCGCAGTTTTCTTGTCTTCCTGTACGAACTGCTCTGCGCATTTGTTGGGACTTGCAAACGAGAAATATCGGATGGGGATGTTGTTCTTTTTGGCTTCGTCAACTACCTTATAGTACTGTGAGTGACACATGGCATTGGTCTGAATCCAAATCGCATCAGCCTTTCTGATCATATTGGCATTGGGAACGGCAGATCGGTCGATAAATCGAACCGTGGGCAGCTTTTTTCTGATCTCTCTTACCCAGGATTCATGTCCTCCAAATACAATAATTCTGCTGTCCGTAGAATACGGGAAGGAGATATTTTTCGATGGCTGCAAGCTCTCGTAGCTCCCATCCTGCTGCCTAAAAATCAATTCTCTTAGATCGTGGAGCTCCTGTGCTTCGTTTGCAGTAACCTGGGCAAGTGTTTCGTAGCGCTGCCGATGATTGTGGGCTTCCCTGCTACTTTCATAGGCCTGCTGCTTCTCGAGCTTTAACTCTTCCTTCAGCGCATTGATCTGTTCCTCAAGCTCTTCGATATACTCGCCTTCATCTACAAAGTCTTCATCCTCATCAGTATAATCAATGGGTGTTATCGATGAATCTGTCCTGTATGTCGATTCACCCATTAGGGACATACAGTACATAAGAGAATGAGTCATTCTCTTTCCCGTAATTCCGAATCTCTCCAGAGTCTTGAGTGCCGGCTGATACCGATTTAGCTCTCTTGGCATGATGCAGCCGGTAATTCTATAGATAATCTGTGCGAGATTGAAACGCTCCGGACAGAGCTCTTCGTGATCAAAATAGCGCAGTTCATACCAATCCTCCAGCTCAGGCGCCTTTATACGCTTTGGCAGCGTACCTTCCGCAGGACCGAGCAGTGGCTCCCTGGTGATCGGGTCCTTATGATAGAAGATACCGTCATCCATGGGGAAGAACG
>JAFYLN010000151.1 GCA_017537045.1 Oscillospiraceae bacterium | reverse complement strand
CGAAAAGCAGCTGGCTGTTAGACAACGTCAATATAACAACTTCCCCATGAGACCACTCAACTGGAAGTCACCGAAACATGTTCTTTTTTCTTTCCCGAATGTGTAACACATCATTGACAAACCTACACTTGCAAATTCTTTTGGAACAAGGTATACTATCGTTAGAATGGAATGTAAATTTCAGTTTGTCGTACTGTCTATCAATTCTATCGTAGGGGCGGCGACCCGCCGCCCGGCGGTACAATGTTACGAATTCGCCGAAAACCAATGCGAATGCGAAACATTCTGCTGCACGGGCGACCAATGGTCGCCCCTACGTTGTCCACGCTACATGGTGCGACAAACATTAATTTGACTAAGAAATGAGGAATACATCATGATTTCTGCATTTGAAGCTTATTTTAAATCCCTGAAAGGAAAGCGGATCGTTGTGCTGGGTCTGGGTGTCAGTAACCGTCCGCTGGTTCGCCTGTTGCTGGAATTTTCCTGTGATGTGACCGGCTGCGACAAAACCCCCAGAGAAAAGTTGGACGCAGAGGTGCTGGAACTGGAACGCATGGGCTGCAAGCTCAGTGTCGGTGACGGTTATCTGGATGGCCTGTCGGCAGACATTTTGTTCCGCACTCCCGGCATGCACCCCGGTAATCCTGCTATTGTGGCATTGAAGGAACGCGGCGCAGAAATTACATCCGAAATGGAAGTGTTCTTTGAGGTCTGCCCCTGCACAAAAATTGCCATTACCGGCTCTGACGGCAAGACGACGACGACCACACTGGTGTCCGAAATGCTGAAAGCCGCAGGTAAGACTGTCTGGCTGGGCGGCAACATCGGTACGCCCCTGCTGCCACTGGTGCGGCAGATGAAGGAAGAGGATTTTGCAGTTGTGGAGCTCAGCTCCTTCCAACTGATGGATATGCGCCGCAGTCCCCATGTGGCTGTGATCACCAATCTGGCACCCAACCATCTGGATATCCATAAGGATATGGAAGAATATGTGGAATCCAAGAAGAATATCTACCGCTTCCAGTCGGGTGGGGACATTCTGGTGGTCAATGCAGACAATGACATCACCGCCCCTCTGACAGGCTCCGGCACCACCTGTGCCTTCTCCCGGGCGGGTAAGAATGTAAAGGTGCGTCTGGAAAACGGCATCATCTGCCGCGACGGTACCGCCGTTCTGGATAGGCAGGATATTCTGCTTCCGGGTGAGCACAATGTGGAAAATTACATGGCTGCAATTGCGGTGGTAGAGGGTCTTGTTGAGGATGATGTCATCCGGCACGTTGCCAAAACCTTCGGCGGCGTGGAGCACCGTATCGAACTGGTGCGAATCAAGGATGGTGTGCGCTACTATAACGACTCTATTGCATCCAGCCCCAGCCGTACCATAGCAGGACTAAAGAGCTTCCCGGAAAAGGTGATTCTGATCGCCGGCGGTTATGATAAGCATATTCCCTATGATGTGCTGGGCCCTGAAATCTGCAAGCACGTCAAAAAGCTGTTCTTGTGCGGTGCAACAGCACCCCAGATTCGCGCTGCTGTAGAAAACTGCGGGATGGAAAGACCGGACATTGCAGATTGCGGGAAGTTTGAAGCTGCGGTCAAGGCTGCTGCGGCGGCTGCGCAAAGCGGTGATGTGGTGCTGATGAGTCCTGCATCCGCATCCTTTGATGAATTCAAAAACTTTGCAGTACGCGGCAATTTCTTCAAGAAACTGATTATGGAGCTGTAATTATGGATATTTCCAAGGTAACAAACGGCATGCGTAAGGCGCTGCCGCTAAAATACTGCGGCGCGGTGATCGTGGCGGCAGGCACAGCCTCCCGCATGGGTGGCATTGACAAGGTTATGGCAGAACTGGATGGAGAACCCATGATCCTGCGCACGGTGCGTACCTTCGCGAACTCTGATGCCATCAAGGAGATCGTGGTGGTGACCCGTGAGGATCTGATCCTGCCCATCATGCGCCTTTGCGCAGGATTTGACAAGGTGCAGGCAGTGGTTTGTGGCGGAGCAAGCCGTCAGGAATCGGTGCAGATGGGTTTGAACGCCCTGTCAAACAAGGTGAAGCTGGTGGCGGTGCAGGATGGTGCCCGCCCGCTGATTACGAACGCGGTCATTGACCGTGCTGTCCGCGCTGCCCATACCTATGGTGCTGCGGCACCTGCGGTTCCCGTCAAGGACACCATCAAGGTGGTTACCGGAGGTGTGGCGAAGGAAACCCCTGACCGTGCCACATTGCAGGCGGTGCAGACACCGCAGGTATTCGACTTTGACCTGCTGCGGGGCGCGCTGAAAAAGACTGCGCAGGACGGTGCAGCCGTAACCGATGATTGCTCTGCTGTGGAACGGCTGGGTATGGCGATCAAGATCGTAGAGGGTGATGAACGTAACATCAAAGTCACAACCCCCATGGATCTGAAAATTGCAAAGCTGCTGCTGGAGGAAATGACATGAGAATCGGACACGGATACGATGTGCACAAACTGGTAGAAGGCCGCGATCTGATCCTAGGCGGTGTCCTGATCGAGCATACGCTGGGTCTGCTGGGACACAGCGATGCGGATGTGCTGCTCCACGCGGTGTCCGATGCCCTGCTGGGCGCAGCGGGCTTAGGCGACATTGGCAAGCATTTTCCTGACACAGACCCGCAGTATAAGGGCGCAGATTCCTTGAAGCTGCTGGAAATTGTGGCGCAGCGGGTAAAGGAAGCAGGCTATCGCGTCAGCAATATTGATGTGACCATGATTGCCCAGCGTCCGAAGCTGCGTCCCTATATCGAGCAGATGGAGCACAACATTGCCGGCGCAGTCGGTGTGGAGGCAAGCCGCGTCAATGTGAAAGCGACAACGGAGGAAAAACTGGGCTTTACCGGTGAAGAACTGGGCATGGCCTGCCATGCAGTGTGCCTGCTGGAGGAGTAATCATGATCAAGGCTGCGTTTTTTGATGTAGATGGCACCCTGCTGTCTTACAAAACCAGAAAGGTCTGCGAAAGCGCAAAAGCGGCCATTGCGAAATTGCAGGCGCAGGGAATTCTGTGCATTGTGGCCACAGGCCGGCATATGATCCAGATGTCGAAGCTTCCCGTAGCAGATATTCCTTTTGATGCCTTTGTGATGCTCAACGGCCAGTTAGTTCTGGACAAGCAGCAAAATATGCTCTTTGGTGTGCCGATCGAGGGAAAGGCCAAGGCGTTTCTGGTTGAAAAATTTAACGACCATACCTATCCCGCTGTGATGGTAGAACAGAATCAGATGTATCTGAACTGTGTCACCGACCATGTGCTGGATGTCAATAAGCGGATGGCAATTTCACTTCTGCCTCTGAGTGATTACCGGGGTGGGGATATCTATCAGATCTGTGCATACCTCAGACCGGAGGACGAGCATCTGGTGGAACCGATCTCAAAGGATTGTGTACTAACCAGCTGGCATTTTGGCGGTAAGGATATCATTGCGGGCGGCGGTGGTAAAATGGCCGGAATCAAGCGGTATCTGGATATGATCGGGATCAAACCGGAGGAGATCATTGCTTTTGGAGATGCGGAAAACGATCTGGATATGCTTCGCTTTGCAGGGATCGGTGTTGCCATGGGCAATGCGGAGGAAGCAGCAAAGGCAGCGGCAGACTATGTTACTGCCGATATCGATGAGGATGGTATCGAAAAGGCCTTGAAGCATTTCGGCCTGATTTAAGGGAAGATAAATTGATGTTTATCGCACTGTGTGCCGTAGATAACGTAGGGGCGGCGACCCGCCGCCCGGCAGTACAATGTTGCGAATTCGCCGAAATCCAATGCGAATACGAAAGATTCTACCGCGCGGGCGGCTAATAGCCGCCCCTACATTCATAATCGAAACGGAACGATAAACTGAAATTTGAATATAACAAACAGGGACGTGCCGTTCGGTACGTCCCTGCTGCTATGTATGGAAGTTATCTCTTGATGTCGAAATTCATATTCATGATTTCCTTGATAGCGCGGGCATCATCGGTGATATTGGCATCGCCGTGGATGGTGTGCTTGATAACAGAGGTGCCCAGGCGGTGGGAGGGTGTTTCCTCGGGTGTGGAGAGGATCACAGGGGTGCAGTGCACGTCATTGGAGCGCAGCATACGGATGGCGCTTTTACCGATGGAATTATTGGGAACCACAGAAAAAACGTGGAATCAATGCTTAAATTTGCCAGAGAGAGGGCAAGGTTGGCTTCGCTGCCACCATAGATGGCCTCGAAGTTATTGGCCATACGGATCTTCTCATAATTAGGAGGTGTCAGGCGGAGCATGATCTCACCGATGGTGATGAATTTATGGTTACTTTCGAGATGGGTGGTCAAAGGATTATAGTGCTGCATAGTATACCTCCTGAATAATGATGCTTTTATTATAGTGTGAAAATCAATAGAAACATAAAGAGGAAAAACGACGAAAAGCACCCTTTTGACGGGAAAGGCATAGATTAGGTCAGGAGGTTTTGCGTATGCGTGTATATTTTATTACCGTCCGATCAGTGACCTTTGGCCAGCGGGCGGAAAGTGTGCTCAGAAAGGGCGGCATTTCCTGCAGCTTGCAGCGGACTCCGCGGTGGATGGAGGAGCAGGGCTGCGGTTATTGCCTGCGCCTGCGTACAGATGATGTTATGCCGGCCGTTCGGTTGCTCCGTGCCGGTCAGGTGCCGTTTCGCCGTGTCTATGTGCAGGGAAGGGATGGGGATATAGAGGAGGTGCATCTTTGATCTATCTTGACAATGGTGCCACATCTTTTCACAAGCCCGCCGCAGTGCGGCGGGCGGTTCTGACTGCCATGGAGCAATGCGCCAATCCGGGGCGCGGTGGCTACGGTGCTGCCATGGCAGCAGCGAATACCGTTTACCATTGCCGGGAACTGGCAGGAGAATTATTCGGATGTGATCCAGACCGTGTGGTTTTCACATCCAATTGCACCCACGGATTGAACATTGCCATCAATACTGTTGCCAAGCCAGGAAGCCACGTAGCCGTTTCGGGTTTTGAACACAATGCGGTGACCCGTCCACTCCATGCGCTGGGCGCGAAGATCCATGTGGCGGGGCGGAAGCTGTTTGACTGGAATGATACACTGGAGGAATTTTACCGGACATTGCATCAGGGTGTAGATGCAGCAGTGTTTACCCACGTTTCCAATGTATTCGGCTATATCCTGCCGGTAGAGCAAATGGCGGCCATGTGCAGGGAGCAGGGCATTCCCTTTGTGATCGATGCGGCTCAGTCAGCGGGAAGCCTGCCAGTATCGCTGCGGGAGCTCGGTGCGGATTTTATTGCCATGCCCGGGCATAAGGGACTTTTAGGACCGCAGGGAACGGGACTTCTGCTGTGCGGAAAGACCCCGCAGCCGCTGCTTTACGGCGGAACGGGCAGTGAGTCCCTGCGGCAGGATATGCCCGATGATACGCCGGACAGGGTGGAGGCAGGTACGCTGAATGTTCCTGGCGTTGCGGGGCTGGGCGCAGGACTGCGCTATCTGAAGCAGACGGGGATCGGAAAGATCCTGAAACGGGAACAGGCGGAGGCGAAAAGGACGGCCGCCGGGCTGAAAAGGCTGGGAATAAAAGTATTCAGCGGAAACCATCAGGCGGGCACGGTTTCTTTTGTACCGGGATGCGATTGCGAGACTGCGGCGCAGATCTTGGCGCGGCAGGGAATCGCGGTGCGCGCAGGGCTGCACTGTGCACCCCTTGCCCATGAAAGTGCCGGTACGACCGGATCGGGAACGGTGCGTGTCAGCTTCGGCCATGATGCGTCTTTGTCGCAAACACAGGCACTTTTACAGGCAGCATCCAAACTTCTGCCCTTGGATTCGTAAATTTTTTTACAGTTTATCTATTGCCATCCCTCTTCCAATCCGCTATAATAGAACGGATAATAGGTAAGTGTACCATAGCGGAGTGCGCACAATTTTTAAGACCACATAGAAACGGAGCAAGGACAGTTATGAATGTGATACAGGATATATTCCAACAGTTCACAAAGATGCGGTGGCAGGACTATGTCGACATCGCACTGGTGGCTTTTTTGATTTATAAGCTGCTGCCCTTTATCCGGACCCCCAGCACCAAACGAATTGCCGGTGCCATTGGCGGTATTCTGGTCGTGGTGTGGCTGGTCGATGTGGCAGAGATCTATACGATCAGCTGGATTCTGAACCAGTTCCTGTCTGTCGGTTTTCTGGCAGTGGTCATTTTGTTCCAGCCGGAACTGCGCCGTGTGCTGGACCGGCTGGGCAGTGTCCGTCTGCGCAGCCTGCTGGGCACCAACAAACCGGTGCAGGAAATCGATACCATCATTACCCAGACGGTCATGGCCTGTGAAACCATGAGCCGTGAAAAGGTAGGTGCCCTGATCGTATTTGCCCGGGAAGCCCGGCTGGAGGAATACTTCAATACCGGCACCAGAATCAATGGCCAGGTGTCCGAGCAGCTGATCCGCAATATCTTTTTCCCCAAGGCCGCACTGCATGACGGTGCTATGATTATCCGTGACGGCCAGATCGCTGCTGCAGGTTGTGTGCTGCCCCTGTCTGAAAGCAGCCGTCTGAGTGCCGATCTGGGTACCCGCCACCGTGCCGGCGTGGGTATGAGTGAATCTTCCGATGCCGTCGTCGTAATCGTTTCCGAGGAGACCGGCACCATTTCCGTGGCAGTGGGCGGTATGCTCAAACGCCATCTGGCACCTCAGACGTTGGAACGGCTGCTGCGCAACGAACTGGCTCCGGAGCAGAACAGGGAGGAAGGCAATGTGCTGGTGCGGCTGATGGATAAGTTCCTGAAAACGGAGAAGGAGGCGCAGAAAAATGAAAAGTAAATTCTGGTCCCTGCTTCTGTCAGTTCTGGTGGCTGCCGGACTGTGGCTGTATGTCATCACCACGGTCAGCCCCGGCTCCAAAACGACCATTGAGAATATTCCGGTGGTTTTTGAAAGTGAAACATGGCTGCTTGAAAACAGAAACCTGATGATCACAGACGGTATGGATACGACGGTAGACCTGGCGGTATCGGGCAACCGTTCCGATCTGAACAAGCTGAATAGTTCCAACATAACCTTGAAAGTGGATCTGACCAAGGTCTACGAAGCAGGAACGGCATATTTATCCTATACACCGGCCTATCCTCCCGATGTACCGTCCGGTGCGATCACGGTGGAAAGCCGCAATCCTGCCAGTGTCAAGCTGACAGTTGAGAAACGCCTGACCAAGGAAATTCCGGTCAAGGTGGCCTTTGCCGGCGCTGTACCGGAAGGTTTTATTGCAGATACCGAGAATATCGTGCTGGATTACCCTGCAGTCAATATCAAGGGCCCTGCTTCTGTGGTGGAACAGATTGAGGAAGCAAGAATCGACATCAATCTGGAAGACCGCACGGAATCTCTCAGCGAAAGCTACCGCTATACCCTCTGCGATCGGGAGGGAAATCCTGTAGACGTGGAGATGATCACCACGGATGTGGCGGAAGTCCATCTGGATGTGAAGATCCAGCGTTATCAGGAAGTGCCTCTGCGGCTGAATGTAATTTATGGCGGCGGTGCCACTGAGGGCTATACGCGCTATGAACTCAAGCCTTCCAGCATCCGTGTGTCCGGCAGCGAGGCAGTTCTTGATGACCTGAAGGAAATCGTGCTGGGAACTGTGAATTTTGCCGAACAGACCGAAAATACCCAGATGACCTTCCCCATCAATCTGCCTGAGGGTGTCACCAACCTGACCGGTATCACGGAAGCAACTGCGGATATCCGCTTTGTGGGACTGAGCATTAAGGAGTTTACGACGGAAAACATCACGGTCATCAATGTGCCTGAAGGATTGACCTGTGAGCTGATGAGTGAAGTCGTGAAGGTTACGCTCCGCGGTCCCACAGCGAAGATCAACCAGACCAAGCCGGAAGATATTGTGGTCACTGTAGATCTGACCGGTAAGGAAGTCGGTGCGACTACGGTCAAGGCGGTGCTTACTATCCGCAGTGATACCGAGGGAATGATCGGTGCAGTCGGTACGCCAACGGTTTCCGTGACGCTGAAAGAAGCGGAGGCTACCTGATGGAGCAGCGGGTTCTTGTAAGGGAAACCTTTGAAGACGGCACGGCACTGGTTATGCATGTGCGTGAGAGTGCCTGCAGCGGAGACTGCCATAAGTGCAGTGGCTGCGGTGCGGCAAAGGAGACCATCCTGCTGAAGGTGAAAAATCCCATCGGTGCCCGCCGGGGTGATCTGGTAAAGCTGGAATCGGAAACCGGCCCGGTGCTGAAGGCTGCTGCTGTGCTGTATATGCTGCCGATGCTGCTGTTCTTTGTGGGATATTTTGTGGGCGATACACTCTGGCAGAAAGGCGCGCTGATGGGCTGCCTGGCCTTCGCGGCCAGCATTGTGCTGACAGTCGTTTATGACCGCAGGCTCGGAAAAGCGGATAAAACGATCTATACCATTACTGGATTTGTCGAAAAATCCTTTCTGAATTCCTGAACAAAGGAGAAATGCAAGTTGATTAAAAGTATGACCGGCTACGGCCGCGCTGTGGAAACGGTAAACGGCCGTGAATTTACCGTGGAGCTGCGCAGTGTGAACAACCGTTATCTGGACTGTACCGTGAAGCTGCCCCGCAGCCTTTCCTTTGCGGAAGAGGCTGTCAAGCAGGCAGTGAAGGCTTCCGTGTCCAGAGGTAAGGTGGATGTGTTCATCACCGTCAAGTCCGAAAATGCGGACGATACGAGAATCAGCCTCAATGCGGCTGTGGTGGAGGGCTATCTGGCTGCCATGCGCCAGATGGTTTCTGATTACGGCGTGAAGGATGATATCAGTGTTTCCACCCTTTCCCGCATGAATGATGTGTTCACCGTGGAAAAGCCCGAAGTGGATGAAGCACAGCTGAGGGCCGATCTTATGAGCGTGCTGGAAAAGGCACTGGCAGGGTATGATGCCATGCGCTGCACCGAGGGCACAGCACTGGATCAGGATCTGCGCAGCCGCGGCCAGACCATTCTGGAGCTGGTTGCACAGGTGGAAGCCGGCAACGGCCAGACCGTCATCGATTACCGTACCCGCCTTGAGAATAAACTCAAGGAAGTGCTGGCAAATACCAACATCGACGAAAGCCGCATCCTGACTGAGGCTGCTATCTTTGCAGACAAGGTCGCCGTGGATGAGGAAACCGTCCGCCTGCGCAGCCACCTGCAGCAGATGAACACCATGCTTTCCGGCGGCGGTGCAGTAGGCCGCAAGCTGGACTTTCTGCTGCAGGAGATGAACCGCGAAGCCAATACCATCGGCTCCAAGTGCACCGATGTGAGACTGGCAAGAATTGTGGTGGACATTAAGGCAGAACTGGAAAAAATCCGTGAGCAAACCCAGAATATTGAATAATCCGGCATCAAGAGGTTGATTATGAAACTGATCAATATTGGCTTTGGCAGTATGGTGGCGGCAAACCGGGTTCTGACCATTGTGGCTCCGGATTCTGCGCCTATTAAGCGTGTAATTCAGGAGGCAAGAGACCGCGCCATGTTGATCGATGCCTCCTATGGAAGAAAGACAAAAGCAGTGATCCTGATGGACACAGATCATGTGATCCTTTCCGCAATTTCTCCGGAAACGATCTATGCCCGATGGATGGATAAGCAGGAAGAAAACTGCGAGGAGGAAGAACTTTGAGCAAAGGAAAGTTGTTTATTATTTCCGGTGCCAGCGGCGTAGGCAAAAGTACGGTACTTAGCCATGTGATGGCAGCGCGTGATGATCTGCGATTCTCCGTTTCTGCCACCACCAGAGCCCCCCGTCCTGGCGAAGTGGATGGCGAAAGCTACTATTTTGTATCTAAAGAGAAATTTGAGGATATGATTGCTCATAATGCGTTTGTTGAGTACGATGCCCATATGGGTAACTACTACGGCACCCCCGAGGAACAGCTCAATGAAAAAATGGAAACGGGCAGCGTGATCCTTGATATTGAACCCAATGGTGCATTTGCAGTGCGCAGCCGCCGCCCGGATGCAACGCTGATCTTTATTGCAGCGCCTTCCATGGAGGAGCTGATGCGCCGTCTGACCGGCCGCGGTGACACCTCTGACGAGCAGGTGAAGATTCGTCAGGAACGTGCCCTGTGGGAAATGGAACAGAGTGCGCAGTATGACTATGTTGTTGTCAATGAACAGGTGGAAACCTGTGCAGAAGAAATACTCAAAATCATTGCCGAAAAGGCAGACTGAATATTGGAGGAACTTACTATGCTTTACCCCCCTGTTGCTGATATGCTGAAGAATGTGGACAGCCGCTACCTGCTGGTGAATGTGGTCGCACAGCGCGCCCGTGTGATCTCCGAAGAGGCAGAAGCATTCGGTGAAGAACTGTCTGACAAGCCTGTGACTCTGGCCATCCGCGAGGTTGCCGAGGGCAAGCTGACTGCTACCGTCAAGGACGAATACAGAAACTGATTTTTTTGGCAACATCCGCAAACTGTTTGCCGACAGAAGCGGGGATCTTTTGCCGCAACTGTTCGGTGTGAAAGCCTTGAAATACACAAAGTATTCCTGCGGCTTCCACATCTGCATTTGCACCAAAATCGCTCCAGCTCTGCCTGCCAACCAATTTCCGGAAGTTGCCGCAGGCAATGACATTGTGGGATAAAAAGAAGGAGGGGCTGTATGGTTGCAAAAATTGCTGTATCCGCGGCGAACTTTGCTATTGACAAGCCCTATTCCTATGCCTTTGCGGAAGATATGGCCTTGCAGCCCGGTATGCGGGTGAGTGTGCCGTTCGGGCGGGGCAACCGCCGCTGTGAAGGCGTTGTACTGACCGTGGAAGAAGGCAGCAGCGATGGTCTGAAAGCGGTAGAGAAGCAGTTGGATGAAGAACCCCTCGTTTCGGAGCTGATGCTCCGTCTGGCAGCATTCATCCGGCAGCGGTATTTCTGCACCTTTTACGAAGCCATCCGCGCCATGCTGCCTGCCGGCCTCTGGTTTCAGACCAGAGAGACCTTTTCTCTGACAGAGGATCTCACTTGGAAAGAGAAGACACTAAAAAATGCCGATGCCCGCGCCCTTTTGGAATTGATGGAAGCGCTGGGCGGACAGGCAGAGGAAGAAAAGCTGCGCACGGTGGTTACTGACGAAGAAAGCTTCCATGCCGCTCTGCAGTATCTGCTCCGCAGAAAGTGGGTTACAGCCCATGCAGAGCACCTGCGCCGCCTAAGCGATAAGACCGAGCGCATTGCCACCCTTGCATCTTCTCCGGAGGAAGCTATGGAGTATGCCCGGCGCCGTCCCAGATCCGCTGCTATGCAGCGCTCTGTGCTGGAACTGATGTGCAGTGTAGGATGTGTATCCGTCAAGGAGCTTTGCTACTTTACAGGTGCATCTATGGCAACCGTCAACCGTCTGGAAAAGCTGGGCTATCTCACCTTGTCGGAACGTCCTGTTCTGCGCTGCCGGGAGATCAAACCCGCCAAACTGGACGGTGCCTTGATTCTTGACGAAGACCAAGCAGCGGTATTTGAGGGTCTTAATGTGCAGCGTAAAACAGAAAGACCCGGTGCTGCGCTGCTCTATGGTGTGACTGGCTCGGGAAAAACCTCGGTCTATATTAAGCTGATTCAGGCATGCTTAGACGATGGTAAGAGCGCCTTGCTGCTGGTGCCGGAAATTGCGCTGACTCCCCAGCTTCTGGGTATTATGGCAGCCTATTTTGGGGAAACTGTGGCGGTGCTGCATTCCAGCCTTTCTGCCGGGGAACGCTATGACCAGTGGAAACGTGTCCGCAGCGGCGAAGCGAAAGTGGTGGTGGGAACCCGCTCAGCAGTGTTTGCACCTGCTGCAGATTTAGGACTCATCATTCTGGATGAAGAACAGGAACATTCTTATAAATCTGAAAATTCTCCCCGTTATGATGCCCGCGAAGTAGCGCTCTGGCGGGGCAGCAAAGAAAAAGCACTGGTGCTGCTGGGCTCGGCCACCCCTGCGGTGGAAACCATGTACCGGGCCAAAACCGGTATTTACCGGCTCTATACCCTGAACCGCCGCTTCGGCGGGCGAAAGCTGCCGGATGTGACCATCGTGGATATGCACGAGGAACTGAAACAGGGCAACGATCTGTGCTTCAGCCATGAATTGCAGGACGCGATTCTGGATGCCCACGAGCTGAACAAGCAGACGATTATTTTATTGAACCGCCGTGGAAACAGCCGCGCACTGGTATGCGTGGACTGCCGGGAAACGCCGGAGTGTCCCCGCTGTGCGGTGCGGTTGACGTACCACAGCGCCAATAACCGGCTTATGTGCCATTACTGCGGTTTTTCCCAACCGGTTCCCAGGCGCTGCCCCCGCTGTGACGGCCCCCTGAAGACCATCGGCACCGGCACGCAGAAGGTGCAGCAGGAGCTGCTTGACCTGTACCCGGAGCTGGAAAGTGACCGGATGGATGCCGATACCGTCAGTGCAACCAACACCCACGAGAAGATACTGGAACGGTTCCAGAAGAACCGGACACCGGTGCTGATCGGCACCCAGATGGTGGCAAAGGGGTTGAATTTACCGGATGTGACGCTGGTCGGTGTTATGGATGCGGAGCTGAGCCTGTATAACTGCAGCTACCGCGCAGCGGAAACCACCTTCAATATGCTGACACAGGTGGTCGGCCGCGCGGGGCGTGGCGATATGCCGGGACGCGCCATTATCCAGACCGTGGTACCGGAGCATCAGGTGATCAAACTGGCAGCACAGCAGGATTATGACAGCTTTTATGATCTGGAAATTAGGCTGCGCCAGGTGCAGAATGATCCGCCCTTTGGTGATCTGGCTGCCATTACCTTTATTGGTGAAGAGGAAACGGCGGTGCTTCGCGGTGCAGCCAAATTCCGGGATTCGCTGATCACCTGCCTGAAAGAAGAAACTTACAAACAGGAAATCTGCACCGTGCTGGGTCCTGCACCCTGCGCCGTGCCAAAGATAAATTACAACTTCCGTTACAGGCTGACCCTGCGCTGCCGTATGAGTAACAATCTGCGGCTTCTAATTGCGCACTTGCTGCGGCAGTTCAGTCAGGATAAGCTCAACCGCAAGGTTTCCGCCTTTGTGGATGTGAACGGATTAGAATGAAAGAAGAGGGATAACGATGGGCCTTCGTAAAATTTTAACAGATGCGGAACCCGCACTGCACAAGGTGTGCAAGCCGGTTACATCTTTTGACAGCAAACTGCATAAACTGCTCGATGACATGGCAGAGACCCTGATCGATTCCGGCGGAGTTGGCCTTGCTGCACCGCAGGTGGGTATTCTGCGCCGGGTGGTTCTGGTGGATGTGGGCATGGAAGAGCCTGACATCATTGAATTGGTCAATCCCGAAATGGTGGAAACCGACGGTGAACAGTACGGCCCCGAGGGCTGCCTGAGTGTTCCCGGCAAGTACGGTCTGGTACGCCGTCCCAACTATGCCAAGGTGCGTGCGCAGAACCGTAACGGTGAGTGGTATGAATATGAGGGTGAGGAACTGATCGCCCGCTGCTTCTGCCATGAGCTGGATCATCTGGATGGTATCGTCTATACCGAAAAAATGGACCGGTTCCTGACTGAAGAGGAACTGGCATCTGAAGAGTAAGGACTGAAATTCATGCGAGTCGTATTTATGGGTACGCCGGATATTGCGGCAACCTGCTTAAAGAAGATTTTGTCCGATGGCTTTGAAGTTGTCGGTGTCTATACCCAGCCCGACCGCCCCAAGGGCCGCGGCATGAAAATGGTCTGTTCCCCTGTCAAGGAAGTGGCCATTGCAAATAACATCCCGGTCTACCAGCCGGAAAATTTCCGTGCCGATGAGGATGTGGATGCCCTGCGGGAACTGAACCCCGACATTGTTGCAGTCGTGGCCTATGGCCGCATTCTGCCCCAGCGGGTGCTGGATATTCCGAAGTGCGGCTGCATCAATATCCATGCCAGCCTGCTTCCCCAGTACCGTGGCAGTGCCCCCTATCAGTGGGCAGTGCTGGATGGCTGCAAAGAAACCGGCGTGAGCGCCCAGCATATGGTGCGGGAAATGGATGCCGGTGATGTTATCGATGTGGCAAAAACCTGCATCGGTGAAAATGAGACCGCCGGTGAACTGCTGAACCGGCTGGCTGTTCTGGGTGCAGAGCTGCTGAGCAATGTTTTGAAGCGTGCAGCATCCGGTGACAAATGCTGCGGCTGTGTCCAATGCCCGGATGACGTAACTTTTGCACCCATGTTGAATAAGTCCATGTGTCCCATCGACTGGAGCAAGACGGCGCAGCAGGTGCATAACCATGTCCGCGGCCTGCATCCCTGGCCGGTTGCGACCATGGAACTGAAGGGTCAGAAGTTCAAGGTTCATGCCACCCGCATTGTGGATGGTAAGGGTAAGCCCGGTGAAGTTCTGGGACTGACGAAGACCGGCCTCGTGATTGCCTGCGGCGAGGGCGCTGTGGAGATTCAGCAGCTTCAGGCCGAGGGTGGCAAACGGATGGCAGCACCGGATTATTTCCGCGGCCATCCGCTGGATCTGTAAATGGGTGCCCGGGAAACGGCGCTGAATGCGCTGATTGCCTGCCGCAAGGAAGCAGCCTGGTCCAACGGTGTTCTGAAGGAATATGTGGTTCGGGATCGCTTGGACCGCCGGGATGCGGCACTGGCGGCGAAGCTCTGCTACGGTGTGCTGCAAAACCGGAATAAATTGGATTTTTATCTGAAACAGCTGCTGACCGGAAGACTGAAAGACCTGCACCCTGTGGTGCACGATATTCTGTATCTGGGACTGTATCAGATTTATGAACTGGACAAGGTGCCGGATAATGCAGCGGTCAATGAATCCGTGGACCTTGCGAAAAAGTACTGCAAAAAGCAGCGTTTTGCGCCGGGGCTGGTCAACGGTGTGCTGCGTAATGCGGTAAATACCAAGGGTACACTGAAAGAGCCTGCTTCTTTGGAAGACCGGTATTCCCATCCGTGGGAGCTGATCAAGCTGCTGCGGGAATATGTGGGCAAGGAACGGATCGAAATGATGCTGCATGCCAACAACCAGGCACCCCAGACGGTGATTCAGGTCAATACCCTGAAGACCACCACGGAAGCATTGCAGAAGCGGCTGGAGGAAGAACAGGTCAATGCACTACCCCATAACTGGATGCCGGATTGCCTGGTGCTTGGAAGCACCGGTGATCTTGAAAAGCTGAAAGCATTTCAGGAAGGACTGTTCTATGTGCAGGATCCGGCCGCAAAACTGAGTGTTCTGTGCGCCCGGCTTCCACAGGAAAATATCCGGATTCTGGACTGCTGCGCTGCCCCCGGCGGAAAGAGCTTCGCTGCTGCCATGGCAACAGCCGGCAAGGGAAGGGTCACATCCTGTGATATCCATGAACATAAGGTGCCGCTGATTCAAAAGGGTGCTGCCCGGCTGGGTATTGCGAACATCACCGCCCGGCAGCAGGACGCGTCTGAAAATGTGGCGGACTGGAATGACAGCTTTGATTTTGTTATTGCGGATGTTCCCTGCAGCGGCTATGGCATCATCCGAAAGAAGCCGGATATCCGCTATAAAAATCCCGCTGATATGGCAGATTTGCCGGAATTGCAGCTTGCGATTCTTAAAAATCAGGCGCGCTATGTAAAAAAAGGTGGTCTGCTGATGTATTCCACCTGCACACTGGTGCGTGCTGAAAACGAAGGCGTTGTGGAATGTTTCCTAAAAGACAATGAAGACTTTTACTTAGAACCCCTGCCGCTGCCAGGCGTTTTCCCAAAGAATGAAAGCGGCATGCTGGCACTGGTGCCGGGGGAATACGATACGGACGGTTTCTTTATCGCAAGAATGCGGAGGAAGGCATGTACGAACATTTGAAATCACAGACCCTGCCGGAACTGACGGCAACGCTAAAAGAACTGGGTCTGCCTGCCTTTCGGGGTAAGCAGGTATACACGTGGCTCCATAAGGGCGTCCGCAGCTACGATGAGATGACCAACCTCTCCAAGGATCTGCGAAGCCTGCTGGCGGAAAAGTATCCCATCCACGCACCGGAAGTGGTGCGCAAGCAGGAATCCAAAAAGGACGGCACCATCAAATACCTCTGGAAGCTCCAAGACGGTAACTGCGTGGAAACGGTACTGATGCGCTATAACTATGGAAACACCGTCTGTATTTCTACGGAAGTGGGCTGCCGCATGGGCTGTGCATTTTGCGCGTCTACCATCGGTGGTCTGGTGCGCCCTTTGGAGCCATATGAAATGCTTGATGAGGTGCTGTTTACCCAGATCGATTCTGCTCTGCCCATCTCCCGCATTGTACTCATGGGCATCGGAGAACCGCTGGATAATTTTGACAATGTGCTGCGCTTTCTGGAACTGGTGAACAGCCCTGAGGGAATGAATATTTCCATGCGCCACATCAGCCTGTCCACCTGTGGCCTTGTGCCGAAAATCGATGCGCTGGCAAAGAAAAAATTGCAGATTTCTCTGGCAATTTCGCTCCATGGTTCCAACAATGAAATCCGCAGCAAGGTGATGCCGGTCAATAAGGCATATCCGATCGAGGAACTGCTGGATGCCTGCCGCCGCTATTTTGATGCAACCGGCCGGCGTATTCATTTTGAGTATGCCATGATTGATGGTGTTAACGACTCCGTTGAAAATGCGAAGGAGTTGCTGAGGAGGCTGAAAGGGCTTCCTGCCCACTTCAATCTGATTCCTTTGAACCATGTGGAGGAAAGTCCATTGAAGCCCAGCTCCCGGGCTGCGGTGGCGGCTTTCCAGAAGACACTGGAAGACGGCGGTATTACCGCAACCGTCAGAAGAACCTTGGGTGGCGACATTGATGCCTCCTGCGGTCAGCTCAGACGAAAGTATACAAAAGAAAAGTAAGTGATTTCACCGGAAGGAGTGAGTGCTCTTGCAAAGCTGGGGTTTGTCGGACAAAGGTTGTGTCCGAAAGCAGAATCAGGATGCTTACCATATTGAAAAACTGGATCGCAGCAGCCTGCTGTGCGTCGTGTGTGACGGCATGGGCGGCGCAAAGTCCGGTAATATTGCCAGCACACTTGCGGTGGATGTATTTGTGGAAGAAGTGCGCCGCACCTGGACACCGGGACTTGCCCAGTATAAGCTGGAGGAGATGCTGCGCAGTGCGGTAAAACTGGCGAATTTCACAGTTTTCGATCAGGCACAGCAGTTCGAGGAATTTGACGGCATGGGTACGACCCTCGTGGCAGTTCTGATCCACGGCCGCCGCGCAACCGTTGTGAACGTTGGTGACAGCCGCGCTTACAAGGTGGATAACGACGGCATCCGGCAGGTTACCCGTGACCACTCTCTGGTGCAGATGATGGTCGACCGGGGTGAACTGTCTCCGGAGATCGCAAGAACCTATCCGGGTAAGAACTTCATCACCCGCGCCATCGGTACAGAAACTATGGTCGAATGCGACCTGTACCACATGGATGTGAAAAAGGGTGATTATTTGCTGCTGTGTTCCGATGGCCTGTCCAATATGATGGATGAACAGGAAATACTCTTCGAGATCGTACATGGTGTGAAAAAGCAGCATTGCTGCCAGCGGCTTCTGGATATTGCCAAGAATCGTGGCGCGCCGGATAACGTGACCAGCATTTTGATTATGATTTGATGTAAGCCCGTGAAAGGAGCTATTTGTTAATATGGATCAGTATATTGGACGGTTTTTGGACAACCGGTATGAGATTCTGGAACTCATCGGTACCGGTGGCATGGCCGTTGTATATAAAGCTCGCTGTCACCGGCTGAACCGATTGGTAGCGATCAAAATACTAAAAGATGATTTCTCACGGGAAGAAGAATTCCGCCGCCGTTTCCATGCAGAGGGTGAGGCAGTTGCAAGCCTCAGCCATCCCAACATCGTGCAGGTCTACGATGTTTCCTCTTCCGAGAATGCAAACTTTATCGTCATGGAGCTGATCGATGGCATTACTCTGAAGCAGTACATGGCCAAAAAAGGAACTCTGAACTGGAAAGAAACGCTGCACTTTGCAATCCAGATTGCCAAAGCGCTGGAGCATGCCCATGGCCGCAGCATTGTGCACCGCGATATCAAGCCCCACAATGTGATGGTGCTGAAAAACGGCTCTGTCAAAGTCACGGACTTTGGCATTGCCCGTGTCATGAGCAAGAGCAATACCCTGACCAAGGAAGCACTGGGCAGTGTCCACTATATTTCTCCCGAGCAGGCCAAGGGCGGCTGGGTGGATAACCGCAGCGACCTGTACAGTCTGAGTGTTGTCATGTATGAAATGATGACTGGCCGTCCGCCTTATGACGGAGAATCTCCTGTGGCGGTTGCCATCAAGCACATCAACGGCGGCGCGCCTGCGCCTTCTTCCTTGAATCCCAATATTCCCGGTGGTCTGGAGCAGATCATCATGAAAGGCATGGCGCTGGACGTGAAGGACCGCTATAGCAGTGCAACGGAAATGCTGCAGGATATGGATCAGTTCCGTATGAACCCTTCAATCCTCTTTACATTTGCATCCTCCGTTCCTGCAGATGCGACGATCGTGCTCAAACCCGGTGAGGTAGCGGAAGCAGCCCGCCAGAGCCGCACCACGGCGGAACGCGTGGCAAGCCATACCGGTAGTGTGCCCAAGCCCCGTCCGGTGCAGCAGACCAACCGAACGGTTTCGCAGAATACAGCACGTCAGCAAAGTGTGCGCACTGCATCCAATCCGAATTTGAGAACGGTATCTTCTGCGGAAACTGCCCGCAGGGCAGCAGAAAGCCGCAGCTCTGCATCCCGCCGGAAAACCCGCGAAGAAATTCGCCGGGAGGTACGGGAAGAGGAGCGCAACCGCGCAGCGACCATTGCGGTGGTTGCCTGCAGTGCGGTGGCAATTATTGCGATCCTCATTTTCCTTGTGGTGCTGGTTAACGGCGGTCTGGTGGGCAGGGGAGAGAAGATGGTCTATGTGCCCGATCTGAAAGGCCAGTATGTGGATCAGACGGGCAGTGTGACGGGACTGGTCATTGAAATTGACAAGTATGTCAACAATGACGAGTATGAAAAGGGAAAGATTATTGAACACACACCCGAATATGGTGCTCAGGTGCTGCAGGGCACTGTGGTCAAAGTAACCGTCAGCCTCGGACCGGAACCGGAAGCCAAGACCATGAGCTACATGGTGGGTTATCAGGAGGCCGATGCCCGTGCGGTGCTGACCGGCATGGGCATGGTGCCCGTTGCTATGGAAGAGTTCAACGACTATGTAGAAAAGGGTAAGGTCTCCAGAACGGATCCGGCAGTGGGTGAGGTTCTGACAGAAGGTCAGACAGTCTACATTTATATCAGCAAAGGTCCGCTGATCGAGAAGGCGGAAATGCCCAAGCTGGTGGGTCTTGACTATGCCACGGCCAAGAAGATGCTGCTGGAACTGGGCTTTGAAAGTGCGAACATCAGCTATGAGCGCAAGGAAAGCAAAGCTGATAAGGACGAAGTCATTGAGCAGCCCTTTGAAGAAGGTGAGCAGGTGGATGTTACGACAAAGGTCGTGTTGGTGATTTCCAAGGGCGGCAAAACAAACACGGGAACCTCCAACGAAAAGCCCAAGCAGGAGGATAAAGAGGAAATTCCGGATTATGTGCCGGAAAATCCGGTTCAGATTCCCAACCAGTCCTCTGGAACAGGCTCCAGCCAGGGAAGCTCCGGTGGCACGACGGCAAATAAGAATAAGACCAAGAAAGTGACGTTCACCCTGCCCACTGACCGGACAGAACAGTACTTACTGGGTCTTTACCAGAACAACATGCAGGTGATCGAGGATACCATCGTATCCCCGGACAGAACGAGCATCGATATGGTTCTGACGGGCAGCGGCACGGCCACCTATGAGCTTTACATCAACAATCAGTTCTACAAATCGGTAAAGGTGGATTTTGAGGCCAATGACTAAGGAAAGCGAAGGTCGAATTATTCGATCCTTAAGCGGTTTCTATGAAGTGCAGACGAAAGATGGCACGGTGACCTGCCGCGCAAGAGGCAATCTGCGCCGCGGCAATGCAATCCCTCTGACTGGTGACTTGGTGACCATCAGCGTGGAACGGGGCAAGGGCATGGTGGAAAAGATCCATCCCCGGCGCAATAGCTTCATCCGTCCGGCGGTGGCCAATATCGACGCACTGGTAGTTTTTGCGGCCAATGCCAATCCGGTCACGGAGCCGTTCCTCATCGACCGGGTGGCAGCCATCGCAGGCGACCAGGAAGTTCCGGTTTATTTGTGTGTGAATAAATGTGACCTGGATCCTGCACAGGATTTGATCCGTATTTACACCCACGCAGGATTCCAGGTGATTGCAGCCAGCGCTGAGACGGGTGAAGGTATCGAGCAGCTGCGGGAACTGATCAAAGGAAAGCTGGTGGCCTTTACCGGAAATTCCGGTGTCGGCAAGAGCAGCATCCTGAACCGCTTGTGTCCGGAATTGAATCTTCCTACCGGTGAGGTTTCGGAAAAACTGGGCCGCGGCCGCCATACCACCCGCCATGTGGAACTGTACGATCTGGGCGATGGAACCCTGGTTGCAGATACACCCGGTTTCTCGTCCTTTGACACAGATCAGATGGATGTGATGCTGAAAGAGAATCTGCAATACGCATTCCCGGATTTCGGCACTTATATTGGTTCCTGCCAGTTCCATGACTGCTCCCACCGCAAGGAACCGGGCTGCGCCGTAACTGCCGCGCTCACCGCGGGGGAGATCGAGCCCACCCGCTATGACAGCTACCTGCGGCTTTATGAAAGGGCAGCGCTGGTCAAGCTGTGGGAATTGAAATAACAATATATATTGTGTACACCGCCATGGAGAAATCCATGGCGGTATTTTTTGAGGATTTCAAATTGATGTTTATCGTACTATGTAGCGTGGATAACGTAGGGGCGACCATTGGTCGCCCGCGCAGCAGAATGTTACGAACTCGCATTGGATTTCGGCGAATTCGTAACATTGTACCGCACGGGCGGCTAATAGCCGCCCCTACATTCAAAATCCAAACAGCAAGCTAAACTGAAATTTTCCCCACATGGGCTGAAAATACACGGTGCGGGGACAGGTGTCCGCTGAAAACAAACGAAATGTATTAAAAACAGGCCTCAAATGTATTATCTATATTCAACGAAATTTTTATCTAAACTTTGTTGTTTTTTCTAAATTTCTGCTTGACAAATTGGCGATAAGGTGCTAATATTATCTAGCGCGTGTAGGGGGAATCTGCGGATTTTCCAAGGCGCGCACTGCGATGATGCAGGAGATTGCTCGTCAAACGAGGTAACTTCTGCGGAGTATGTCCGGTCATCGGGCGGCTGAACTGTCCTTGGACGCGTCTGCGTATATCGCTGCGCCAGTAGGGGAAAGGGTCGGCCTCGGTCGGCCATTTTTCATGGCTTGGAATGATACGCACGGCGGCGCGGACAAAACAGTTCGACCGTACCCAGACACCTGAGCAAACTGAGTACGAAAATTTAGGAGGAAAACCCAAAATGGCAAATCAGGAAATGATTCGCATCCGGCTGAAGGCTTACGATCACCAGCTGATCGACTCCAGCGCAGCAAAGATCGTGGAGACCGCAAAGCGCAACGGCGCTCAGGTTTCCGGCCCCATCCCTCTGCCCACCAAGAAGGAAGTTGTTACCATCCTTCGCGCTGTCCACAAGTACAAGGATAGCCGTGAGCAGTTCGAGCGCAGAACCCACAAGAGACTGATCGATATCCTCAACCCCAACCAGAAGACCGTTGAAGCTCTGATGAGCCTGGATCTGCCCGCTGGCGTTGAGATTGAGATAAAGCTGTAATTTACACGTAACAACGTAAAAAATGCAGCTGCCCGCACTGTCTGGCATCGGGCGGACGGGTCATGTTGGCAACTGTACCCAATGCAGTAAGTCAACCAATAACCTATATTTTAAGGAGAAACCAAGATGAAGAAAGCTATCATCGGCAAGAAGGTCGGCATGACTCAGATCTTCGACGAGACCGGCAAGGTCATCCCTGTTACCGTCGTGGAAGCAGGTCCCTGCGTTGTCACTCAGAAGAAGACTGTCGAGACCGACGGCTACACTGCTGTTCAGCTGGGCTACGGCGAAGTCGCTGAGAAGAAGCTGAGCAAGCCTGAAGCAGGCCACCTGAAGAAGGCTGGCGTTGCAGCAATGAAGTATCTGAAGGAGTTCAAGCTGGAAGGCGCTGCTGACATGAACGTCGGCGATGTCGTCAAGGCTGACACCTTCGCAGCTGGCGACATGATCGATGTCACCGGTATTTCCAAGGGTCACGGCTACCAGGGCGTTGTCAAGCGTCACGGTGCTGGTCGTGTTGACATGACCCACGGCGGCGGCCCTGTCCACCGTCACGCAGGTTCCATGGGCGCTCTGGACGCAGCTCGTATCT
>JAFYLN010000150.1 GCA_017537045.1 Oscillospiraceae bacterium | reverse complement strand
GATGCTGCCAATGACGGGCTGGATATTCTGTTTATATCGTTCATTGTAGTTCCGAAGTGTGTTAGGGGCCAGGTCGCTGACCAGATGGTTGAGCCAGAACTCAAACCAGCTGTCGACGGTCATGTCCGTCGATATAAAGAACCCGTCCTGGGGGAGGGGAGTCTCCTTCGCCTGCTGAAGCCAGTTGCGAGCCTCCGGCAGGGTATGGAAATACTTCTGCTTCCGGACGCCAAGCTGATCGGTGTACCTGGCCATGTACAAGCCATCCTTGCGCTGAACCAGACCACGACCCAGTTCTTTTCCTCGTAGGTTTTTACCCATGGGATGTTACTCCTTTCTATGTAAGTTTAGGGAAATGGAGCCAATGCCCGTGGACACTGGCTCCAGCCCATAAAATCAGATAATCAGCGTCTGGCTGATGAACTGTTCAAATTCCTTGCGCTTGACCAGCTTTTTGGAGCCAATGAAGAGCACGAAGGGGCAGTTAGGTGTGCGGAGCAGGCTGTCGATTTTGTTGATTCCGATGTTGCTGTACTCGGCGGCTTCGCGGATGGTCAAAGTGACCTTCTGGTGAATAGGCACTTTTTCGATGATGGTAGACATAATGATATCCTCCTGTACTGTACATTGGCATTCGATTTTAGTTTGAGTATTGTGGTAAGTACCAAGAAGTTTCAAATTGGGGTGATTAGCATGCACCTTGGTTTCAAATTCTTCTTGTGTCAGTCTTTTAACTCCAGCACAACTTGCACAGCCTGTTCCTTTAATTCGATTTGCTGGCGGTGCGGGATATATTTCTTTGCAGTCCGGGCACTCCCAGAAATATGGGACATTACTTTTGGGCTTAACCATAAATGGCGTAATGTTTCCATTACTTGGTTGGTGCCATTCGCCAACGAGGTTTGGGTATAGATTGCCTAGCGACTGCTTCTCAATCAAGGTGAAGTATTGTTCTTGTATTTTGATTCTATCGCGGTCACAATTAACATCTGTTGCGATATCTAGTGCATGCAGTAGCTCCTGGATACATTGGTCAAGGCTGGAATACTTTTTCGTGTCGCCGTATTCCGAGTAAATAATGCTATCACAGATAGTAGCAACATTCTTGATTTTTCTTTCACGCACTCGGATTAGCGTAATGAGTTGTTCTTGGCAGATTTCGTATTTTCTCTTTTCGATAGCTTCCTTGTTTTTGTGCCATTTTCGTCCGTCATACTCGATGCCGATTTGGAGTTCAGGGATAAAAATATCTAATTCGGATCTTCCAAATCCATTTTTATAGCCGTTGACACTATTCGGGTATTTCTTTTTGACATAGAAGAATATGGCTTGTTCAGCGAAAGAGGTTTGCATTTTACGCTGGCATTTTGGACATCCGGACCCTCGCAGAAGCGCCTGGGCAACTGGGATCCAAATATGTCCACATCGTTTGCATTGAGCTTCGATTTTATTGTCTGCACCAGAATAAATACCGAGGACGAGAATCGTTGGATTTTTATCTGCGCATTCAGCAACAAATTCATTGTGTGGTTTCGGCACTTTTTTTGAACGATTATGTATTTTTTGACTTTCGGATAATTTGCGGGTTGCACATTTTTTGCACAAAGAACCTCTTAATAAATTACTCGGAGACACATACCAATGGTCATTTCCGCATATGCACATACATCTAATTGGTGTTTTGCAATCAATATACTCTTCTAACAAAAGGATTCCAGGGTTTTTGACTCTAAGCTGCTCTATAAATTGGTCTGTACTTTTTCTCTTTTTCTTGCCATTCTCTTTTTCCGCACATAATTTGCAGCCATGCCCTTTCAGTAAGCTGCTAGGGAAAGGAGACCACTTGTGGTCACATATCATACATCTACATGCTATTTTTTCTTTGCTGTTGATATATTCACCAACAATTTCCACTGAGGGATTAATTCGCTTCATTTCTTCTGTAAAGCTTGCGGTTGTCTTTTTAAGATGACCCGCACAGTTACCACAGCCTTCACCACGAACCAGATTGTTTGGAATGCCAGGCCATTGATAGCCACATATTTCACATTCACATAAGATGGGATCGACCGCTGTCACATAGCTTCCAAGAACCTTAATGCTAGGGTTAACGTTATGTAGCTGATGAACAAATTCTTCATGTGTTTTTCTTCTGGCCATAGTAGTTTCCTCACGTGCAAAGGATGGTTTCTAAGTACTGATCGTAAACCAGATGCGTACATCCAGCTTGAATGTGAAAACAGATTTTATGCTGAATAAACACCCGTAACTAACTCTATATGTTATCCCATTCGAGTTCACTACCGTAACTTTCAGCAAGAATATCCTTAGTCAATTTAGCGAGGGGACGTAGGTAGAATTTAGACTGATCCAAATACTGCCCGTAAAGATCATCCATAATAGAGCGACTATCTCCGAGGAGGTCACCAAACTGACTTTTTAGCGATGCAATCATTTTCTCATTATACTTTTCTGCTTTTCTTTGTATGTCATTCACATAATCCGTGTGGCTTTGATAGACATGTTCCAGCATAAAAGTGGATATCGAGTTTTGAACTGCCTCGTTACTAGAATAGGTAGCTAGTTCAATCGTTCCGTTATCGCCTGCTTGAAATTCATCCAACTTCGTGGTGAATTTGACATTATCACCAAATCCCTCTTTATATGGATAGATATGAGGATAAACATAGAAATCCGTGGTACCCTTAAATCTGGAATTACAAATCTGGCAACTAGGAATAAAATTATAGAGTGACAGTGAAAGATATGGATATTGGCTTTTGATGTAAAAATGATCTAAGTCTGCAGTCGTTTCCTTCACGGTATCTTTTTGTGCTTTGCCGCCTTTTTGAGGGTTACAGAAAAGTGTGATATACTGCCTGTTGCAGTATGGGCACACCGGTACATTCATCGCACTCAGTAGTTGGTGTCGTGGCGTGCCCGCCACAAGATTCCGATTCAGGATATCATCATAGGCAAAGATCCCTGCTAACAAATCTAATGCACCGTTCGTCTCATCTTTCCTGTGTAGTGCATTGCTCAGCATCGGTACTAACTCAATCGCATTAATTTCTTGGTCCTCTATGCTTCGAATACCTGACAGCCATTCCATAACATCCTTTTTAGAAGCATTAGATAATAAGCAACAAATTCTATCATTCAAAACATCTTGAAAGATTTCACGCCGCTTATTCTGATTAGTTTGCTCTAGGACCTTCTTCTTGATTCCCTCCAATTTACTCAATGTTATGATGTCCTTATCAGGTAGGTAATCTATGTGTTTACCATTGTCCCTAATAATCCTATCTATGCAAACATTAGCGGCATACCGCCAGAAAGAGAAAATGATGCCCTCCAGATACTCCTGCGGATTATCTTCTCTGTCAAGCAGGTATTTCATAATATTCGCTCGGAGATCGTCCGATGATAAAGTAGAACCATATAGACCATAATGCGTTAGAAAAGAAATGGTGATTTTAAGGGCGTCCTGAACCCAGGTATCAGGATGCAGGCGGTAAGAATTCTCCTTCTGCACAAAATCACGAAGCGTTTCCTCTACTTTGGGTACGATGAGTTTTTCGTATATTTTGTTTATTTTCTTAATATCAAGTTGCTTTTGCGTGATTTGAATCATTCACAGTACCTCAATCCATGTGCTCTTTCATCACCGACAGCATACGACTAAGTTGCTCTATATGGCGTTGCCTTTTAGCTGGAGCCATTGTCTGTAGTATAGACTTTATGTCCGTGAGCTGCTTTTCAAAACAAGTGTCCTTATCTTCAGAAAACAACTCCGTATACAGTCGTTGTAACTTTCCCTTCACTACGGGCTCTCCAATGATATCGATCAGTTGTTTGTGTTTTTTGCAGTTCATGCGGTGTTGCTCATAAGTGATAGATTCTTCCAGTTTCCGCTGTTTCAGGTCATCGGCATTTCCCCAGTTTTTCAGAGCTTGCAGATCATCGATAACTTTGCGAATTCTATTATAGGCAAACTCTCCGAGGGATCGCTCCAAATAGAACGAATCCTTCAATAGTGTAAAGATGTTCGCTCCAAAAGTTTCCGTTTTTTCAGGCCCATTTTCAATTCTGCATCGACTACTTTTTCTGCCCAAATAAATTATGTTTCCGCTGGGAACATCCGAAAGAATAAGAGGGGAATGAGTTGTGATCACAACCTGAATCCGATAATCCGGAAACTGCAATTCCAATTCTCTCGCCATGAAATCAAGGAATCTTCGCTGCCATTCAGGATGCATATACAAATCTACCTCATCCAGAAGCAAAAGAATATTTTTATCCTGCGAAAGTTTCTCTCGTATTGCACTGTTAGATGCAATAGTCATCCAAGCGCAGATATTCTGCATTGCTCTTTCTCCGGAAGAAAGCTCCGACATTCCAATGGATAGATTACTTAGAACAAAAGAATATTTTTTGCGTAGCAAGTCGGAGATGTATTTACAAAAACTCATGTACACTTCCGGATTCTCATCGAAAGCAAGTATTATGGTATTCTCTTCACTATCTTCCGCTGGTGGTACCGATGTAGTACTATCTAATTCTTTGAATATTTTTTGTAGTTCATCAATTTCATCAACAGCTTGCGTATAATGGGAAACTAGTCGTTGATTAAGAACTCGTTCGTTCTTGGTTGCCTGCAAAAGTACTAGAGTAAATTCCCTTGGTTCGACGCTAAGTTGTTCCCAACGATTGCACATATAGGTTGTATCTACCAAATAGTACAAATCAGCAAGCAGAAGTAGCCATAATCGATCCGTAAGACTGTGTGAATTGCGAAACCGCTTGCGATATTTTTTGAGATGTGTTTCCAGTCTTTCCGTCGGCGCATCCCAGTATATTTTGCATACCATATCGATAATCTTGGAAAACGACCTGCTAAGTCCAATGGTTAGCGTGCTGTTGACTTTCAATAACGATTCCTGCTTGTTGGATTCAGTATCATCCGTCTTTTCAATCGACTTTATAAACTGATGATGGTAATAATTCATCACTGCAAGTTTATCGAACTCTATGTCGGTATGATCTCTGTATAGGGTAACAAGTTCAGGTATCGGTCTCGTGTGAGCACAAGACCAAGAATCCACACTAAAATGATAGCGTATATCTGTGTCCGGAGAAAAAACAGCCACATTACTTAGCAGATTGTCGAAGCGTCCACCCTGTGCATTGGTCATGCAAATCGGGATTTGCCTTATGCCGTTAGGATCATTCTCTTTGATTGTATCAATCCAGTACCGAACCTTTCGCTTCAGAAAATTCCATATATAAAATTCGTCGCCAAACTTATAGACCATTAGTTTTGCATCGTTGTTATTCGGCATCAGTAGCGATTTTATGAGTGTAGTCTTGCCTGTACCATTTTCTCCTACGACAGCGGTCAAACCACAGAGGTTTCCCGTATTCCAAATGTTTAGAGAATCCTCTTTGTGTATACAGTCCAGATAATAGATGCCCTCGGTCTTGTTGAACTCCATTGTAAACCTGTACTCTGGAGAAAAATGAAAGCCCTGATTCTGAATAAATCCACTTTCATTTTCGCCAATCCAAACGTAAAGCAACTCCATATTCATGCAACTACATCTCCCCTTACATATTTTGGTTATCTGCATTATACTATTATTCGCCTCTAATCGCAAGGATTTGAATCTTTGGAGCAAGTGCCAATGTATACTTGCTTCGCTTTCTTAAAGCAGAGGTCAAAACAATAACTAGGCTAAAACGGAAGACTGATATAGTGTAGATTTTCTCGTTCTTCGGGAAGACGCTGGGGGTCGCAGGATATCAAGAACGCAAAATGCCGCTATGACTGTGGCGGTAAAATGACTACTGCATACCACATTTTTGCACGGATCCCCAAGCAAAATGGATAAAAAAGAAAACCAGTCTGCATTTTTACGCAGACTGGTTTCTCATTGTGTGTGGGTTATCCATTCTGTGCTATTCCTTCAAACTGACCACATTTAGATTCAACACATTCAGGGCTTACTGACGCAACATAACTGTAATAAAAGCATGAAGGAGCTGACTGAAATGTTTTCTGATTACAATGACATTCTCTGTGTTGCTGATGTTTGTGAACTGTTGATGATTGGCCGCAATCGCTGCTATGAACTTCTGAACTCCGGTGCTTTGAAGGGCTTCCGGGTGGGAAAGAACAGCTGGCGGATCCCGAAAAAGAGTCTGGAGATGTACATCATCCAAAAATGTAGAGCAGAATCATAAAAAATTATCCGGTGTACCTTGTGGGGTACACCGGATCTCTTTTTACTCTTCCATCTGGAGGATCACGATCTGTGAATCGCTCTGGATGAAGACTTCCGGGTGGCGGAACATCTGGGTATAGCGCTGGATCTGGTCATCGGTCAGGGATGCAAAGTCATCCTCACTCAGACCGCAGATGAAGAAGGTTCCCGCGATGATATCCACAATCTGACCGGTGGCGGGATCACGGACGGTGCGGTTCAAAGGCAGGCCCAGGAGCTTGCCTTCGTCATTACAGACCAGAGCAACCGTATCCTCAAAGGGATAGATGGCCTCGATAGTGCCTCCTACGAGCTCCTGCATATTCTTCAGGGAATGTTCGATTTCAAGCACCTGCGGCGCAGCGCCAGGGGTGATCAGCAAAACTTTCATATTCTTCCTCCATTTCGTCATAATAGCCCGTGAATTCCAGGCAGCTCTTTCTGTAGGCGCTGTCGTACACGCACTCCTCCAGGTCGTCATCGGGATAGCCAAAGGACGCCAGCCACTCCAGTTCCCGCCGGGGCACGCCCAAGGACTCTGCGAAATTCATCATGTAATTCCTGTACTCTGCAGAAATCTCGTCTTCACGGTCGTAAAAGCTGTACATATGGGTATAGCTGTAGGCCACGGGCGGCTGGAAGTGCTCCCGGATAATGCTGCCCTGGGGATCGATCATCAGGATCTCGCCGGACTGGATGGGAATCTCCTCGTAAGGATGCCCTCTGTAGCCTGCCCTTTCCAGCCCTTCCTCCAGGATCTCTCGTGTAGAGGCGTAGGCATAGAATCCATCCCGGAAGCGGTACAGGCACAGGGGGTTATTGCCCTTGACAATGTACAGCCGATCCTCCTGATCCAGCAGCGTAAAACAAAAAGTTCCCTTGACCTCCTCAGCCATGAATCGGATGGCGTTGAAGTCAAAGGAATTCCTTTTCTCAATCAGCTGAACCGCCACAAAGCTGTCTGTTTCGATTCGGCTTCTGGGCAGATCATGGATGCTCCGCAGAAGGTCATCATTGCTCAGGACGCCGTTGTGCGCCAGAGCAAACTGACCATCGGCCACCTTGCCGGTAAAGGGGTGATTGTTGTAGTTTCTGGCGGCAGAGCCCTGAGTGGTCATTCTGGTGTGGCCCATGATAACGCAGGCATCCTTGGGGATTCGGAATTTCATCCGATGGGCAGGAACAGGGGCCTTCTTGATGTAAAGGCGGCCGCTGGTGTTGCAGGCGTAGCCCGTGGAATCCCTGCCCCGGATCTCGCTGGCTTCAGCCAGACAAGAGATGAGCCTCCGCTTTTGGATGTCAGACATTTGTCTGGTGGTGTCGATGAGGCCAAACAGACAGCACATGGTCACACCTCCTTTTCCACGATGTAAAGACTGCGCTCTTTCAGATACTGGATCAACTCCGGCTCATTGACTTCGGTGACAAATCCAGACCAGGACAGCTCCTTCACTTCCTCGTCGGTCATAAAAACAGCCGCATCGCAGATCCGGTTGACCAGCTGCAATGCGGCGATGAGGGTATTGTATTTGAGGGTGCCACGGAAGATGCGGAATTCGATGGTGTTCTCGTTGCAGAGATTCACGCACGCGTAACGGCCATAACCGCCCTTGGCGGTCTTCAAAATCTCCTTGGGACAGTCCTGATAGCCATACCGTGCCGCCCAGCGATCCAGCTGACCCACTGTGCGGCGGCTGAACTTCACCAGCTCATGCCAGAACTTCTCCACGAGGAAGAGGATCCGGGCAATGACCTCATCCTGCGCGTCGTAGGTATAGCCCAAAGAGGTACGGTTGACATGGATGTGCAGACCAGCAGTGCTGGTCTGATGGGAACGGTAGCCCATTTTCTTGAGAACCTCGGTGATTTTCTCCCAGGGCATCTGGGTACAGTGATATTCCAGGGTCATGGGATGGGTCACGATTTCGAAGCCCTCGTTCAAGCTGCCATCGTGCTTGCAGTAGATGCGGTCAGGTGCAAGCTCCGCCACCTTCTTGGCATTGACCTGCTCCTCGCCGCCTTCATCCACCTCCAGCTCTACGCCGAAGTAGCGGTGGCCTGCACCGTAGAACACAGGCTCCGGCTTGAAGTTATAGCTGTGGATCCAGGCGGATTGCTGGTGGCAATTGACGCAGTAAGGGACATCTTCGTCATCATCTTCGTAACAGGCGTCCTCCTGCCGGATCAGGCGGCCGCAGCGATCGCAGGCCACATAATGGTCACTGTAGCATCGGCTGCACAAAGTGATGGTGGCGTCGCCCTCGTTGTTGTCCCGGAAGATGCGGCGGCCGCAGTTGTCACAGAAGGTGGTCAGCTCATCCAGGCATTCCTCACAGTAGATCTCAGCCTCGAAGGTAAAGGCCTCGTCATCCCCCAGGACGCAGCCGCAGTGGACACAGGTATGTTTCAGCATAGTATTATCTCCTTTTGTTTTCACATGGTGATCCATGTATTCAAGGAAATAATATATATCTGACCGGGGGGAGTTTACGGTTGCCACGTTGCCGGGTTCTTTTGGATCTGTCCGGTCGCAGAATTCAACCGTCATCAGCAGTTGTTTCATCCAATACTGTAAACGCATTTTCATTTAACCCGGCAACCCGGCAAGTAATTAATTAAACCCCTATGACATTGTGTGTCATAGGGGTTCTAGTTAGTAGTTCATTAGTCGATTTTTACAAATTGGCAGGTAGCACCAGCATGGTTTCGAAAATCATCCCAATACATATAACCATCTTCAATACGGAATCGGCCATAGCCATCAGTATACTGAACGTTTTCTACTGGATCACTGTATTCATCTTCCATTTCCCACATGGTGTATATACCATCACTATAATTGACATAGCCACTTTCGTAATCATACTCACCATACAGGATCCACTCTGCGGTGGTGCTTGCACTGTTAGCCCAAGTAATAACAAATACGAAGATATCGTCCTCAAAAGCTACAGACATGCTCGCTCTTTGGCTTACCTCGTCACCCCAGTCTCCAATGTACATCTCCTGAGCGGCTTTCCCACCAGTCACTTGGGGCACATTACTTTCTCGAACCGGAATGTACTTTGTGTATGTACCATCATCCAGGGCATATATTCCTTCAATGGCATGCTCACTTGGTTCAAAAATAACCATCGTACCATCACTGAATGCCACAACCCGATAAAATGGCGGCGGATTGTCGGGATCCCAGCCCATTTCCGGCGAATAGTAGGCAACAATGCAATCTCCATACTCCGTGGCATCTGACCACGAAGATACAGCACTATCCGTTATGTCTTCCTGCTCCTCGAAGGAAAAGTTCGCACCATCCTCTGATACAAAATAGCCATAAACTCTGCTCTTAAAGGTTTTCATGGCAGGTGTATCCAAGGAGCCTTCCACTTCAGCATAAGCATATAAATATTTTGCATCAATCAGAGGAATAGTAATTTGATCACCTCTGACAGATTCATAGGAAATCAACCCCTTAGCCAGGCCATACATATCCACGTAGTCACCTTCAAGAATTCTAAGCTCTCCACTTTTTAAAGTATATCTCACATAGACTACGTTCTGCTCAGACTCAGAATTAATATCGCGAATTCTTAGTTCCACATTGGACGGATTATCCGAATCATAAATTGCCTGAAGAACCGTGCCGCCAAAGTATACTTCCATATCTTCGTAATACTCTGGCTGCCGGTTGAGCATATCCAATGTAATCTCATTCGCATATGCTTCCTGCATAAAGTCACTGCATTCCATTAGCTCAAGGTACTTGCTGTATTCAGAAACTGCAACCTCGTAGGCTCTGGAATAATATGTGTCTGGTTTGTCACCGCTTTCGACCCATTCAGTTTGCGTAGCTGCTTCTTCTGCTGGAGTGGTAGAATCCGTCATTTGATCAGAAGCAGATTCCCCACCCACAGGATTGTTGTCAAGGTTTATTGGGTCCTGAAAATAGGAATCCAAATCTCCAAAAGCAATCGCAACAATAGCAACAAGTACACAAGCCAAAGCAATCAGTACTATCTTCTTCGGAGTTCGGCGCTTCTTATTTTCCTTAACAGATTTAGGGGAAAGTTTTTCTTCCAAATGCTCTGTAGAATTCATAAGCGCAGGGACAGGAGCACCGCATGACATACAGAATTTATGCCCTGCCGCAACCTCCGCTTGACACTTCGGGCATTTCATTACATATTCCCCCTTTTATTTGGCAACATAAGTGAAGTAATACTTCATCGCTGCTTCCAGAATCGGACGCACAACATAATCAGACTTATACATGAGATTCGGATTTCTGTCTCCGCCATCCTTTAACCGCTCCTTAGCTGTTACGCCAGATGTTTCAATTTTATAGAAGCTCATATCATCCTGATCAAAAAGAACACGATGATAGGTTTTCTGATTAAACAAACAGCGGACAAGCAAAAAACCAGATTTTTTCATTCCCATAACAGAAGGGGTTCCACGTTCCCACGCAGAGAAATAATTGACATCCAGATTCTTTTCCAGGAAGATCGCCAAATCATCAAGATCCACGGTATGCCCCTGGGTATCATACTTCCGGCTACATCTTTTAATGAGCACAAGAGGCAAGATGATTCGAAAAGCAAGGATCGTCACCAAAAAAGCAAGAATGAAACTCAACGGTCCCGAAATAAAGTAGCCAAGAACAGTCAGCGCCGCAAAGGTGATCCACTTTATGCGCAGGGGTTTTGCACCATGAATCAGAGAGTTTGCACTGGTAAACGTAGATACCTCGCTGACATACCGATCCACATACGTGGAAAAGTCAGGCAAGCCCTGCATGACGGTATTGGAGACAACGGCTTCCGCTGAATTCTGGATTGACTGTTGTACTGCAGCACTGGGATTGATATAGGGAATCTTCGTTCCGCATTCAGAGCAGAATTTCTGATTCTCCATCAAACGCTGGCCGCATTCCGGACAATACATGATATAATCCTCCTTTTTCTTCAATAATTATCTTTAAAAGATAATTATTATCCGATATATTTTTTATTGTAGCATAATTTTCGATAAAATCAAGGTAACGGATATTTGTTATCCGTATCAGATATTATTTGGAGTTAGGCTACCATGGGAAAGAATTTCTTAATACAGGGCAATATTTGTGGAGACCGGGTCAGAATTGCCAGAGCACTGCACAAGCCACCTTTGACGCAGGGGGACCTTGCTCGAAAGATTAATTTGATGGGTATCGAAATGACAACCTTGATCGTATCCAGAATAGAAAAAAATCAACGCCATGTCTGTGACGGAGAATTATTGGCATTGGCAAAAGCCCTAAATGTCACAATGGATTGGCTCTGCGAAAATGAGGATATTTGAAATGGAGTAGGCTCCCCGCCTACTCCATTTCTGTTATCCTTTTCTCTGTGCCCGTATCATCGTATACCATAGAATGCTTTGTGTCAAAAATCGTCAATCACCAGATCGAGGCGATTCTTGAATAAATTAACGCCCGATTTCTACAGTAAGCTGTAAAGATCGGGCGTTCATATTTGTTCAGTGGTTACATTTCCTCTCCAATCCCCTCTGCATTGGGGAACGTGGATAAAGAGATGTGGCAGAGGAGGGGAAAGCAGGGGGCGCATTTGAAAGGACAGGGATTTAGTAGATAACGACACCGAGAATGTACACTATCATAAACATCGCAAAGCCAATAGTGGAGAACTTGAAACCAGATGTATATTGTTCGTACTTTTTGGTAGCTATAGCAGCATTCTCATATATCTCGCGAGTTAAATCCTGTAATAAATCTTCTTGTGTCATAGAACAAAAACGGTTGTAATACTTGGTGTGATTTTTCTCTTCTTGAATGCCGGAAAAGAAAATAAGCGTGGAATATGTTGCTGATGTGTTAGGAATCAAAATGCGACCTAGTTTGATTATACCAATTATTGTTACGATAATCGAAATCATCAAGAGGATGAAATAGACAAAGTTCGTAAATGATAATTCGGTTAGACAGGCAGAAATGATAGAATAAAGATTCTGGATGCCATCATCTGAAAGAAGAATAGTAAAAAGAACACCAAATGCAGTTAATACGATAGAAGTCTTATTATCACAATTGGATACGAAACCGATATTACGTTCCAGTGTTTGAGTAGCAATTTCAATTTTGAATTCCAGGTCATCTAGGTTGCTTTTAGATTTGCTCATGCATACTCACCTCGTTGGATTATTTATGGAAGTAGGGTAATAAAGATATCTGCTGTACCGTTGCAGGAGTTGAGCGATATGTAATATTATACTGTACTTTTATAGGCAAAGCAATTATAATTTGAGATAATGATTCATTATTCAATACAAGGATTATAGTTGCGTGAGGTGAGTGATATGGAAAATCAGTATTCAGCGCTGATTATTGATCTTAAGGGCTCAAGAAAATATCCTGATGATGAGCGAAGCGCAATTCAGAAATACTGGAATAAAATCACAAAGATACTGAATGTAATTTTTGCGGATGCCATGAAATTTGAAGTGGATTTTTGTGGAGGAGATCAGGTTCAGGGGCTTTTTTATAGACCCGAGGCTGCTTATCTGTATTATCGTCTGTTTTCAATATGTACCCATCCAATTCAGACCCATGGTGGTATTGGCGTTGGCTCTTGTAATATCCAATTAGATGGCAAAAATACCGGAGGCCAGGATGGTGTCGCATACCATAGGGCACGGGCGGCGTCTGATTTAGCTGATGCAGACATTGGGTATCCGATTTTGTTCAATTCTGGTAATATAGACCGCGATCGGACCATCAATAATCTGATTGGTATGGCGGTATTGATGGCTTTGCGACATACAACACGTCAAAACCAGATTATGCTGCTGACAGGACTGCTTTACCCAATTTCAGATGAAGATATTTTGTTTGACTGTGAATTGATGGCAGGTGAAATAAACGAACTTATTTTGTTGAAGTCTGAGTTCGATCAGAATGTTGAGAATTCGAAGAAGAAAAATTTGCCGCTTGATGATCTAAAGCAGTTAGGTGAATATCCATTTACAACTTCTGATAAACGAAAATCAGGAAAGCGAAAAAACAAGACCTATTTTATCACAGAAGGAAAAGGACGGGGTATTCCGCAGACTCTATCGGATATCCTTGGAATCTATCGTCAAAGTATTGATACAACACTAAAAACGGCGGATATATTTACTATTCGTAATTTATCGATTGCAGCATTGGAGGAAATGCGGCGTATATAGATTAGGTAGAATAATTCCCCCTCTTGTTGTGGAAATTATGGATACGGCATGTGTCCAGACGTGAAAACTTAGATAGCTATGAAGAGTTGTCAAAGAAGAAATTTGCGTAGACCTATTTGGTGGGCACGTTGAGCAGTACGGCTATTGCCATGGTGCTTGCGAGATTACTAGGCTAAGTGGGTCTGATATTCCGTGAACTATGCTAGAAATAATCAAGAAAGCCTGCTGCGCAATTGCAGCAGGCTTTTTGTGTGCGTTGAATCCATGTCTTGCATTGGTACATACACCATTTTTACACCACTTTGGTATGGTGGTTGGTGAAAAGGCATGGAGTTTTATGATTTCGGAAATTTGCAAAACCGCCATGATATGGGGTAATATCGGAACTAATGGAGACTCATTAACATGCGAAATTGGGCATCAGATTCCGATACCAAGTTTCATGTATGTGTATTCTCCTTTGAAAATGTATATATGACGTGGTGATTGGTTGATTTTATGCGGGAGGGAACAGTAAGCCAATCTAACAGAACGATTATACCACATTGTCTGGCTTTTTCAAGTTTTTT
>JAFYLN010000149.1 GCA_017537045.1 Oscillospiraceae bacterium | reverse complement strand
TAGGGGCGGCGACCCGCCGCCCGGCGGTACAATGTTACGAATTCGCCGAAATCCAATGCGAGTTCGCAACATTTCTCTGCGCGGGCGACCAATGGTCGCCCCTACGTTGTCCACGGCACACAGTGCGATAAACATCAATTTTCTGTCAATTCAGCATCCAGACCCCATAACTCAGGTATGCCGCAAAGGTCAGCCACAGCAGGTAGGGGATCTGAAGCAATGCTGCCAGCGGATCGACTTTCCAAAAGGTCAGGATCATCCACAGAACCAGAAACCAGAGCAGAAGCAGCCATAAAAACGCGAAGCCATACGCTTTTGCGTTGAAGAAGATCAGACTCCAGAAGAAATTCACGACGAGCTGCGCGACGAACAGATTCAGCCCCCGGCTGCGCAGGGGCGATTGCGGCGCGAGATTGATCCTCGCTGCGCTGATACCCATCAGGGCATACAGGATTGTCCATACAATGGGAAAGACAATCGCAGGCGGCGATAGTGGCGGCTGGTTGACGGATTCTGAAAAGGTCTCGCTTCCCGCACGGCTCAGAAGTCCGGAGAGTAAACCGGCTGCTTCTGCCAGCAGAATCCAGAAAGCATATGTTCTGATTTTTGTGTTTTTCATAGTATCACCCCGTATCAGCATATGGTGCGCCAGGTTCGGTATTCCATCCATATCCGTATACAAAAATCGATAAAACTTGACAGAAATAGTAAAGGCAGTATAATAAAAACAGAAATCCAAATATAAAGGAGCGGATGCAAACAATGGATGCAAAATATGATGCCCTGTTTACCCCGTGGAAAATCGGCAATGTGGAGATCAAAAACCGCATTGTCATGTGTCCCATGGGCGGTACTTCTCTGTTTGGCTGGTTTGAGCTGACCGGCTGCGGCTTCGACAAGGAGGCTGCCAAGCTGTTTCTGGAGCGCGCCAACAACAATGTTGGTCTGATCATTCCCGGCATCGCACCTCTGCGTGATACCTTCTGGGGCAAGTGGCTGTGGCAGAATCCCAAGATGTTCGAAGAACTGAAAGTATTTATGGATGAGATCCATAAGACCGGTGCCAAGCTCTTCATCCAGCTTACCGCCGGTATGGGCCGCAGCTGGGCAATCACGGAACTGGTTGGCCCCCTGCATAAGAATAAGTTCACCCGTGCGCTGGTCAAACCCATCATCGATACCAGCCACGAGCTGGCATCTCCCAGCGCACAGCCCGCCCGCTGGGCACCGGATATTATCGTTCCTGAAATGACCAGGGAGCAGATCCATGAGATCATCGAGGCCTTTGCCAAGACTGCCAAGCTCTGCAAGGATGCAGGTGTTGACGGTGTAGAAGTCCACGCTGTTCACGAAGGCTACCTACTGGATCAGTTTGCCATTGAATTCTTCAACAAGCGTACCGACGAGTACGGCGGCAGCTTTGAAAACCGCTACCGCTTCGCAGCCGAGGTCGTCCATGCCATCAAGGAGGCCTGCGGCGATGATTTCCCCGTCTCTCTGCGTTACTCCGTGGAATCCAAGCTGAAGGGCTTTGCCGAAGGCATCGTTCCCGGCGAGGATGCCAAGGAAATGGGCCGCGACATGGCCGAGTCCGAGCGCGCTGCCAGGTATCTGCAGGATGCAGGCTACGATATGCTCAATGCTGATAACGGTACTTACGATAGCTGGTACTGGGCACATCCGCCCATGTATATGCCCCAGAACTGCAATCTGGATGATGTTGCCCATATTAAAAAGTTTGTGGACATTCCCGTGGTCTGCGCTGGCCGTATGGAGCCGGATGTGGCTGCGGCTGCCATTGCAGAGGGCAAGATCGACGGCATGGGTGTTGCCCGCCAGTTCCTGGCTGACCCCGAATGGATCACTAAGCTGATCGAGGATCGCCTGGAAGATATCCGTCCCTGTATCTGCTGCCATAGCGGCTGCTTCAACTTCTCTTCCTCCAAGGGTCACTATAATACCCAGGATCTGACCGATACCATGGGACTTGCCCGCTGCGCCATCAATGCCCAGACCATGCAGTCCAAGAAGCACTACATCAAGCCCGCCCGCAGACCTAAGAATATTGCTGTTATCGGCGGCGGTATCGGCGGCATGGAGGCTGCCATCGTCTGCGCTAAGCGGGGCCACAAGGTGACACTGTACGAAAAGTCCGGCAAGCTGGGCGGCGTGTTCATCGCAGCGGCAGCGCCCTCTTTCAAGGAAAAGGATCGCGACCTGATCGCATGGTACCGCCGTGAGATTGCCAAGTACCCCAACATCGAAGTTAAGCTGAACGCTGAGGTTAAGAGCCTGACCGTGGTGGAAGCCGACGAAGTCATTATTGCCACCGGCTCCACCCCCAACCGCATCCCCGTTCCCGGCATCGACAAGGGCATTCAGGCCATCGATTTCCTACTGGGCAAGCGTGAGGTCGGCGAGAATGTCACCATCATCGGCGGCGGCCTGACCGGCTGTGAGATCGCCTATGAACTGTATCTGCAGGGTAAAAAGCCGACCATCGTGGAAATGATGGACGATCTGGTGGTTACCCCCGGCATCTGCCTTGCCAACACCAGCTTCCTGCGCGACTTCTTCAAGGCAAACGAAGTGCCTGTCCATCTGGAGACGAAGCTCTGTGAGGTTCTGGACGATGGCGTTATGGTGCAGGATAAGAACGGCATGCAGTATAAGATCGCAGCCGATTCCGTCATCCTTTCCACCGGCTACAGACCCGCACCGCTGGCAGAGAAGGCAAAGCATGTTCATGTCATCGGCGATGCCTGCAAGGTGGGCAACCTGCGCACCGTCATCTGGCAGGCATGGGATGTCTGCATGAAACTCTGATGTCTGAGGAGGAAATAAAATGTACTTAACCGACGAACAGCAGGCGATCCTGAACGGCTCCAAGGGCGAAACTATGGCCAAGGTCATGAAGACTCTGGTCATGTACGGTGAAACCTTCGGCGCGGACAAAATGGTGCCTGTTACCTCTAATTTTAATCATCTCGTTACCTCTTTCGGCCTGAAAATGATGAAGCCCGTCTTCGACCTGATGCAGCAGCTCATTGATGCAGGTGCTGTTTCCGGCCAGAAGTTTTCCGTTGACCCCCGTCCTCTGGACAAGAACGTTCCTGCTAACTTCCTGCAGAACTTCATTTTCAACAACTTCATGTATTCCAAGCAGGAAGATTACGAAAAGCAGCTGACGGAGCTGGGTCTCATGAATGAGGATGCCTTTACCTGCGCCTGCTATCTGGATCAGGTGGGAAACAAGCCCAAGAAGGGCGAAGTTCTCAGCTGGGCAGAATCCTCCGCCGTCGTCTATGCCAACTCCGTTCTGGGTGCCCGCTGCAACCGCAACTCCGGCATCATGGATATCATGGGCTCCATCGCCGGCTTCGTGCCCCATTTCGGTCTGCTGACTGACGAGGGAAGAAAAGCCACCTGGATCGTGCAGGTCAAGACCACCAGAAAGCCCGAAGCACAGCTGCTGGGCTCCGCCATCGGTATGAAGGTCATGGAGGATGTTCCCTTCATTACCGGCATGGAGCCGTGGCTGGGCACCGAGCTGAACGATGAAAACTGCGCTTACCTGAAGGATTTCGGTGCAGCTACCGCCTCCAACGGCGCAGTCGGCTTGTATCACATCGAAAACCTGACCCCCGAAGCCAAGGAGCTGGGTGCCTCGCTGGTGGCTCCCGGCGCACAGGTCTATGTTATAGACGATGCGGAACTGCAGCGTGTGCAGGACAATTATCCTGTTATCTGGAAGAATCCTGATGCGAAACCCAAGCTCTGCTTCATTGGCTGTCCCCACATGAGCCTGCAGCAGCTTAAGGACTGGACAGTGGCCGTGGAAGAGGGTCTGAAAGCCGCAGGCAATACCAAGGTTCTGATTCCCACCGTCTTTACCACGGCACCCGCCGTTAAGGCAGAATTTGAAAAGACCGAGTATGCAGCCCGCCTGAAGGCAACCGGTGTTATCCTCAGTTATATCTGCCCGCTGATGTATATGAATAATCCTCTGGCAGGCAAGATGCCCGTCATCACCTGCTCCAATAAGCTGCGTACCTATACCACCGCACGCTATTACACCGAGGCACAGATCCTCCAGCGAATCACGAAAGGAGCGTAATGAATTATGAGAATGTTCAAAGGACGCGTTGTTGCTCCCGGTACTGCTACCGCTCCCGCGCTGGTCAGCCATGGCGGATTGAATACACTGGCATCGTTCCAGAAAGCCCTGCAGTTCGGTGATAAGAAGGCTACCTGCGGCGATCAGAATAATCCAGACCTGTATAACAAACAGATGCTGGGCAAGGCTTTGTGCCTGCCTCAGACCATTGGTTCCACCACCGGCGGTCTGGTGCTGTACTGCGCCTGCGCCATGGAGCGCCAGCCGGCATGCATGCTGTTCAGTAAGCCCATTGACAGTTTGGCAGCAGCAGGTTCTATTCTGGCTTCTGTCTGGCTGGAGGGTGTGTCCATGCCTGTTGTGGACAGTCTCGGCGAGGAATTTTTGGACTTTGTGCAGGATGGCATGTCCATCACCGTTCATGAAGACGGCACAGTCTGCGTTGAGTAATTGCTTTTGAGCGTGTCAAAAAAGCCAATGTCATTCCGAGGGTGTTGCAGAGCGCAGCGAATCAAAATGGGTCGATTGCCAGCGGCAATCGCACAATAATTTGCACGTAGCGACCGTGGGAATCCGCATCCAAAAATGTTGGCTTTTTAATGATTTTAGGATTAAGTTGCAACTATTTCAGAAGAACTGATTGCCACGCCAGTCTGAGGACTGGCTCGCAATGACAGTTTTTGACAGTCTGGAAAGCCCGGATGCTTCGGCATCCGGGCTTTTGCACATGTACTGCTGCCAGAGCATAGGATGGCGCGGGTGGGAAGCTCCATATTTACGTCACAGCCGGCAGGAAATGGCGGCAGAGATTGTAAACAAATTGTGAAAAAAGTATTGACAGCAGACGGCTGCGGTGCTATACTCGCTGTAATTAAAAAATTGTGAATCGATAGAGGTGCGGTGCACATCAGTATTTTCGGCCAGAGGGGACGGGATCCCGGCCGGAAAGAAAGGGTAAACCGCCGAAGTGTTTTCTGGTCCCGCTGCAGAGAATGCTGGTTCGCCGGAGAAAATCCGTCGGACTGTCACGAAAGTGGAGCGCTATCATTCGTTGTCTCTGGGCAGATTTTGCCTGCGGCCGTGAATGTTGGAATGTTCCAAGTTCACGGTTTTTTGTTTGAAAAAGAAAGGAAGAAAAAGAAAATGAAGAGAACGACAAGAACAATTCTGCTGCTGATCCTGGCAATGACCCTGCTGATCGGCCTTGCACTGAATGCCAGTGCTGCAGACTATACCGACTACGATACCGCACTGGGCTACCTGGACACGGACAGCTATAAGTCTAATGTTAACACAGATCCGGATTTTGAAAGCAATATTGCGCAGGCATTGGAAACTGTGCGTGAGAGCATTTCCACTTATGCCACAGCTTGGTCATTGCTGCCTCCCCTCATTGCCATTGCCCTTGCGCTGATCACCAAGGAGGTTTACTCCTCCCTGTTCATCGGAATCCTGTCCGGTGCGCTGATCTACAGCAATTTTAACCTCTGGGGTATGGTCACCAACACCTTCGATGTGATGGTCGGCAATCTGGCAGATTCCGGAAGCGTAGGTATTCTGATTTTTCTGGTAGTGCTGGGCATGATGGTCAGTCTGGTCAACAAGGCCGGCGGCTCCGCTGCCTATGGCCGCTGGGCAGAAACCCATATCAAGACCCGCGTTGGAGCCCTGATCTCCACTGCAGTTCTGGGTATGCTGATCTTTATTGATGACTACTTCAACTGCCTCACCGTCGGCTCCGTTATGCGTCCTGTCACCGACAAGCACCAGATCTCCCGCGCCAAGCTGGCATTCCTCATCGATGCCACCGCAGCTCCCGTCTGCATCATCGCACCTATCTCCTCCTGGGCAGCCGCTGTTTCCAGCGTTGCACCCGAGGGTCAGGGCCTGAGCCTGTTCATCAGCTCCATCCCCTATAACTTCTATGCACTGCTGACGCTGGCAATGGTCATCATGATGAGCCTGATGAAGGTCGAATTCGGATCCATGAAGCTCCATGAAACCAACGCCATGAACGGCGACATCTACACCACTGCAGCCCGCCCCTATGCAAATACAGAAGGTGAAGAAGGCAACCCCAACGGCACCGTCATGGATCTGGTGCTGCCCATTGTGGCACTGATCGTTTCCTGTGTCCTGACCATGGTTTATACCGGCGGTTTCTTTGATGTTAATTCCAGTTACTATATGGACTTTATCGGTGCATTTGGTGACTGTGACTCTTCTATGGGTCTGGTTCTTGGCTCGTTTGTGGCGCTGATTGTTACCTTCTGCTTCTACATCCCCCGCAAGGTCATCACCATCAAGCAGTTCACCGAATCCTTCTCCGAGGGCTTCAAGCAGATGGTTCCCGCCATTCTGATCCTGACCTTCGCATGGACCCTGTCCGGTGTCACTGCTCAGCTGGGCGCAACCATCTTTGTTGCTGAGTTTGTCCGCACCTCCGCCAGTGCACTGGCAAACCTGCTGCCGGCGATCGTATTTGTGATCGCCATTGGTCTGGCCTTCGCCACCGGCACCTCCTGGGGTACCTTCGGTGTGCTGCTGCCCATCGTCTGTTCCGTATTCCCCAGCGGCGAGCTGATGATCATTGCTGTTTCCGCATGTCTGGCCGGTGCTGTCTGCGGCGACCACTGCTCTCCCATCTCCGACACCACCATTATGGCTTCCACCGGTGCCCAGTGTGACCACATCAACCACGTTAATACGCAGCTGCCCTACGCGATGCTGTCCGCAGGCATTTCCTTCGTAGGCTTCCTGCTGGCCGGTTTCATCCAGAGCGCACTGATCGTTCTGCCTATCTGCCTTGTGATGATGTATGTGATCCTGCTCATCATCCGTGCAAAGCAGAAGTAAGCATAATAACTTCATGAACCAAAGAAGGCTCCCGCAGTGGGAGCCTTCTTTTTGGAAGAAATTGGGAAAAGGAGAACAAATGTCCTTTTGACGTGGGCAGAAACGGGAAAAATGATGAAATTTGAGGAGAAAACCATACTTTTGTAGTTGTAAAATTCTTAAGAATGCTATATAATAAACAGGTTATTGGAATATGAAACCAACATCGGGAGATTTGATATACATGGCTAAACATAACAAGCGTATGGAAGATTATCTGACTCCGGGAAAGCATGTGCATCTGGTTGGCATTGGCGGCGTTTCCATGCGTCCGCTTGGCCTGGTGCTGAAGGGTATGGGCATGCTGGTTACGGGCTCAGATATGAATGCTTCCGTTTCTACAGATGAACTGATCAGCAAAGGCATCGAGGTGAAGATTGGCCACCGGGCTGAGAATATTCAGGGGGCTGACTGTATTATCCGCACCGCCGCAGCGCATAACGACAATCCAGAGATCGCTGCTGCCCGTGCTGCCGGTATTCCGGTTTTTGAGCGTGCGCAGGCATGGGGCGAGATCATGAAGTCCTATAAAAATGCCATCTGCATTTCCGGCACCCATGGCAAAACCACCACCACCTCCATGGTGACCCACATCATGATGGAAGCGGAAAGTGATCCTACCGTTATGATCGGTGGTTATCTGCCCCTGCTGCATGCAGGCCACCGTGTGGGCAGCGGCGACACCATCATTCTGGAAAGCTGTGAGTATTGCGATTCTTTCCTGAATTTTTTCCCCACGCTTGCTGTTATCCTGAATATTGAAGAAGACCATTTGGACTATTTCAAGGATCTGCAGGCGATTGAAGCGTCCTTCCATAAGTTCGCGGAAATTTCCAGCCACGGCATTCTGGCCAACGGTGATGATGCCAATACCGTCGATGCCATGCAAGGCTTGAACTATACCACTTTCGGCCTTGATGCGCATAACACCATCCACGTCCGTAATATCACCGATGATTACCGCAGTTATGATGTGATCTGCGGCGGGGAATACTACTGCCACCTGAATCTGGGCGTGGTCGGCCGGCATAATGCCATCAATGCACTGGCAGCTGCCGGCACGGCATGGATGCTGGGTGTTCCCGGTGATGTGTGTGCCCGTGGCCTTGCAACCTTCCATGGCGCAGGCCGCCGCATGGAATATAAGGGTACATTTAATGGTGCGGATGTCTATGATGACTATGCCCACCATCCGGGTGAACTGGCTGCCACCTTTGATGCAGTCAAGACCATGGATTACAAACGCGTGATCGTGGCCTTCCAGCCCCATACCTATACCCGAACCCACGCCCTGTTTAATGACTTTGTCCGGGAGCTGCAAAAGCCCGATCAGGTAATTCTGGCAGAGATTTATGCCGCCCGGGAGCGTAATACGGTTGGGATCTCTTCTGCTGACCTTGCCGAGAAGATTCCCGGCTGCGTGTTCTGTGAAACGCTTCCGGAGGTTACCGCATGGCTGCAGGCCAATGCCCGCCCCGGTGATCTGATCCTGACCGTCGGCGCAGGTGATATCTACCGTGCCGGTGAAGCGCTGCTGAAGTGAATAAAAAACGTGCCGCTATGCGGCACGTTTTCAAACTCAATCTTCTAAAACCAGATGATCGACACCGGAAGCCTGAAATTCACTCATATAGCGGTTCATCCGGCAGATGATCTCGTCGTAATTATCTTCATTGATTTCGGGATAAGCCATATCCCGCCTGGACAATTCTTCTGCCAGAATCTCATAGAATATATTGTCCTCATAGTAGGCAATGGCTTCATGAATGCCGCCCTCCACATAGGCCTTGGAGGGAACCGGAATACCGTTCCAGTCTTCTGTCAGAATATCCATTTTATGATAGCGGCAAAGATCAAATAATTTGCTTTCCAAATCGTCATAAGCCGCAAACCGGTCATCTCCTCGGGTAGAATTCAGAACCCAGTTTCCGATGTATACCAGATCCAGAAGATGACGGAATTCTTTGGTTGTCAAATCAATTTGCATAGGGTGTCTCCTTGGGGGTTGTTGCATCCTATTATAGCAAATAATCAATAGATTGCAATATTGTGATTTCTAGAAAATGAGGGATTTATCGTGAAGAAACTCAGTGTATGTATTTTGTTCGGCGGCATTAGTCCGGAGCATGAGGTATCTCTTCGCTCTGCCGAGTCTGTGCTGAACAACATTAACCATGAAAAATATAATGTTTTCCCTGTGGGTATTACCAAGGACGGCGACTGGCTGTTCTTCGGTGGTAAGGATTATTCCGAGCTGCCCGCCGGTACATGGCAGGACAATCCGGAAAATCGCCGGGCAGCCATTTCACCCATTCGCGGGCAGGGGCTGCTGCGCTTTGAGGGCGACTGCGTGGTGCGCGAGCGTATTGATGTGGTGTTCCCGGTCATGCACGGTGAAAACTGCGAGGACGGTGCCGTTCAAGGCTTGCTGCAGTTGGCAGGCATTCCATATGTGGGTCCGCACATTGCAGCTTCCGCTGTTTCCATGGACAAGACTCTGACAAAGCTGGTTGTCGACCATGCCGGCGTGCCGCAGGCTGCATGGCATCTGGTGCGTAAGGGCGAGCTGGAGTACCGAATGGAGCAGATGATGGATGTGCTGGAAAAGAAATTTACCTATCCCATGTTTGTCAAGCCCGCCGGAACCGGCTCTTCTGTGGGTGTCAGCAAGGCTGCAAACCGCGAGGCACTGTCTGCTGCGCTGGCTGCTGCCGCTGTATATGACAATAAGATTCTGGTTGAAGAATTTATCGATGGCCGCGAGATCGAAGTTGCGGTCATGGGTAACGACAATCCTGCCGCATCCATCTGCGGTGAGATCGACTCCGGCGCAGAATTTTATGATTACGAAGCAAAGTACGTCACCGACACCTCCACTGCCTACATCCCCGCCCGCATCAGCGAGGAAGTGGAAGAAGAAGTTCGGGAACTGGCGGTTAAGGTCTACAGTGCCATCGGCTGTCAGGGTCTGAGCCGTGTGGATTTCTTTGTGACCCATGCGGACAACCGCATCGTCTTTAACGAGATCAACACCCTGCCGGGCTTTACTTCCATTTCCATGTACCCCAAGCTTTTTGCCGCCAGCGGCATTCCCTATAGCCAGCTGATCGATGAACTGCTGCAGTTGGCAGTGGAGGCTTGTGAATGAAGCAGGAAGTGGTACTGCGCATCCGGGGACAACAGTCCTATGAGGATCAGGAGCCGGATGTGATCGAGCTGGTGACAGAAGGCACCATGGAACTGGTAGACGGAGGCTGGGATATCAGCTATGAGGAAAGTGAACTCACCGGATTGGCCGGCGTGACCACAACCTTCCGTGTTGAGCCGGGTAAAGTGACGCTCCGCCGGACAGGCAAGCTCCGTTCTGAAATGGTGTTTCAGGAGGGTGCGCGTCATGAATCTCTGTATCAGCTGGATTTCGGTGCACTGCTGCTGGCAGTTACAGCGAAACAGGTATTTTTCGACATCGTGCCGGACGGGGGCATGATCGACCTTGCTTACAGCATTGAGATCGAAAACAGCGCAGCGGGACTTGTGGATTACCATCTGGATATCCGCGCAAAATGATCAAACAGGCATTACCGAAAGGGTAATGCCTGTTTTTGCATGCTTTATCCGGAAGAAGAGCTTGATGATGCAGAATTCGATGATGAAGAATCCGGCGCGGGATCGGCAGGTGCAGGTGCAGGTTCGGGCTCGGGAGCGGGGGCAGGCGGCTGGGTGGGATAAGGAACGATTTTAGCAATCACCTTATCTCTCTTTTTGTATTTGGAAACCCGATCCTCTACCTTTTCAATCAGCTCCTTGGTCTGCTTGTCATATTTCAGCTTGTAGGTTCTGACGGTATAGCCTTTATAGGCGGTCGTGATAACCTGACCGTCTTTGTATCCGTCCGCATTGTCGGGATACATCTCCTGATAGATGGTGTCCGGAGACTGGCTGCCGATGACTTCGTAGTCCATCTCGACATAGTAGTCTTTCTCATCGGTGCCGATCAGCTGGATCTTAACAAGGCCGTCTTCGACCTTGGCCTCAATGCGGATGGGATAATTGGTGCTGTTTTTGAAGGAGAAATGGGGACCGCCCCAGCTGACCGTTGCATCCATGCCCATGGGCATATAGGAAGAAACGTAGCTGTGGGGACTGCGCTGCACGATTTCCAGATCAGCCACCAGCGTGCAGTAATACAGCGTGGAGGACACCTGACAGATGCCGCCGCCCAGTGTCTTGACAGTCTCACCGCTGGAGTAGGCATCAGCGTGCTTGTAGCCGGCCGCTGCGGTACGTTCACCGACAGCCGTATTGAAATCAAATGTTTCACCAGCACCAAGAATCATGCCGTTGATCGTGGCGCAGGCCAGACGAAGATTGGTGTTGCGGTTTTCATCGCCGGTGTGCTTGGTTTCATATGCACCCAGCACGTCACGGAACAACAGTGCAGACAGGTCACTGCCGGAAACCTCCGGCAGCAGATAGCGGAAAGGAACCTGAACGGTATCGCCATACTTGGCTTCCTCCATCTGAAGCAGTGCCTTTTCCAGATCAAAGTCATAGCCCAGAATTTCGGGAACGACCTCATAGGTTTCGCTGTCAATATAGGCATTTACAGGCTCAACGCGGTGCTCTTTATGCAGTGCCTGCACGTCCAGCGGCTCAGGCAGTTCTTCTGGTTTATCCACTTCCGTGGTTACATGGAACTGGTTAAAGCTGTATGCATCCAGAACCTGGTTATAAACCGTTTCCATATTCAGATAACGGCCGGGGGTGCCGATGGTCAGTGTCATGACCTGGCAGGGCGCATCTTCCTTGAAGTTTTCAGCTGCCGCATCCAGAACAGGCTTTTCAATATCGAATTCGACTTTGGAGGGGGTGAAGTCGCTGTTGTAGCGGTTTCCGTAATCCTCCAGCTCGCCTTTAATGTACGCAAGATCCAGATTCAGGTAGTTCAGCAGGGGAATATGGTGGGTAGAAACAAGGGAGGCTTCCTTAATAGCTTCTCGTTCCTTATAGCTGCCCAGACGTCCGTATGCAAACGCTTCGTCCACCACTGCATCCACATCCAGCTTTGCGCCGGTATCAGCGGGGCTGAGATTCATGGTGATATCCGGAAGTTCAATGACCATGTCCATTTCTGTAAATGTATGGTCAGTTGCTTCGTGCAGGGTGGCCTTAGCTTCATCAACGGTCATGCCGCCCAGATTGATGCCGCCTACCATCACATTATTAAAAATCAGACCGTCATTTGCAGGCCATCCGAAGAAATACCAGATACAAACAATAGCGCTGATCAAAAGAACAACAGCCACGCTGCAAACAGAAATCAGGATGATCTTCCGGTTTCTGGCCAGTGCAGATTGTTTTTCGGCGGTCTGACCAAGGGCAGCAGCTTTTTGTTCACCGATGGAGGGTTTGCCCTCTTTGGAAACAGGGGGAACTCTGACCGGCTGCTCATTGCGGGGTTTGGAAAAATTGCCCAAGCGATCATCTCCTTTGTTAAAATAATACTTTAGCCGATATATTGTAACATATTTTGAAAAAAAAGCAAGTGAATTGGAAAGGAACTGGATATTAAGATTTACATAATTTTTTTAGATGCTCAATAAAGACTTTGCTCTGCTTCAAACTGTCCACACCTGCGGCAAGCTTCAGCCGCAGGGTCGGCTCCTTGGCTGTTGCTACGAACAGAAGCCGGTTCTTATAGTCCTCTCTGGAACAGAGCTGACTGATGGCATCAAAATTCAGATCCGTCAGGGTAAAGAGAACATCGCCTGCTTTCTGCTTGATATCCTTGACACCCACGCTGCGGGCATTGGCGCGCAGCAGCGCAATGTCGATCAGATTCAAAACACCCTTGGGCGGCTCGCCGTAGCGGTCTACGATTTCATCCAGCAGATCGTCCGCATCCTCTTCCGAGCGGATGGCAGCCATGCGGCGGTACAGATCCATGCGCTCCTCCCCCCGGGAAACGTAATCCTTATCCACATTGGCCGTGACGTTCAGGTCGGCGGTACAGTCCGGTGTCCTGGGTGCTTCGCCCTTTTCTTCCAAAACTGCTTCGTCCAGCAGCTTCAGATACATGTCGTAGCCCACGCTCATCATGTGGCCGGATTGCTCTGCACCCAGCAGATTGCCCGCACCGCGGATCTCCAGGTCACGCATGGCAATCTTAAAGCCGGAGCCGAATTCCGCAAAGTCGCGGATGGCAGAAAGACGCTTTTCTGCAATTTCTGTCAGGTTTTTGTCCGGCTTGTAGGTGAAGTAGGCATAGGCATGACGGGTGGAACGACCCACGCGGCCCCGGAGCTGATGGAGCTGGGACAGGCCGAACCGGTCCGCATTTTCGATGATGAGGGTGTTGGCATTGGGAATGTCCAGGCCTGTTTCAATAATGGTGGTGCATACCAGCACCTGAATGTCACCGTCTGCCATGGCGTGCATCACATCGCCCAGTTCATCTTCTCCCATCTGGCCGTGGGCAACGGCTACGGACAGACCGGGGATACGCTTTTGCAGGGCGGAAGCACACTGGTCAATGGTCTCCACCCGGTTATGCAGGTAATAAACCTGACCGCCGCGCTCAATCTCGCGGCGAATGGCATCGTCAATAATGGCATTGTTGTGTTCCATCACAAAGGTCTGCACGGGATAGCGGTCTGCCGGCGGTTCCTCAATGGTGGACATATCCCGGATGCCGGATAGTGCCATATTCAGTGTTCTGGGAATGGGCGTGGCGGAAAGGGTCAGCACATCCACACCCTTGGAGATCTCTTTCAGACGCTCCTTGTGACTGACACCGAACCGCTGTTCCTCGTCAATGATCAGAAGTCCCAGATCTTTGTATTCAATGGTTTTTTGCAGCAGCTTATGGGTGCCGATAATCAGATCCACACTGCCGGCTTTCAGATTGGCAATCGTGCGCTTCTGCTGGGCGGGAGTGCGGAAGCGGCTGAGCACATCAATATTGACGGGGAAGCCGCGAAAACGGGAAAGCGCAGTCTGATAATGCTGCTGCGCCAGCACCGTGGTAGGAACCAGAATGGCGCACTGTTTGCCATCCATGATCGCTTTCATTACAGCCCGCAGGGCAACCTCTGTTTTACCGAAGCCCACATCGCCGCACAGCAGACGATCCATGGGAATGGGGGACTCCATGTCATGCTTGATGTCTGCGATGCAGCGAAGCTGGTCATCAGTCTCGGGGTAGGGGAAATTGTCCTCAAATTCCTTCTGCCAGGGGGAATCGGCAGCAAAAGCGAAGCCCTCCTGCCGCTTTCTGGCGGCGTAAAGCTGAATCAGCTCACCAGCCATATCCTTGGCAGCTTTTCTGGCCTTGGTTTTTGTCTTCTGCCATGCATCGGAGCCGATCTTGTTCAGCCGCACATTGGCATCCTCACCGCCGCCTCCGATATACTTGCCCACCAGGTCAAGCTGTGTGGCGGGAACGAAAAGTGTATCACTACCTTGGTAGGCAATTTTGACATAATCCTTAATGGCACCGTCCACGCGGATCTGCTCCATGGCAACAAAACGTCCGATGCCGTAGTTTTCGTGAACCACCAGATCACCGGGAGAAAGGTCGGTAAAGGAATTCAGCTTCTGACGGTTGGTGGCAGTCTTTTTGGCGGCTTTCTGCTTTGGTGCGGTTTTGGAGATCAGCTGTCCCTCGGAAAGAATGGCCAATTTGGAATCGGGGTACTCCATACCGTAGGGAAGCGTGCCCTCAGCCAGCAGGATCTGACCGGCCTTCGGCATAGTGGTCAGCGGGATGCACAGAAGGGCGGAAAGCCCCTTTGTGCTGAGCATTTCTTTCAAAAGCTCGGCTCTTCTTCTGCTGCCGCACAGAACCAGCGAAGCAAACTCCATCCTTTGATAGTGGCTTAAATCCGATGCGGCAGTGTCCAGATTGCCGCCGTAGCTGGGAAGCTGCTTGGCAACCATGGGCAGGAGCACCTTCGGAGGGCATTCTTCCGGATAGGAAGTACCGCCGAATGCATCGAAATATACTGCGGTACGGCCTGCCAGGGCTGCGCAGAAATCCTCCCACTGGCACACATAGTCGCACAGTTCTCCTGCCAGCAAGCCGCCCTGCAAGAGACTGTCCAGCTGCATGCCCATTTCATCACTGCGGCTGCGGGCACTGCGGCGCAGATTACCCTGATCGCAGATGGCGAGAATGGCGTTATGGGGAATATAGTCCATGGCAGTTGCCATTTCAGGATAGATCAGCGCCATATACCGGTCGGAAGCGGGATTCTGAAGGCCGTTTTCGTATTTTTCCAGGTCTTTTTCCAGTGTGGAGATCAGTGCCTCGTTGATATTCCTGCGCCGTTTCTGGCGGGCGATCAACCGGCTCAGATCGGCGCAAAGCCCTGCAATACCGCCCTTGTGCAGGCGGGGCTGGGTCTCACCCACGGGCAGTACCACCAACTCATCGATGTTATCGGTGCGCCGCTGGGTATCGGGATCAAAGAAGCCCATAGTGTCCAGCTCATCGCCAAAAAATTCCACACGCACGGGACGGTTTGCAGCGGGGGAATAGATATCTACAATGCCGCCGCGGACGGCAAACTGTCCCGGACCTTCGACCAGGTGTGAGCGGCTGTAACCGGATGCGCTCAGGCGGGAGAGCAACTCGTCAATCGGATATTCTTTGCCCGTTTCCAGACGGAATGCAGCATGCAGCAGCGTTGCAGGAGGCATGGTGCGCTGACTGAGAGACTCCCATGTGAAGATCTGGATGGGCGACTTGCCGGAAGCCAGATCAAAAAGCTGCCGCAGCCGCTTCTGTTCCCATGCACGGGAAACAACAGCGGCATCATATAAAGTCAATTCTCTGTTAGGCAGCACAGGAACCGTATCGCCAAGGAAGCATTTTAATTCTTCCTGCATACGTTTAGCGGCGATGTCATCCTGACAGATGATAACCAGCGGCCGGTCGATCTCCTTGTGCAGCGCTGCAATCAAATGAGAGCGGTTGATCTGACCAATGCCAGTCACGGCTGCACTGTTCAGCTGTTTTACATTGTCCAGCAGCTGCTTGAATTCAGGGATCGTTTTTAGAATTTCGAGTAGTTTTTCCATAGTTACCTCACTTTTGATAAAAAGGCGGGAACGTCAAGACGCGGAAAGGGGACTATTGCACCCCTTTCCGTGGTTATTCGCATTTTTTACTGCTTTCCGTTGTAGCGGTTGGCAGCTTCGGGAACGCCGTGGTCAACGATGGACAGAGCTGCTTCACCGGCCCAATCCAGTGCGTTTTTCAGGCTCTTCTCCTCCTGCACGGAGAAAGTGCTCAGCACCCAGTCGGCCAGATCCATTTCGGGATGGGGTTTTGAACCCACACCGATCTTAACACGGGGAAAGCTCTGGGAACCAACCTCGGAAATAATGGACTTGATGCCGTTATGTCCGCCGGCGGAACCATCTGCACGGACACGAAGCCGGCCGGCGGGAAGGGAAATGTCATCGAACATCACGATGATGCGGGCAGGGGGGATGTTAAAGTAAGCAGAAAGCTGCAGTACGCTACGACCGGACAGATTCATATAGGTCTGGGGCTTCAAAAGGAAGAGCTTTTTTCCTTTATAGTTTACCTGTGTGTACAATCCCTGAAATTTCATCCGGTCGATTTTGCAACCAAAAGATTCGGCCAGCAGATCGATGGCGCGAAAACCTGCGTTATGACGGGTTTTTTCATATTCACGGCCGGGATTTCCCAGACCGACAATCAACCAAGTCTCATTCATGATGATTCAACCATTCAATCCTATGTGATATACAGTGGCGCAAACTCCACCAAATAAAGTATATCACAAATGATATCCGGAATGCAATAGAATTTCAAATTGATGTTTATCGCACTCTTGAAAATTTAAATTGTCGCCCCATTGGGGCGACAGCATCCTTTGGTTGCAAGGGATACGGATTGCCGCGTCGCATGGCTTAATGCCATGCTCCTCGCAATGACATCGTAATTTGGTAGTTGGTAGCAGCAAAATCGGTGCAGAAACCATCGAAAACCACTGTCATTCCGAGGAGGCCAGAATGGCCGACGTGGGAATCTCCCGGTACAATGTTTGTTTTTGCACTGCTTATCGATGCATGGAAGCAGGGGATTGCCACGTCGCGCTACGCGCTCCTCGCAATGACATATCTGATGGTGCAGTGCAACAGCACGACAAACTGAAATTTACAAATCTCACTCGAAATTTTGTTTGCATTTCCTCTTGTGAAGTGCAAAAAAATGTGGTATAATACAAGATACGAAATTCTCACACAGGAGAAAGCTTATGAACGATAAAATTGTGATTCGGGGAGCCAGAGAGAACAATCTGAAGAATATCGATCTGACCATTCCCAGAGATAAACTGGTGGTTTTTACCGGCCTTTCCGGTTCCGGTAAATCCAGCCTTGCGTTTGATACGATCTATGCGGAGGGTCAGCGCCGCTATGTGGAGAGCCTGTCCTCCTATGCCCGTCAGTTCCTCGGCCAGATGGATAAACCAGATGTGGACGCGATCGATGGATTGTCTCCTGCCATTTCCATCGACCAAAAAACGACCTCCAAGAATCCCCGCTCTACAGTTGGTACAGTTACGGAGATTTATGACTATCTGCGTCTTCTATGGGCGCGTGTCGGTGTACCCCATTGCCCCAAATGCGGCAGGGAGATCTCCCGCCAGACCATCGACCAGATTGTTGACCGCGTGGAAGCACTGGGGGAGGGCACCCGTTTTATTGTCCTCTCTCCCGTGGTGCGCGCCAAAAAGGGTGAGCATCAGAAGGTGTTTGAGGATGCCCGTAAGGGTGGCTTTGCCCGCGTGCGGGTGGATGGGATCCTTTATGACCTGACCGAAGAGGTCAAACTGGAAAAGAACAAGAAGCACAATATTGAGCTGGTGGTGGATCGCCTGGTTTTGAAGGAGGGTCTGCGCCGCCGTTTGACGGATTCCATCGAAACAGCCTGTGCCCATTCCGGCGGCTTGGTGATCATTGAACTTCCCTCCACAAAGGAAGAGCTGAGCTTTTCACAGAACTATGCCTGTGAGGACTGCGGCATTAGCCTGACAGAGCTGGAACCCCGGATGTTCTCGTTCAACAATCCCGCCGGTGCTTGCCCAAGCTGCACCGGCCTGGGCTTCCGCCTTGTGGCGGATGAGGATCTGGTGGTGCCGGATAAGAGCAAGTCCATTCTGGACGGCGCAATTCAGGTCAGCGGCTGGCAGAGTGCCCGCACGGACAGCGTGTTCCGCATGTATTTCGAAGCACTGGCGAAGAAGTACCATTTTGACCTGAATGTGCCCTTTTCCGAGCTTTCCGAGGAAGCAAAAGACGTGATCCTCTACGGAACAAAAGGTGAGAAGCTGCGCATGACCTATAATCGCGGCTCCGGTTTTGGCGTGCTGGAACAGCCCTTTGAAGGCATTATGAACAACATTGCCCGCCGCTATAAGGAGACCCAGTCCGATTCTGCCCGCAAGGAATTGGAAGAATGTATGTCCAGCGCTCCCTGTCCGGCCTGCGGCGGCCACCGCTTGTCCGATATTGCCCGGGCAGTGACGGTCGGCGGCATTGGCATCATGGACTTCTGCGATATGAGCATCGCCAGTGGTCTGGAATTTATGGAAAACCTCCATCTGGATGGCAATATGGCCACTATCGCGGAGCAGATCGTCCGTGAGATCGTCTCCCGCCTGAAATTTTTGACGGATGTGGGTCTTTCCTACCTGACCCTGTCCCGTGCCGCAGGTACCCTCTCCGGCGGTGAGAGCCAGCGTATCCGACTGGCCACCCAGATCGGATCGTCTCTGATGGGCGTGCTCTACATTCTGGACGAGCCCTCCATTGGCCTGCACCAGCGCGATAACGACAAGCTGCTGGGAACCCTGAAGCATTTGCGGGATCTGGGCAATACCCTGATTGTTGTGGAGCACGATGAAGACACCATGCGTGCTGCCGATTTTATCGTAGATGTCGGACCCGGTGCGGGCAGCCGCGGCGGTGAGATCGTGGAAGCCGGCACCATGGAGCAGATTATTGCAAATGAGCGCTCCGTGACCGGACAGTATCTGTCCGGTGTGAAAAAAATTCCCGTTCCCAGTGTCCGCCGCTCCGGCAACGGAAAATTCCTGACCGTTGAAGGCGCAGCGGAAAATAACCTGAAGGAAGTGGATGTTTCCATCCCCCTGGGGACTCTGACCTGCGTTACCGGCGTTTCCGGTTCCGGAAAATCCAGCCTTGTCAATGAGGTTCTGAATAAAACACTGCTTGGGAAACTGAACCATGCCCGTACCCGTCCCGGTGCCTGTAAGTGTGTGTGCGGCATGGAGCATCTGGATAAGGTCATCGATATTGACCAGAGCCCTATCGGACGCACCCCACGCTCCAATCCTGCTACCTACACCGGCCTTTTCAACGATATCCGCGACCTGTTTGCATCCACAAACGATGCCAAGATCCGTGGCTATGGCCCTGGCCGGTTCAGCTTCAACGTCAAGGGTGGCCGCTGTGAAGCCTGCTGCGGTGACGGTCTGGTGAAGATCGAGATGCACTTCCTTGCAGATGTCTATGTGCCTTGTGAAGTTTGCCGCGGTGCCCGCTATAACCGTGAAACGCTGGAAGTTCTCTACAAGGGTAAAAATATCTCTCAGGTTCTGGACATGACTGCGGAAGAAGCGGTGGAATTCTTTGAAAACCTGCCGAAGATCCGCCGCAAAGCCCAGACTATGGTGGAGGTTGGTCTTGGCTATGTAAAGCTCGGGCAGTCCAGCACCACGCTGTCCGGCGGCGAAGCCCAGCGCGTCAAACTGGCAACAGAACTGGCTCGAACCTCCACGGGTAAGACCATTTATATTCTGGACGAACCCACCACCGGCCTGCACGCGGCAGATGTGCACAAGCTGATCGAAGTGCTGCAGCAGCTTGTGGATGCGGGCAATACAGTACTGGTGATCGAACACAATCTGGACGTTATCAAAACAGCCGACCATATCATTGATCTTGGCCCTGAGGGCGGTGACGGCGGCGGCTATGTGGTGGCCTCCGGCACCCCTGAGGAAGTCGCGCAGGTGGAATCCAGTTATACAGGTCAGTACTTGAAGCATTATCTGTAAGATGAATTGATGTTTATCGCACTGTGTGCCGTGGATAACGTGGGGGCGACCATTGGTCGCCCGCGCAGTAAAATGTTACGATTTCGCCGAAAACCAATGCAAATACGTTAAATTCTACCGCACGGGCGGCGGGTCGCCGCCCCTACATGCACAATCGAAAGAGAGCGATAAACTGAAATTTGAACAGTTGAAAAGCGCACCGCAGAAGCGGTGCGCAGAGAAAAATCAATTTACAGCGCCGGGATCATAAAGATGTACCGGAAGCACGTCAGATAGTTCGATCAGTCCGTGATCACGCTCACCGGCATAGTCAAACCGCAGTCTGGGAGAGCGCAGTGTTGCATCACTCTGCCGGATGGCAAAACTGACTGTGATACGGGTTCCGGCGTTTTCGGGCTTGTCAATCAGCACCGTGCCGCCGTGAAGCGCGGCAGTGCTGCGGATCAGCACCATGCCAAGTCCCAGACCATGGCGGCTGTCTTCCAGACCTGGCTGGCGAAGATAGCGGGAAAAAAGATTTCCCCTCAGATTTTCGTCAATGCCGCTGCCACTGTCGCAGACGGAAAGGAACATTTTATTGCCGCGGCGGGTCAGCTTTGCATCAATGCTGCCGCCGGCAGGCGTAAACTTGATGGCATTGGAAAGAATGTTAAAAACCATACGTTCCAGCTTTTGCTCGTCTACCAGTGTATAGATGCTTTCCGGATAACCGCTGTAATGCAAGGAAACGCCAGTATGTTCTGCCAGCGCACAGGCGCGGCAGAATACCTCGTCCAGTATGGCGCAAATGTCACGAATTTCCTGCCGCATTCCGGTATCAGCAGAATACCGTCCGGCATCGGACATATTGCTGATGATACGAAGCATCTGGAATAAACTCCGGTTCATCCGGGATGCCTGTTCCTGCATTTTCGGATCATTCTGCGATACATCGGCAAGCACCTTGTCTGCAACCGTCATGAGACTGCCCAGCGGCTCGCGCAGTTCTTTCGCGGCCAGTGCCATGACCTGCAGCTGTGCATCCATCTGATCTTCTTCCATGCAGAAAACATCAAAATCCTGCATCCGGGAAACAGAGGCACCGACGCTCTGCCCTGCGATAGCCAGAGTCAGATAAAGACAGCCGCTTGTCAAGGCTGCATATTCCTCTGCACCGGTGTGCAGCAGGGATTGTATATTCGAGCCGTTTTCAATCAGAAAAGCGGCTGCGGCGGGATTAACCTTGATGATTTTGCCATCGCGAACGCAAAACGCGGGCTGCGGCATCAGATCTAGCATTCCCAGTGCATTTTGAACTTGCTCCATGATGTTCCTCCTCATGGTGGTATCTTGCGCAGAATCGGGGAAATCTTTCGGCGATCTATTCGACAAAATTCGACGCATATCCCTATTCTAACGAAAAGAAGAGGAAATAGCAAGACTGAGAGGTGAAAATAATGTCAATTCACGATGGACACCGCCAGCGCTTAAAGGATCGCTTCTGCAAAGAAGGACTGGATCATTTTGATGAACACCAGGTTCTGGAACTGCTGCTGTTCTACTGTATTCCCAGAATCGACACAAATCCTATTGCCCATGCGCTGCTGAACCGCTTCGGTTCTCTGGCACAGGTTCTGGAAGCACCTGTGGAAGAACTGGAAAAGGTAAATGGAATCGGCCATAATGCGGCGGTGTTTCTGTCCCTGATCACAGCAGCAGGCCGCTACTATCAGGTCAACTGCGCTGCGCGCAATGTGATTTTGACAACAGTGGAGGCCTGCGGCCGTTATCTGATGCCTTTTTTCTATGGACGGCGCAACGAGACCGTATATCTACTGTGCCTTGATGCAAAATGTAAAGTACTTAGCTGTAAGGAAATCGGAGAAGGCAGTGTCAATTCTGCCGGAATTTCCATCCGCCGGATCGTGGAGACCGCACTGGCAGCCAATGCCACTTCTGTTGTGCTGGCGCATAATCATCCCAGTGGAGTCGCTGTACCTTCTGATGCGGATATTCAGACCACCCGCCGTGTTGCAGTTGCGCTGGATGCTGTGGAGATCGGTCTGATCGACCACATCGTCGTGGCAGATAATGACTTTGTTTCCATGTCCCAGTCGGGCATGTACTGTGCCGATGAATGCTGCGCTATGGTATACGAGGAGGTAACAGGATGGACAGATTCCAATTAGTATCGGACTACCGTCCCTCCGGCGACCAGCCGGAGGCCATCGCAGGACTTGTTAATGGTGTGAACTGGGGTCTGCGGGAACAGACCCTGCTGGGTGTTACCGGTTCCGGCAAGACCTTTACCATGGCTTCCGTCATTGAAAAGCTGAACCGTCCCACACTGGTGCTTGCCCATAACAAGACCCTTGCTGCCCAGCTCTGCTCGGAGTTCCGGGAGTTTTTTCCCAACAATGCGGTGGAGTATTTCATATCCTATTACGATTACTACCAACCGGAAGCCTATATCGCCCATACGGACACCTATATCGAAAAGGATGCCTCCGTCAATGAGGAAATCGACCGCCTGCGCCACAGTGCCACCTCCGCCCTCTTTGAACGGCGGGATGTGATTGTAGTTTCCTCCGTCAGCTGCCTGTACGGTCTGGGTGACCCCATCGACTATAAAAGCATGGTCATTTCCCTGCGTGTGGGCAACGAGTACCCGCTGGACAGCGTCCTGCGGAAACTGACGGAGATCCGTTACGAGCGTAACGATCTGGATTTCTCCCGAAATAAATTCCGCCTGCGGGGCGATACGCTGGAGATCTATCCTGCCTACTGGTCGGGTCGCGCTATCCGTGTGGAGTTTTTCGGGGATGAGATCGACCGTATCAGTGAGATCAACGCAGTCTCCGGCATTGCAGAGCGCTATATCGACCATGTGGCCATCTATCCCGCCTCCCACTATGTGGCATCCCGGGAAAAACTCCACCGTGCCATGCTGGAGATCCAGCGGGAATGTGATGAGCAGGTGGCATGGTTCAATGCCCGCAATAAGCTGATCGAAGCCCAGCGCATTGCCCAACGCACCGCCTACGATCTGGAAATGCTGACGGAGATCGGCTTCTGCAACGGCATCGAGAACTACTCCCGTGTGATTCAGGGTCGTGCCCCCGGCACACCGCCCACCACACTGCTGGATTATTTCCCCGATGATTTCCTCATGTTCATCGACGAAAGCCATGTGACATTGCCCCAGTGCCGCGCCATGTACGCAGGCGACCGCAGCCGCAAGGATGCGCTGGTCAATTACGGCTTCCGCCTGCCCTCGGCCTATGACAACCGTCCCCTGAACTTTAAAGAGTTTGACGAGAAGATCAATCAGGTCATTTATGTTTCCGCAACACCTGCCGAATATGAGCGCACCCGCTCCGGCCAGACGGTAGAACAGGTGATCCGGCCTACGGGTCTGCTGGATCCTGAGGTGGAGGTGCGTCCCATTGACGGTCAGATCGATGACCTGATCGGCGAGATCAACGCCAGAACGGCGAGAAATGAACGTGTCCTTGTCACCACCCTGACCAAGAAGATGGCAGAAGACCTGACGGTCTATCTCCAGAAGGCCGGCATCAAGGTGCGCTATATGCACTCTGACATCGGCGCTATGGAGCGCATGGAGATCATCCGCGACCTGCGTATGGCAAAGTTCGATGTCCTTGTGGGAATCAACCTGCTGCGCGAGGGTCTGGATCTGCCGGAAGTCAGTCTGGTCGCAATTCTGGATGCGGATAAGGAGGGCTTCCTCCGTTCGGAAACCAGCCTGATCCAGACCATTGGCCGCGCCGCCCGTAATGCCGAGGGTAAGGTCATCATGTATGCCGACAATGTGACGGCCTCTATGCGCGCTGCCATGGACGAAACGGCTCGCCGCCGTGATATTCAGGATGCTTTCAATAAGGCGCATGGCATCGTGCCTAAGACCGTCATCAAGTCTGTGCGCGACCTGATCGAAATTTCCTCTCCCACTGCCGAGCGCAAGGGCAGAACCGGCGTTAAGATGACCAGGGCCGAGAAGGAGAAGGAAATTGCCCGTCTCGAAAAGCAGATGAAGGAAGCTGCCCGCATGATGGAATACGAGTATGCTGCCGTCCTGCGTGACCAGATCATCGAACTGCGCGGTAATGGAATCAAATAAGAAAATCCGGCTCGTCAGAGCCGGATTTTTGAGCGTGTCAAGAAAGCTAATGTCATTCCGAGGGTGTTGCAGAGCGCAGCGAATCAAAATGGGTCGATTGCCAGCGGCAATCGCACAATAATTTCTGCGTAGTGACCGTAGGAATCCGCGGCCCCAAACATTGGCTTTTTACTGTTCTTGTGTTAAAAGTAGATTTTTCAGGAGAACGGATTGCCACGCCATTCTGTGGAATGGCTCGCAATGACAGTTTCAGATTTTATTAAGATTTTGGAAAGGCATTGACAAACCTGTCTATTCCTGATAGACTATAGCTGTCTACAGAGAGTAGACAAAAGGAGGAGTCATATGTCAGATTTAAAACTGGGTGCAATCGAGACCCGTTTTGCGGAACTCATTTGGGAGAATGAACCCATAACCACTGCCAATCTGGTCAAACTCTGTGCTGAAGCATTGCAGTGGAAGCGCACCACTACTTATACAGTTCTGAAGAAGCTTTCCGAAAAAGGTATCTTCAAGACGGAAAACAGCGTTGTTACGGCCATCATCTCCAAGCAGGAATTTGAAGCCATGCAGAGTGAGCAGTTTGTTGAAGAAACATTCAAGGGTTCACTTCCGGCCTTTCTCGCTGCATTCAGCACACGCAAAAAGCTCAGTGACAAAGAGATCGATGAAATGAAAAACCTTATCGAGCAGATGCGGAGGTGAGGATATGAGAGACTTTTTGGTTGACCAGTTTCTGCACCTGTTGGATCTGAACTTGACCGTCAGTATCGTGATCCTCTTTGTGCTGTGTGTCCGTCAGTTTCTGAAAGGCGCGCCGAAAATCTTTTCCTATGCCCTCTGGGGCATCGTTCTGCTGCGGCTTCTGGTGCCTGTTTCCATTGAAAGTCCCGTCAGCTTTGTGCCGGAACGGACGGAATTTTCCTCCATGGTGGAGCTTAATGAAGTCCTGCCGGAGATTTCTTATGAAACACCGGGTGACCGTGCCAATGATCAGTGGCAGGTGGAAAATACGCAGCCGGAAGCACCCCTGGTGCAGACATCCAACTGCATCGATCCGGAGACCTATCTGGCATTTGCCTGGATCCTTGGCATTGCCGGTATGCACCTTTACGGTGCTGTGTCCTACCTGAAACTGCGCCGCAGAGTCAGAGCGGCAACACCCCTGAGAAAAGGAATCTACATTGCCGACCATATCGGTACGCCTTTTGTCATGGGCTTTTTCCGGCCTGCGGTCTATCTGCCCAGCAATCTGGAAGCCGATGAACGGCGTTACATCATTGCCCACGAGCGGCACCATATCCGCCGGGGCGACCATATTTTCAAGGCGCTGGGCTTCCTCGCCCTGACCATCCACTGGTTTAATCCCCTTGTGTGGGTTGCTTTTCACTTTGCGAGCCGGGATATGGAAATGAGCTGCGATGAAGCGGTTATCCGTAAGCTGGGCGAGGCATTCCGCGCCGACTATTCCCAGACCCTGCTGAATCTGGCGGCTGGGCACCGCCTGTTCACCGGCACCCCCCTTGCTTTTGGCGAGGATGACCCGGCCGGACGGGTGCGCAATCTGGCGAAGTGGAAAAGACCTGCCATCTGGGTGGTTGTGATCTGCGTCTTGGTCTGCATCATTCTGGCAGCCTGCCTGCTGACCGACCCCAAGACCGAGAAGCTGCTGAATCTTGATTTGCTGAACCCGCCCCAAGCAGCTGCGGATACCGCTGTGATTACCCTCGACAACGATCCGCTTCCCGACGGCTATTATGAAAGCCGGGATGAAGATGGTAATATCCTCTTCAAGGATGGAACCAACACAGTCGGCGGCGTGCGCTGCTATCTTATTCCGGAAGGGCTTTACGACCCTGATGCGCATATGGAAGTGCTGCTTTACAACATGGGCATTCCCGATTACATAGACCCCACTCTCTATTTCCGGGGCGGAATGACTGCTGCAGGCGGTGGCTGGATAGCAGAATTTGAAAGCAATGTGCCGGAGGGCGAAGAACCGACCGTTTACCGCCGCCATCATTTCTACCTCATTGCAGATGTGGTCTACGACATCTGGTTTGACATGATATTGCTGGATTACGAAACCACGGAGGATATTCGTACCTGCGTGCATCTTCCCGATGCGGAATCCGTAGCGCATCAGGACTGGTATATCTCCCTCGATCTTGAGCGGGTCTCCCGCACCGGTGCCCATGTGCTCTTTGACACCAAGGCTCTTGAAAAGGGGACGGAAATTGCCGATATTACCTATGGAGAGTTCCTTTCTCTGGAACGGTTTGAAAATGGCAAATGGGCAGCCGTGGAAGAGCTGTCCGGCTATGAGTACTATGTCAGTGATGCGCAGTATTCCGTTGTGGACGGCTACGGCATGATGCACGAGTGGGAAAACCGCTTCGGCGAGCTGCCGGACGGCCACTACCGGATCGGCAAGCCGGTCACCGTCCACTATGCAGACGGAACCAGCGAAGAGACCCTGTTCCACACAGAGTTCTTCCTGCCGGACTCCATTCTAACCGGCCCCATCCCGCTGGAGGATCTGCCTGAAAAGTACAGCGCCGAGCAGGCCATGCTCGACGGCTGCTTCGTTCAGACCGACGGCATCGCCCGGGATAATAAGGAGCTGTTCCATCAGTTTGCTGAGGTCACCAAGCAGGGTGTGCCGTCCTTTATCCGCATCGTCGACTGGCATTACGGGGATGATCCCGATTGTGTTGCTTATGATCTCAATTATGACGGCACGCTCTATACCATAAGCTGGATTGCAGAGGGTCAGCGATATTCCAGAGAATTCCCCTATCTCCGGCACTTTGCTGGTGCGAATGGGGATGAGAAATTGGACTATGATGCCTATGAACACTATGTTCTGGTTCATGACGATCAGATTACCTCAAACATCTGGGGCAATCTCATCAGCTCTCACGACAATACGTTCATAGACCATATGACGATATACTCCGATTACACCTACCTGCCCAAAACACCCCAGCTTCCCACCAATCTTGCACAGGCAACGCTGGAATTTGCGGGAGAAGAACTTGTCACTACGACGGACTTTGACCGTCTGGAAAAGCTCTGGCTGCTGTTCACAAACGCAGAATTTCTCGGCTATGAACCGAAGACCCACAGCATCGGCTGCGGACTGAATCTGATCTTGACCACGAAGGACAGAAAAACCATCACCATCGAACTGGATCCCGATAATGACCTCTGCCGCATGGATGGAGAATATATCATCTACGGCAAAGCCGATGAACCCTGCTACATCGAAAAACTCTGGTACTATCTGGACATCCCCGCATGGCCCGACGTGGTTTATGACAATTGCGAAAATGCCTTCCGCCTGCAGGGCGTTGGCTAAGGAAACTCCCCGGTGCAACTGCGCCGGGGAGTTTCTGTGTGCTGAAATTTCAGTTTGTCGTTCTATTTCGATTATGAATGTAGGGGCGGCGACCCGCCGCCCGGCGGCACAGTATTACGTATTCGCATTGGTTTTCGGCGAAATCGTAACATTTTACTGCGCGGGCGGCGGGTCGCCGCCCCTACGTTATCCATGCTGTATGGTACGATGAACATCAATTTGTCCAATCATTCCCAGAAATGCTGTTCGTAATAATCGGATGCTTTTGCCAGCTCGTCGTTGAACCGCTGGAAGCCCATCAGCTCCGTCAGGGTTTTTGCGCCGGAGAACAGATTGGTGCCCAAACCCAATTGATCGCCCTCGATGGTGCAGCCCATGGCGGCAAGAGTGGTGGGGAACAGGTCATGGGCGGAATACTGGCGGTTGGTGACCTTTTTTGCTGTTGCAGGGGTATTGATGAAGCAGTTATACAGCAGCCGCTGATAATCGTCATCCACCATCCGCTCAAAATAGCCGTTGTCCATGGATTCATGGTCACCGACGATGATGATGGTGGTATTCTCATAGAAATCCTGATGTTGGATCCAGTCCACAAAGGAGGCCACCTGACGGCTGGAGCAGGAAATAGACTGGTCGTAGCTCTCGCCGCTCTTGCTTTCCTCACACAGCTCACACTGGTAGCCGCCCACATGGTGGGTGTCAACAGTCAGCATGGTAAACGCAAAGGGCTCCGCATTTTTTGCAAGATTCTCAATTGTCCGCTGGGCAAAGTTAAACAGATGCAGATCCTCCATGCCCCACCAGACGAAATAATCTTTCGGGATGTAGCCGCCAGCCCGGGCGGAGTAGAGATCCAGAACTTCCGTTACACCGTGCTGCTCAAAATAGGCTTTGCGTCCGCCGAAGCTTGCATCAGAGCCCACCATCAGCATCTGGGTATAGCCCGCATCATTCAGAATATCGGTCAGGGTGGTCACACCGGGCAGGAACGCCTCACCGGAGGCACCGTACTGGTTGACATCCTCCGTCGGCGTTTTCAGGGGAATACCTGCCGTCTGGGCAACCATGGAGCCAATGGTCCATGTGGCACCCTTGGTGGTATAGAAGCCGCCGACTTTTGCGTTTGTGTTGGAAAAGCAAAGGTTTTCCTTTGCCAGCTCGTAAAGCTCGGGGATCAGGTTCTCCTCCATAGCACCACCCAGCTCCTTGGAAAGGTAGGAGGTCTCCATAGATTCCAGCATAATGTAGATCAGGTTCCGCTTTTCCTTCGGGAAGGTGATCTTGACGTTTCCGGGATCCTTGTAGTACTTTTCGTACAGGTCGGTATCGGCACTCTGGTTGGACACGTATTCCACCAGTTCTACATCAAAAGCCGCAAAGACCGTCAGGCAAAGAGAAAGGAGCAGCGAGAACCAGCGCGACAGCGCCTTGGAGGAACGGCCGTTCTGATACTTTCCCTGTTTGCTTTTCAGCCTGAAAAGCAGCCAGCTTGTCAGACCGGTGAAGACAACAGCAGGAAGAAAGCCCTTCAACAGCCAGCCTGTGATCTGGCCAGACTGCACACCGCTGATACCGGAGGTCAGCGTATATAGAATTGAGTCGAATCCAAGCCGCCCAAAAGAACTGACGTACCATCTGGCGGAGAAAAAACATAGATAGCCAAAAAACAGAGCTGCTGCACAGATTGTGCTGGGTAAAGCATGGTTTGCTTTCCATTTTGTTATAGATAATTGCATGGTTTTGCCTCAGAGTTAAAAAGTCCGGTATGCACTTCATACCAACGCTATCTTAGCAGACAGAACCGGAAGAATCAAATTAAGAATTTATAAATTTATTTCTTCTATATACTGGAATCTTGGGCCGCTGTAGCCACCGCGTTCCACATGCTCCGTCCACATGGCTGCAGGCCGCACCCAAAGCCCCTGTTCGCCGTACAGCGCGCGGTAGACCACCATGGGCTCCATGCTTTCCGAATGGGTCGCAATGCCGATCAGCTCATATTCGTTGCCTTTAAAATGGCGGTATTTTCCTAATTTCAGTTCCATCATTTCCTCCATAAAAAGTGCGCCGGGAGGAACCCGGCGCACATATTGTAGATTGCTTACTGGGGCACATTGCCGCGGGTGGTGTCCAGAATAGACTGGGAATCGAAGTAGTTGGCGTAGGTATTGGAGGCGTGTGCCATCTGGGAGCCGGTGACCATGATTCGCAGCTGGCGGACATAGTTGCCTGCGATCTTGCAGGAGGGGGTACCCGTGGTGTGGCTGATAAAGTAGCGGAAGCCCTGACCATACAGCACGTTGAATTTACTGGTGGTGTAATCGCCGTTTGCGCTGATATCACTGGTCTTTGCGAACACCAGCGTATCACAGGTGCCCAGAATGGGCAGCACTTCTGCAGTCCACTTGGAGATATCCTTCTGAATACTGGTAGCATCGAGCTTGCCGTAGGCTTCGTTGTTATAGGTGAAAGAAGCAAATTCATAACCGGCTTCCTTCAGGGCGGCAACGATCTCCTTGGCACCTGCTACCTCTGCATCGTAGTAAGCCTGACCCTTGGTATCGATGACACCCTTGTTGGTGCGGTAACCGAAGACACCCTCATGACCGGTCATAGCCAGCAGGGCACGGGAACCGTGATAGGAGAAGTCGGGGTGCTTTTCAATAAAGTCTTCCAGAATGGGAACCAGGTCGTAGTTGCCAACAACGGTCTCACCGGAAGCATTAACCATCTGCGCCTTGACCTCGCCGTTCTGGAGAACCAGCTTGGAAGCAAAACCTGCGCCGTCCTTATCGGGAGTACCGTCACCGTTGCCGTCGATCATATAGTTGAAATAGTTGACCATGGTCTCGGTGATCATAATGGGCTTTTTGCCGTCAGGCAGGTAGATGGGCTTGGAGGAGTAGGTGATGGTATCACCGGTGACGGTTTCTGCGATGAAGCAGTCCATATCCACCAGAACATAGCCGTTGTTGTAAAGCTGCTCAAGAATCCGCTCGAATTCGCCGGTGGTGACGAAGTTCTTATTATAGGAACTGCCGAATTCCTGATTGCTCCATGCACGGGAGGGGTCGGCGATCAGCATGTGGAAGGACAGGTTAGCAACCGCGCCGGGGTCGTTGTGGGCAATCAGCAGGGATTTCTGCTGCTTGTACTCGGACAGGCGGATTTCCATATCGGGATACTTGGACTTGTTGCCGGTGAAGCCTTCCAGCTTGGCGATGGCGGCATCATAATCATAGCCGGCAGCCAGCAAAGCAGCTTCGTTCAGCAGATCCTGTGCCTCACGATCCTGACGCTGTGCTTCATTCTCAGCGGCTTCGGAGGCATCAAGGGCAGTCTGATTATTGATCTTAATGTTGGTAATCAGACGGCCGAGCGAGCCGATAGCGAAAATGACGATCAGCAGTGCAGTAACACCAGTGATGAGCAAGGGCAGGGTCTCATTCTTGAAGCGGCGGATGGGACTGACTGGCTTGCGGCGCTCCCGGCGGACAGGCTTTCGGACAGGAACCTCCTCCGGAGGAAGCTCCACCGGGGCAGCTTCTTCAGCTTCCATGGGGTATTCCTCTTCGGGCAGGGGCTGGGAATACATCATTTCCTCAGGAAGATCGGCATCAAAGCCCTCATCAGCAGGCACTTCTTCCTCGGCTGCAGCAAATTCAGCAGGCGCGGCAAATTGCACCACAGGTTCTTCCGCAAGAGCCATGCCCTCGTCCTGTGCATAATCCACGGTCTCGGGACCGTAGTCAAAATCAGATTCATATTCGGAAGTAAACAGGGATGCGTCCTCACCAAATTCGGATTCCAGCAGAGCCTTCAGGTCAAAGTCCTCGCCGCTGAGTTGTGCGTCCGTATCCTCTGGTGTATCAAAACCGTACTCTTTTTCGAAATCGAAATCGAGGTCAAAATCTTTCTCATTCATATATCTTCCCACCTTCATGGTATAGTCAATGCTATTATACCGTTCCTTTTCGCAAAATGCAAGTTAATTCGCATATAAAGAAAAAGAAATCCGCCGGAGATTTTTGTTCCGGCGGAAAATCTTAAGAATTCAGATGTATTTGACACAGATTTCGCCAAAACTGGCATCGGCCTCCAGAGTGATCACGGCATCGGTAACGGGATCGGGAGAACCCTTCACCTCAAAATTTCCAAAGGAGGTGCTGCTTGCTGGCTCCACACGGTAGCGGCGGGGGACTTTGATCGTCAGCTCGCCAAAGGAACAGTTTGCATCGATGGTGCAGCCGGGGACGATTTCTTCACAGCCACTCAGATCGATCTCCAGATCACCGAAGCTGACATCGGCTTCGCCGCCGCGCAGGCGGGGCGTATCGATGCAATAATCCTTTTCACCGAAGCTAAGCGTGCATTCAAAGCGTTCATTGCTGACATTGCAGTGGCTCTTTTTGATGTTTTTACCGCTGCGGGTAAAGGAAAAGTATCTCCCGGGCTTTTTTACTGCATCTGCAAGCAGGCTTGCGCCGAACAGCAGCAGAAACGCCGGGAACAGAAAATCCTTGCCCATGGCAAAGGGAAGAAGCTCTAATTCGCCGAGTAGAAAATATGCGCCGAAAACCAGACAGCCCAGCCGGAAAAAGGAGAATCCCGGCAGCATGCACAAGCCGAAGACAAGCAGTCCTGCAGGCCACAGGACATCCCAGAAGTCAATATCCCAGCTCAGGACACTGCCTGCCAGCAGCAGGCCGCCTACAAGCAGAATCCAAAGCGCCAGGCCGATGGAGCTTTTTCGGTTGTTGTCCCAGTGGAATTCCCAGTTGCCTTTCTGAAAATGGATGCCATCTGGTTCGCTTTCTGCCGCACAGATGGACTCCACCACTTCCGCTTCCACGGCCGGAGTCTGAACAGATACACCCAGCAGTGTATCGATGCTGATACCGAAAAGCTCTGCCAGCTTCGGCAACATGGAAATATCGGGACAGGACTGGTCGTTCTCCCATTTGCTGACTGCCTGCGCAGTTACACCCAGCTGCTCTGCCAGCCGGTCCTGTGTCATATTCAGACGTTTACGGTTTACAATAATTCTTTTGCCCAGTGTTTCTTCCATAGGTCTTACCTCCTGTTTCCTTGTGCCTCTATCATGCCATAAACTGGCAGGAAAAGCTATCAATTATTCGTTAATTCCGGGAAAAATTCCGGTCAACGGCTGGTTGAGAGATAATCAACCATGAGTTGCGCTGTATTTTTCTTGCATTCGGTGCCGATTTGCGGTATGATATTTTTTATGAGGTGATTACGATGGAGAAAATAACAAGCTTTACCATTGACCATATCAGGCTGCAGCCGGGGCTGTATGTGTCCCGCAAGGACAAAGTCGGCAGCGAAACGGTCACGACCTTTGACCTGCGCCTGACAAATCCCAACGAGGAGCCGGTCATGAATACCGCCGAGATCCATACCATGGAGCATCTGGCGGCAACGTATCTGCGCAATGAACCAAACTGGAAAGAAAAGGTGTTGTATTTTGGCCCCATGGGCTGCCGCACCGGCTTTTACCTGCTGCTGGCAGGTGACTATGAATCTGCCGGTGTGGTCGCGCTGGTAAAGGCCTGCTTCGAATTTATCCGCGATTTTACCGGAGAGGTTCCCGGCGCGTCTGCCAAGGACTGCGGAAACTATCTGGATATGAATCTGCCTATGGCAAATTACTGGGGCGCAAAATATGCCGCATTGCTTGAAAATATCGACCGGGAGCATCTGATTTACCCGCAGTAAAGGAGAAAAATATGAAAAAACTTGGTATTATCGGCGCGATGGCCGTCGAAGTGGAAACCCTGAAATCCGAAATGCAGAACCTGACCGTAACGCGCAAGGCCGGCATGGAATTCTATGACGGTGTACTGGAAGGCCTGCCTGTTGTGGTTGTTCAGTGCGGCGTGGGTAAGGTCAATGCTGCCATGTGCGCGCAGGTGCTGTGTGACTGCTTCGGTGTCACGCATCTGGTCAATACAGGTATTGCCGGCTCCCTCTGCGCCGAGCTGGATATCGGTGATCTGCTGATCAGCAGCGATGCCATGTACCACGACTTTGATGCTCAGCACTTTGGCTACGAAATGGGCGAGGTTCCCGGCATGGGCGTGTTGACCTTTGCTGCAAATGAGGAAATGATTTCCTATGCCTGCGCTGCGGCAGAAGCTGTAAATCCCGGCCACAGCCGCATCGGCCGCGTTGCCAGCGGTGACCTGTTCGTTGCAGAAAAAGCAGTGAAGGAAAATATCATTGCAAAGACACAGGCACTGTGCACGGAGATGGAAGGTGCGGCTATTGCCCATGTGGCATTCCGCAACGAGCTGCCTTTTGTGATTCTGCGAGCCATTTCCGATAAAGCCGACGACAGCGCCGAGATGGACTATCCAACTTTCGAGGCTATTGCAGCTCACCGCTGTGCAGCAGTCGCACGGCTTATGGCCCGGAAGCTCAGCCAGATACAGTAAGGAGATTTGTATATGGCAGGAAAATTTCAGCGCACACCCCGAAAAAAGAGAGGCGGCATTGTTATCCTGATTTTGCTGCTGCTTTGCATCGGAACAGCGGGTATCCTCTTTTTGACAAAGGATAGACAACCGGAAGCATCCCTGCAGCATACGGAAGCTGCTGCGGAAGTTACCAGTCCGCATACAGAACCACCCACCGAAGAACCCACCGAGGAACCGACCGAGCCGCCTGCCAAGGTCAGCACGGCAACCATCGGTGCTACCGGTGATATTCTGCTTCATGAGCTGGTGATCAAGAGCGGTTACGACAAGGAGAGCAAAACCTATAATTTTGACAATATTTTTAAATGGTTTACGAAGTACGTTTCTGCGGTTGACTATGCTGCAGCAAATCTGGAAGTATCGCTCAACAGTGACAAGAATGGCTTCCCATACTCCGGCTATCCCTGTTTTAATGCTCCCGATGAGATCGTAGATGCAGCCAAGGCAGCAGGTTTTGACATGCTTCTGACTGGTAATAACCATACTTATGACATGGGTTCCAGCGGATTTATCCGTACACAGCAGGTCATAGAGGATCGGGAACTGGATCATATAGGTACACGGTTGGAGGAGGAAGCAAAGAATTACCTGATCCGTGATATTAACGGTATCAGGATCGCAATGACCTGTTATACCTACAGCACTGGCTATACGGGATCGGGCAGCTTTATGCTCAACGGTATTGCAATGACGCGGGAAGATTCCAAGCTGGTCAATGCCTTTAATTATAGAGATCTGGATATATTTTATGATAAGCTCTCCGGTGAACTGGAACAGATGAAAGCAGACGGCGCAGAGGCAATTGTCATGTTTATCCACTGGGGTGAAGAATACAAGACAAAGCCCCATGTCTATCAGGAGCAGATCGGCCAGCAGCTGTGTGATATGGGAATTGATGTAATCGTCGGAAACCATGCACATGTGGTGCAGCCTGTGAAGCTGCTGACAAGCCAGACGGATGAAACACATAAGACCCTGTGCCTGTACTCCACGGGCAATGCTGTTTCTAATATTTATAAAAGCGGCAGCTTCCCGGTGCACACAGAAGATGGTATGCTCTTTACCTTTACGTTTGCCAAGTATTCTGATGGCACGGTGCTGGTAGAAAGTGCAGATGTGCTGCCTACCTGGGTCTGGCGCTATATCGATGAAAATGGTGTCAGAAAATTCCGGATCATGGCTATGGCGGCAGATGCAGACTGGAAAACGGAAATGGAGCTGACCGATGAACTTATGGTAAAATGTCAGGAATCCTTTGACAGAACCATGGAAATCGTAGGAGAGGGGCTTGCTGCTGCCAATGACTGGTTTGGGCAGAAACAGGGAGAAACAGAAGCATCCCTCGGAATCCGCTGAATCAAAACGTCCAACCCTGTGGGGTTGGACGTTTTTCAGACTGTCAAAAAACTGTCATTGCGAGCCAGTGCGCACACTGGCGTGGCAATCCGTTCTTCAAAAAAGTTCCGTTTTCCAATAAAATTATCAAAAAAGCCAATGTTTAGAGATACAGATTCCCACGGTCGCTACGCTCCCTCGGAATGACATTGGCTTTTTTGACACGCTCCAAAACGTCCAACCCTGTGGGGTTGGACGTTTTTCTTATATGGTTTTTCCCTGCGCCTCCAGCCGATCGAAATTGTGGATCCAGTCGGCTTTCAGGAAATAGATCAGGAACACAATGGAACTGCATGTCCATGTCAGGGGATAGGCCCAGGAGACTGTAGTCAACTGATTGACAATGCGCACAGCCACGGTGATATAGCTGACGCGAAGCACACACCAGCAAGCCAGCAAGGTAAGCATGGGGAACGTTGCGATGCCCGCACCGCGCATAATTGCAGCGATACAGTGGGTAAATGCCAGCAGGAAATAGAACAGGCAGACAGTTTGCATATGGAGCGTTCCGAAAGTAACGACCTCCGGCGTATCGTTGAAAAATGCGATGAGCTGCGGTGCAAAAAGATAGGAGAGAATGCCGATGATCTCGGCAGTGATGCAGGAGCATGCAATACCGAAGCCGACACCCTTTTTGACGCGGTCATACTGATGCGCACCCAGATTCTGTCCGACAAAGGTGGACAGCGCCATGGAGAAACAGGTGATCGGAAGAAAAGCGAAGCCTTCGATCTTGGAATGGGCACCGCAGCCGGCCATGGCGGCGGAACCGAAATTGTTAATATTGGTCTGCACCACCAGATTGGCAATACCGATCACTGAATTCTGAATGCCGGAGGGGAGGCCGAACCGGATGATGGATTTCAGACAACTGAAATCGAAACGGATTTCCCGGATTTTCAACTGGTAAGGCTCCCTGACCCGCATCAGGCGAATACAGCAGAGGACTGCACTGACACCCTGTGAAATGGTGGTAGCCAGAGCAGCAGCGCCGACACCAAACCCCAAAGCTGCCACAAACAGCAGATCCAGCGCCACATTGACGAAGGTGGCGAAAATCAGATAATAAAGCGGATGCTTGCTGTCACCCACGGCGTGCAGAATGCCGACAAAAATATTGTACATCACGGTGAAAACCGCGCCACAGAAATAATAGCGGAAATAGATGATGGACTCAGGGAGTACATCTGCGGGCGTATTCATCCACCGCAGGATCGTGGGAGAAAAACCAACACCCAGAACCGTCAGAAAAATACCGGCGGCCAGACCAAAAGCTACATCCGTATGGATGGCAGTGCGCATATTTTTGTAGTCCCGGGCACCGAAAAACTTTGCGATGATCACACCGGCACCCATGGCAACGCCGTTAAAGAATCCCACAAACATGTGGATCAGATTGCCGGAGGAGCTGACAGCCGCCAGCGCGGTGTCACCGATGAATTTGCCTACCGTCCAGGAGTCGAATGCGTGATAGAACTGCTGAAAAACATTGCCTAAGAAAATCGGCAGGGCGAACAGAAGCATCTTTTTCCAGATAGAACCTTCTGTCAGTGTATTGCGGTCAGAATGCAAGATGATCCCTTCTTTCAAAAAAGTTGCATACGCAACAATTATGTTATACTCCCGCAGTTTGAAAATGTCAATACATGGGAGCGGGTAATATTTGCAATTCAGGGAAAGCTAGAGGCGGAGGGATGAATATGACAGAACGGGAATATGGAAAAATAGTGGAGGCCATGAGCCCCAAATCGCCTATGTGGAAGGACTGCCTGACGGCATTTGTCATCGGCGGCCTGATCTGCACACTGGGTCAGAGCTTTATCAGTCTTTATACGGCCTTGGGATTGGATCAGGAAAAGGCGGGAACAGCCGCATCCATGTCACTGGTGGTTCTATCCGCCCTGCTGACAGGCCTGAGCCTTTATGATAATCTCGCCAAGCATGCCGGAGCCGGAACGCTGGTGCCCATCACGGGCTTTGCCAATGCCATTTCCGCCCCGGCGGTGGAATTTAAGACGGAGGGCTTCATCTTGGGCGTCGGTGCCAAGATGTTCACCATTGCTGGACCGGTGATCGTATATGGTGTGTCGGCATCTGTCGTTTATGGATTCATTTATTGGATTATGCAAATGGTAGCGGGCGGCTGATAGCCGCCCCTACGGATTCTATCGTACATTTTGCGTAAAATATCGTAGGGGCGGATATTATCCGCCCGTTTTTTATGCAAAAAAATGTAAACTACGTGATTTTGTCACGGAAAGGAAGCTTGATTTTTCCTAAAATACACACAAAGAACAAATTACATAAGGGGGAAAACTCATGAATTACAGTGCATTGATCCAGAACAGAAAATCCTTCCGTGAATTTACTGACAAGCAGGTCTTCTTCGGTGATCTGGATAAGATCAGAGAATACTATAACACCTCCGTCCGCCGCCTTCTGCCGGAAATCAAAACCGAGCTTCGATTCTTTGGTACCGATGCCCGCGCAGCCTTAGAGGGTGCCGCAGGCTACAACCAGTTTCTGGTCGGCGCACCCCAGTATATGGTTCTGCTGTCAGAAAAACATCCCATGGCGCACCTGAATGCAGGCTATGTGATGGAGGATCTGATCCTGAAGCTGACGGATATGGAGCTCAATACCTGCTGGCTGACCTTTGCGGACAGTAATGATATCAAAAAAGCGCTTTCCCTTGAATCGAATCTGGAGGTTGCTGCCATTGCTGCCTTCGGCTACGGCAAAAAGACAGTCAAGCGGCTGCGCCTGAACATCCGCAGCATGTCCGATGTGGATATTGTGGCACAACACCAATATGTGGAGCAAAAGCGCAGCGTTTATGACATGGCATTCATGGAAATCTGGGGCAATACCTACAAGCTGGATGACCATATCGGCTTCTTCGATGACATGCTCTGGGAATCCCTCTATGCAGCATCCCTGTCGCCCAGCTACCTGAACCGTCAGGCCTATGGCTTTGTGATCCATCCCGGCGGCATCAGTCTTGTCAACCGCCCCGATGCCTACAATACGAAGATCGATGGGGATCTGAGCCTTGGCATCGTGCTCCACCACTTTACCAGTGTGGCAGAAAACTGGATGGGAAAGCTGATCTGGCGCTTCGGAAAAACCACTGCAGACCTGCAGCTTCCGGAAGGCCACGAAGTGGTTGCCACCTGCGCCCTGTAAGATCGGAGAATAAAGAAACCACGCATTCCAAATCCGGAATGCGTGGTTTTTATCAGGCTTCAAGCACTTCTTTAAAAAATGCAGCAGCATCATCGTTGCAGCGGATGGCCTCCGGCTGGGTGATGGTAACATGGAACACATGGCCGATGGTTTTGTCATCCTCACTGCCGTAAATATCGAGCCTGCAGCGGATGCCTTTTCCGGTGAGAAAATCATACATGGGCTGAGCCTGCTCCTTCAGGAAATCGTGATGCGCTGTGGTGATGTGCGCCGGCGGATAATCAGCGCCAATGGCTTCCAGAACCTTCAGACGGGGATCGGCAAGGTCAAAATCCTTACCCATGTAATCCCGTGCGATGCCTGTCGCGTTGGCGGCAACTTCCTGAATATCATACATGCCGCAGTTAAGGCCAAGGGCGCGGATGGTAATTTCGGGTACCTTCATGTGGAAAGCGGCGGCATAGTCCGGATTTTTCGCAATGGCGGCGTACTGGCTGGCCAGCTGTGCGCCGGCAGAATCGCCGACGATAATGATCCGGTTCGGATCCAGATGATAACGCACGGCATTTTTGCAGATCCACTCCATCACGGCATTGGTGTCCCACAGCGGGGCAGGGAAGCGCCACTTGGGTGCAAGGCGGTAATTGAAATTGACAAAAGCAAATCCCCGCCGCGCCATATCCATACCGTAGCGGCGGTAAATTTCCTTGGTGCCGTACACATAACCGCCGCCGTGAATGGATACGATGGTAGGCAGGGGCTGTGTGGTACCGTCGGGATAGTAAACGTCCAGCAGATTCCATTTCCCGTGGCTTCCATAGGAAATGTTGCGGCACTGCGTGATGCCATCAGGCAGGGGAATCGCTTTGTCGTGTTTATAGTCATTGATGGCGGCACCAATGTTGAACATAACGGATTGTAAGGACATGATCAAAACTCCTTTCGTACATAAGATTATACCAGCTTATCACAAAAGATATGTTAAAATTTAGAAAATTATTGCCGTTCCAGAAGGAACGGCAGGAAATCAAATTTCAGTTTATCGCACGCCCTTCCGGCGAGAATGTAGGGGCGGCTATTAGCCGCCCGTGCGGTACAATGTCACGAATTTGCCGAAATCCAATGCGAATTCGCAACATTCTGCTGCGCGGGCGACCAATGGTCGCCCCTACATGATCCACGCTACATGGCGCGATAAACATCAATTTATGTGCGGCAGTAAATTGGAACGTTTCAGGGCAGGGCGGAGTGCAAGATAGAAAACTGTAGCGACGATAACAGCGACGATCGCATTGACCAGCGTGGTTACGGCGCCCATTTTTGCCCAAATATTGGCCACTTCCTGAGGGACACCCAGAATGTACGTTTTGTAGAAATATCCAACTACGGGATCTGCAACAACGTTGAATACCATACCAGCGGTACAGGAAAGCGCTGTGGCCACGGGAAGAGAAACCTTGCGGTTTTCTTCATCACTGATGTGAAGGATTTTGTGCGCAACAAAACCTGCAATCAAACCGATACAAAGTTTCAGAACAAAGGTTTTGGGCGCAGAGGTAACATAGCCGGTGGTCAGGTCTGCAATGGTCATGCCAACTGCGCCGGACATACCGCCCCAGAAACCACCGATAAGCAGCGCGGCAAGCACGCAGAAAACATTGCCCAAATGGAATGCGGTTTTTTCGGTTCCCACCGGAATGTCGATTCGGAAATAGGAAAAGCCGATGTAGCACAGCGCAGCCATCAGAGCGGCAAAGACAATTTTTCTGGTTGTTAAGGTCTGTTGTTTCATAATCTTTCCCTCCCGGAAGTTTATAGGCCTATTATAGCGTGAACTGGCAATAAATACAGTGCCAAAATAATGATTAAAAATAAGACCAGACAAGGAGGATCAAAAATTAGGAATTGGGTCTGTACAGAATCGGAAAAAGATGCTATACTTACCCTTAGGTATATCCGACAATATGATAATTTTGAAAGGGGAACCTTATTTATGAAAATCATCCGCGCAAAAGACTACGCTGACGTCAGCCTGAAGGCTGGCAATATCATTGCTTCCGTGGTAACGCTGAAGCCCGACTGTGTCCTGGGTCTGGCCACCGGCAGCAGCCCTGTCGGTACTTATCAGGTGCTGATCAAGAAGTACGAAAACGGCGAACTGGATTTCTCCCAGGTCAAGACTGTGAATCTGGATGAGTATGTGGGTCTGAGCAAGGATCATGACCAGAGCTATGCTTACTTCATGCGCAGCAACCTGTTTGACCATGTAAACATCGATCAGGCAAACTGCAATATTCCCAGCGGCCTGACCAACGATCCCGAGGCAGAGTGTGCTGCATACGATCAGAAGATCGCCGATCTGGGCGGCACTGACCTGCAGCTGCTGGGCATGGGCCCCAACGGCCACATCGGCTTCAACGAGCCCGACGAGACCTTCGCTCCCGGTACCCACTGCGTCAAGCTGGCTGAGTCCACCATCGATGCCAACCAGCGCTTCTTCGCAAGCCGTGACGATGTGCCCCGTCAGGCCTACACCATGGGCATCTGGGGAATCATGCAGGCAAAGAAGATCCTGCTGGTTGCCAACGGCAAAAACAAGGCTGCTGCCATCAAGGCTGCTGTTACTGGTCCTATCGACCCCAAGGTTCCCGCTTCCATTCTGCAGCTGCATCCTGACTGCACCATCGTTGCTGACGAGGAAGCCCTGTCCCTGCTGTGATTCGGTTAGAAAGCACCCATCCTGTTGGATGGGTGCTTTTGCGTATTATGAAATTGAAATTTCAGTTTATCGTTCCGTTCCGATTATGAATGTAGGGGCGGCTAATAGCCGCCCCTACGTTATCCACGGCACACAGCACGACAAACATCAATTTCACGGTTTTATAAAATACACGGTACAGTGGCTGAATCTTTTTCACAATTGGATTGCAATTCCATTAAAAGGGAACTATAATAAATTCGCCGTTTGCAAAGGAGGGATTCAATGTGAAAAGAATCAAAAAGCATCAGGGCAATATGCTGGAAGGACCTTTGCTGCCCAGCGTAATCCGCTATACCATACCGATTATCCTGACCAGTGTTTTGCAGCTGCTGTTCAATGCGGCAGATCTTGTGGTGGTTGGCAGATTCTGCGGCAGTGTTTCCGTGGGTGCAGTGGGAGCCACCGGTTCTGTGACGGCCTTGATCGTCAATCTGTTTGTGGGACTGTCTGTTGGTGGCGGTGTTGCGGTGGCTCATGGCATTGGCAGCCGGGATGAGCGCCAGATCTGTGAGGCGGTTCATACAGCGGTGCCGCTGGCATTGATCGGAGGTGTAGTTCTGACCGTTGCCGGTGTTACATTGTCCAGACCGCTGCTGGTTCTTATGGGAACACCGGAGAATATACTTCCGTTGTCTGCCCTTTACATGAAGATCTATTTCTGCGGCATCACGTTCACAGTGGTGTATAACTTCAGCGCCGCTATTTTACGCGCTGCGGGCGATACCAGAAGTCCGTTGGTTTTTTTGACTACCGCGGGCGTAATCAATGTGGTTTTGAATTTGATCTTCGTTACGGTATTTGATATGAATGTAGCCGGCGTTGCACTGGCAACTACTACTTCGCAGGGTGTTGCTGCAATTCTTGTTGTACGCGCACTGGTGAAACGCACTGATGCCTGCCATCTGGAGCTGCGGAAGATGCATGTCTATAAGCACCAGTTGAAGAAAATTGTCCGCATCGGCCTGCCTGCCGGCATTCAGTCATCCCTGTTTTCTATTTCCAATGTAATCATTCAGTCTTCGGTCAATTCCTTTGGCGATGTTCTGGTTTCCGGCAATGCAGCAGCAGCCAATCTGGAAAGCTTCCTGTATGCATCCATCAATTCGTTTTCGCAGACAACTGTGAATTTTGTCGGACAGAATGTGGGTGCACGGCAGTATCGACGGGCAAATACAACGGTTTGGATCTGCCAGAATTGTGCACTTGTGGTTGGTGTTACTTTGGGTGTGCTGCTGTTTGCTTTCGGTGAACCTTTGCTGGGCATCTATATTTCGGACTCTGCGCAGGCGATTCAGTACGGCATGGTTCGCTTCTCCCGTGTAGCCATATTCTATTTTCTCATGGGTCTTCTGGATGTCTCGACAGGTGCCCTGCGCGGTTATGGCCAATCCTTCGGCCCCATGCTTATTTCTGTGCTGGGAATTTGCGGCATCCGCGTCCTTTGGGTATTTACGATCTTCCAGATTCCTGCTTTCCACAGCCCCCAGTGGCTGTATATGTCCTATCCGGTTTCGTGGGGATTGACGATGGTTGCGCAAATGATCCTGTTTTTCCGAATCAGAAATCAATTCTTACATCAAGACATTACGGATATTTAATTCGCAGCCATTTTTCAACTTTCTGTTTACAGATGCCATAAAGATGTGCTATGATATCTTGTAGGACTATGAACAGAGGTTATCAAAATGAATTATATTGTTTTGGATATGGAATGGAACCAGCCCTGGCCCGGTTCGCCATCGGCAAAGAAAGTGCTGCCGGTGCAGATTCGTGGTGAGATCATTCAGATCGGCGCGGTGCGCCTCTCAGAAGACCAGCAGGTGCTGGACGAATTCCAGATCATGATCAAACCGAAATACTACCGCCACTTGAACCGCCGTGTCAGCAAGCTGACAGGCATCAAAGAATCCCGGCTGAAAGAAGAGGGTGTACCTTTTGACTATGCCATGGAACAGTTTCGGGCATGGTGTGGTGAGGACATCGTGTTCCTGACCTGGGGCTTTGATGACATCGGCATCCTGCGTGAAAATCTGCAGCTGCACGGTCTCTCTATTGAATGGACCGGCCGCTGGTATAACGCCCAGATGATGTTCAATGCCCAGACCGACGGCTCCACGGCGCAGAAAGCCCTGAAAACCGCTATGGAGATTTTCGGGATTGAAGCTACCCGCCCTGCCCATGATGCGCTGGGAGATGCCTACCATACCGCATTGATCTGTACCAGACTGAACCTGCAAAAGGGTGCGCAGGAGTACGATCAGGCACTGAAAAGCCATGAGAACGGCTTCCATGGTGCGGAGCTTCCCGGTTGTATCTGCCGCGAAGTGTTCTACGATTTTTCCGATAAGCGCGCTGCCCTGTCTGCCATGGCAGGCGAGGAGAATAAATGCCCCACCTGTGGCGGAAAAATGCTGGGTTCCCGTTGGTTTGCCCAGCCGGGTCACCGGTATATGGATCTGGCAACCTGCCCCGAGCACGGCAAATTCCTGATTCGTGTGCGTCTTTCTGAGCAGGCGGATGGAAAGATCCGCGTCAGCCGTCTGACCTATGAAGCAACCTCCGAGGCGGCAGAAGCCTATGCCCGCCGGGCAGCAAAGGCAGACCCTGAGGATATGCGCACTACCCGCCGTCGCCGCCGCCGCAAGAGCGCAGTAGAAAATGTCAAAGAAACACCGAAAGAATAAGTAAAGGACGCACGGTAAGTGCGTCCTTTTTGCATGCCAACCGGGAATTAAATTTCAGTTTGTCGTGCTGTTCCAGTTATCAATGTAGGGGCGGCGACCCGCCGCCCGCGCAGCAGAATGTTTCGTATTTACATTGATTTTCGGCGAATTCGCAACATTGTGCCGCTCAAAAAACATGTCATTGCGAGGAGCGCGAAGCGCGACGTGGCAATCTCCTGCTTCTATGCATCGATAAGCAGTGCGCAAACAAGCATCGTACCGGGAGATTCCCACGTCGGCCATTCTGGCCTCCTCGGAATGACAGTGGTTTTCGATGGTTTCTGCGCCGATTTTGCTGCTACCAACTACCAAATTACGATGGCATTGCGAGGAGCATGGCATTAAGCCATGCGACGCGGCAATCCGCATCCCCTGAATCCGAAGGATGCTGTCGCCCCACAGGGGTGACAATTTAGATTTTCAAGAGTGCGATAAACATCAATTTGCTGCTCATTAAAACCATCTTGCGGTCAAGCTTGCCATGAAGAATCCTATAAAATCCGCAAACAATGCGGCAGGTACTGCATACCTTGTCTTTTTGATTCCCACCGCGCCGAAATAAACACTGATGGTATAAAAGGTCGTTTCTGTAGAACCCAGCATAATGGCCGCCGTGCGCCCGACCAAAGAATCCACCCCATACTGTGCCATGAGGTCGGCACCAACCGCCAATGCCGCACTGCCGCTGATGGGACGGATCAGCACCAGCATGGCAGTTTCCGGCGGAATGCCAACCAGCCGAAATACCGGTGCAAGAAAACTACTGAGCAGGTCGACTGCGCCGGAGGCACGCAGCATATGTACAGCCGTCAGCAAGATCACCAGTGCTGGTGTGATGGTAAACAGCAGCTTCAACCCTTCTGCGCCGCCTTGCAGCAGTAAATCATAGGTGTTCTCTTTTTTTCGCAATGAAAGAATGGACGTGCAGAGCAGAAGCAGCGGAACAACATAATCAGTCATGGTGCCACACCTTTCCCAGATACCATGCAGCTGTAACCCCAAGTGAAGCAGAACTCAGGCTGGTGATCCACACCGCCGGTAAAATGTCGAAGGGGGTGGAACAGCCAAGCGAAGCGCGGACTGCTGCAACCGTTGCCGGTATCAGTTGGATAGAGGCGGTGTTGAGTACGATAAGCCTGCACATCTCATCGGATGCGCTGCCGGATGCTGTATGCAGCGACATGGATTTAACCGCCTGGATTCCCATGGGTGTAGCTGCATTTCCCAGACCCAGGAAGTTGGCACAGATGTTGCCGGACAGTTGCCCTGCAAGTACGGAATCGGTTCGTGTGCTTGGGAAAATGCGATGCAGCAGCGGACGGATCAGGCGTGACAGGGCTGCAGTTATTCCGGCGCATTCCATCAGCTTTCCTACACCGCTCCACAGGCAAAGCGAACCGCCCAGAGAAATTGCCAGTGTAATACCGGCCTGCGCTCCTTCTGTTACGGCGGCAGCCAATCCTGCACCGTTTCCGGTATAGCATGCGCTGACTACTGAAATCAGGATCATGCAGCATAGAATCCGGCTCATAACCATGTCCATTCCCCCTTCATGGTGTACAATATGCCAATGACCCTTGAATATGATTAGCGGAAACTTACAAAAAATGACAGAAACTTAAAAAATATTTGACATATTTGGCAAATAATATTATAATATAACCAAATAAGTCACAAAAAGACAACGCGGTGGCTTATGAATCGGAAATATGAGGGGAGCAATCCACTATGAAGTCAACAGGTATCATTCGTAAGGTGGACGAATTAGGCAGAATCGTATTGCCCATTGAGCTGCGGCGTACGTTGGACATTGCCGAGCGGGACGAACTGGAAATTTTTATGGAGAATGACCGGATCGTCCTTCAAAAATTCGAACCGGCCTGCCTCTTCTGTGGTTCTTCCCGCGGCCTGGTGGCATATCGCGGTAAGAACGTCTGTCAGGAATGCATCAAAAAAATGGCTGATTATTGATATCACAGCATAAAATTTCCCCGGAAGGTTTTCCTTCCGGGGTTTCCTGTTATTTCAGTGCGGCATCATATACCACGTTTTTTGGCAGGTTCAGTTCCTTGGCAGTCTGTTTGATGGCATCCTTGCGGCTGAGACCCTCTTCCATCAGCTGCTGCACCCGCGTGGCGGCATCCTCTTCTGTGGCCACTTCTTTCTCCTGTGCAGGCGCACCGGCAACCACAAGAACGAATTCGCCCTTTGGTGCGTTTTCTGTGTATTTTTCAACGGCACCACCCAACGTGGTGAGAATCACCTCTTCATGAAGCTTTGTCAGTTCCCTGCACAGGCTGATGGAGCGGTCTTCACCAAACACGGCAGCCATATCCTGCAATGTACCCAGCAATTTGTGGGGAGCTTCGTAAAAGATCATGGTACGCTGCTCCGTAGCAAGGGATTCCAGATGCTCCCTGCGGCTCTTTTTGGCGGTGGAAAGAAATCCTTCAAAACAGAAACGGCCGGTGGATTGACCGGAAATACTCAAAGCTGTAATCACGGCGCAGGGACCGGGGATAGCACAGACCACGATGCCTGCTTCATGGCAGAGCTTGACCAGATCTTCTCCCGGATCAGAGATGGCGGGACTGCCTGCATCGGACACCAGTGCACAGGTTTCACCGGCAAGGATCCGCTCCACAATTTTTTCACCCTTAAAAGCCTTGTTGTGCTCATAGTAGCTGACAAGACTTTTTTTAATGCCCATATGGTTTAAAAGCTTCAGGGATACGCGGGTATCTTCAGCGGCGATAAAATCCGCATTTTCCAGCGTTTTGCGGCTTCGCTGAGAAATATCACCCAGATTGCCGATGGGGGTAGGTACCAGATACAACATTCCGGCCATAATGTGACCTCCTTGAAAAGTTGAAAACCAAATTGATGTTTATCGCACCATGCAGCGTGGATAACGTAGGGGCGGCGACCCGCCGCCCGGCGGTACAATGTTACGGATTCGCCGAAAACCAATGCGAATGCGAAATATTCCGCTGCGCGGGCGGCGGATCGCCGCCCCTACATTCATAACTGGAACAGCACGACAAACTGAAATTTGAATCTATTTTATGTGGTAGACATCCTGATAGTAAGCTGTGGGCTTACCATGGGCATCGAACAGGCAATGTTCATGAATTTGCAGTCCGCTTTTTCCACCCTTGCGAAACTGCAGCAGAATCAGAATAATGGAGCCACCCTCTTTATGGCGGACGAGGGTCAGATTCTTGGCTTCCAGAGATACGGCGGCACCGCAGCTGATGAGCTGTGCCAGCTTCTCCGGTTTGTGGACAAGAAAAAAGTCACCGCCGTAGCGTAATGCTTTTGCTGCTGTACGAAACAGCGCTTCCGGTGTACAGCAATCATCCCGGCGGGCAACGGGTGTTGCAGAACTGGCAGGGCCGCCGGAAAAATAGGGGGGATTGGAGATGCAGCAGTGGAACATGCCGTTATATTCAACCGGCAGACTCCGCAGATCTGCGCATATACTTTTCAAACGGGAAGCAAGCTGGTTACGGTTGATGTTTTCAAGTGCGGCATTGTGGGCGTTTTCGGAAAGCTCCAGACCTATCACGGTACAGGCTGCGTCTTTTGCGCAAAGAAGCAGACCCAGCGTGCCGCAGCCGGAGCCCAGATCCAGCACGCTGGCATTACGGGGCAGCTTTGCAAAATGAGCCAGCAGCATGGAATCGGTGCTCAGTGGAAAACAGCCGTCAGCCAGCACTAAGGTATATCCGTTGGGCAGTTGTTCCATAGGCACCTCCAAACCAAATGCGTAGAAAATCAGCCTGCGCAAGTTTTGCGCAGGCCGAATTCGGAATGTAAGAAATTAGCCTTCCTCGATAGCTTCAACGGGGCACTGGTCAGCACAAGCGCCGCAGGAAACGCAGACATCAGCGTCAATGACGTACTTGTCTTCGCCCTCGGAAATAGCCTCGACGGGGCACTGGTCAGCGCAGGAACCGCACTTGACGCAAGCATCGGTGATATTGTAAGCCATGATATTACCTCCATATATGATGTATAATAGCACGCTAATTTAATAACGTTATATCTATTCTAGCATGTATTTCTAAAAATGCAATTCCTTTTTTGAAAGAGTTGTATATTTTTTTGGAACCGGGGCGAAAATTTTCCTCACGGAGGTGAGGAAGGGTGCGTTATGAACAGGAGAGTCTGGAACTGCTCAATGCCGCAGGAAAAAAAGCCCGGGAAATGGGTCACAGCTATGTTGGAAGCATCCATTTGCTGCTTGCGATGCTGTGCTGTGTTGGAAACACAGGGCAGATTCTAAGAGGAATTGGCCTGGATGCATCCGTGACACAGGATATGGCAGTATTACTTTACGGCAAAGGTACTGCCAGCCTTCCACTGCCTCAGGGCTTCAGCAGTGATGCCAGACAAATTCTGCAGGGCGCAGCCAATGAGGTGCGCATCCACAAAGGACATCTGATCCGCCCCTTGCATATTTTAATGGCACTGGCGCGCCGGGAAAAAACAGAGGCTGGCCAGCTGCTGTATTTAAGCGGGGTCGATGCGAATGAACTGTTTACAAGAACGCTGGAAAATCTGACATGGGAGATGCGTACTCCCGTGAAAAGGAAAAAGGAGTGGTCAAGTACGAAACTGCTGGATCAATTCAGTGAAGACCTGGTTATCAAGGCATCGGGCATGGAACCTGTGATCGCACGGGAGAAGGAGATCGATATGGTCATCGGCATCCTGTGCCGGAAAAACAAAAATAACCCCGCACTGGTGGGGGAACCCGGTGTGGGCAAAACAGCCATTGCCGAGGGACTTGCGCAACGGATGGCAGCGGGAAATGTACCGCCCCAGCTGAAAGAAAAACGGCTGATCAGCCTGAATATGGCAAATCTTGTGGCAGGTACAAAATACCGGGGTGAATTTGAAGAACGTCTTCGGGATGTGCTGACGGAAATCAGAAGAAACGGGGATGTGATCCTGTTTGTGGACGAAATGCACACCATTGTGGGTGCCGGTGCGGCGGAGGGTGCCATTGATGCTGCAAATATTTTCAAACCTGCGCTGGGACGGGGAGAACTACAGATGCTGGGTGCCACGACCATGGAGGAATACCGCCGCTATATTGAAAAGGATCCGGCGCTGGAACGGCGCTTTCGTCCCGTCAAGGTGGAGGAACCCAGTCACCAAGCAACAATGGAGATTCTGCGGGGGCTGAAACCGGGGCTGGAACGGCACCACCATCTGCGCATTACGGATGAAGCATTGAAAGAAGCGGTGCGCCTGTCAGTCCGGTATCTACCGGATTTGTATCTGCCTGATAAGGCGATTGATCTGATCGATGAAAGTGCAGCACGCGTACGCATGGAAGAGGCGGGTGGCAATCGCGGCGCAGCCCGCAAGGAGCTGGAACAGGAATTGCATGAAGCGGTGAAAGAAAGCCGCTTCGAGAAAGCGGCGGAACTGCGTGACCGGATGCAGAACATGGTCGCCCACAGCAGCGAAAACAGGCGGGGCAGGGCAGTCACAGGTGCGGACATTGCTGTGGCGGTTTCTGCAAGAACGGGAATTCCGGCCGGCAGATTGACAGCCGGGGAACGCCAGCGGCTGCTGGCGCTGGAACAACGGTTGTCCGAACAGGTGGTAGGACAGAAGGCTGCGGTTGCGGCGGTATCAGATGCGCTGCGCCGCGGGTGCTCCGGCATCCGCGATGAAAACCGTCCCATTGCCTGCCTGCTGTTCACAGGCCCTACCGGCGTAGGTAAGACGGAACTGTGCCGTGTGCTGGCGGAGGAAATCTTCGGAAGTCCGGAGGCTATGATTCGTTTGGATATGACAGAATATATGGAAAAACACTCGGTATCCCGTCTCGTGGGTGCGCCTCCCGGCTATGTGGGCTACGAGGAAGGCGGAAAGCTGACTGAAGCGGTGCGCCGCCGCCCCTATTGCCTGGTGCTTCTGGATGAACTGGAGAAAGCGCATCCGGATGTGGCGGGTATTCTGCTGCAGATCATGGAAGAAGGATGCCTGACCGATTCCGGCGGCCGCCGTGTCAGCTTTAAAAATGCCATTGTGGTCATGACTTCCAATGCGGGCAGTGAGGTGCATGGAGACGGACTTGGATTCCGTCCTGCCGGACGCAGCGGGGAAATGGATAGCGCCCTGCGGCGGAGCTTCACACCGGAATTTTTAGGCCGTCTGGATCGTGTGGTGCATTTTGCGGCACTGGACAGCGCAGCCATGGAGGCCATTGCAGGGAAATATCTGAATCAGCTTAGCAAGCGCCTGACGGCACAGGATCTACTGATCCAGTTCCCGCCGGAGCTGGCGCAGCTTTTGGGGCAGCGCAGTAAGGATAAAGGCGGAGCCAGAGCGCTGCGCCGGCTGGTTCAGGAAGAGGTGGAGGGACCTTTGGCCACATTTCTGCTGGAATGCAGCCGCCGTCCGAATCGCATCACAGGCAAACTGGTAGATGGCCAGCTTTCCTTTCAGGTGCAAAAATGATAGAACAGGTGTTCGAAAATGCGGGAAAACTGGTGTTTTCCCGCACTTTTTTGAAAAATTAAGTGGAAAATGGATTGATTTTTTTGTTGTACCGCGTTATAATGGAGCAAAAGTGTAGTAAAGTGGAGTAAAGTGGAAGGAGGTGAGCCCGTGATCGGAAAATTCCCGGCAAAACTCGATGATAAGAACCGTCTGTTTGTCCCGGCAAAGCTGCGTACAGAGCTGGGGGAGGATTTCTATGTGACCTTAGGTGTCAACTGCGGTCATCGGTGCCTCACCGTCTATACTGCCGCAGAATGGCAGACGCTCAGCGATAATTTTAATGCCTTGAGCATTTCCAAGCGTGCCGGCGCAACCAGCCTGATCTTTATGAATGCCGCCCAGTGCAATCCCGATAAGCAGTTCCGCTTCGGCCTGACACAATTTCTGCTGGACTATGCCGGAATCAAGCGGGAAGTGATGATCGTGGGCCGTGCCGGTCAGGCGGAAATCTGGGATGCAGAAGAATTTGCAGCCTTTGAAACCGAGAACCTGACACCTGAGAAACTGCTTGCATCACTGGAGGAGATCGGTCTATGACAGAATTTCATCATATTTCCGTTCTCCTGAATGAGTGTATCGAGGGTCTTGCCATCAAGCCTGACGGCATTTATGTGGATGGTACCCTCGGCGGTGCAGGCCATTCCAGTGAGATTGCAAAGCTGCTGACCACAGGCCGGCTCATCGGTATTGACCGGGATCCCGTGGCGCTGAAAGCCGCAGGGGAGCGTCTTGCTCCCTATGCAGACCGTGTGACATTGGTGCATTCCAACTTCTGTGAAATTGCACAGGTTCTGAAAGATCTGAATATTGAAGGCGTTGATGGCATTCTGCTGGATCTGGGCGTTTCTTCTCCCCAGCTTGATGACAGCAGCCGCGGCTTTTCCTATATGGCCGACGCGCCGCTGGATATGCGTATGAACAGCGAAGATGCTCTTTCTGCTTATGATGTGGTCAACACATGGAGCTATGAAGAATTAAGGCGCATCCTCTTCGACTACGGCGAAGAGCGTTATGCACCCAAGATCGCTTTTGCTATCTGTAAGAGGCGGGAAAATAAACCCATTGAAACAACCCTGGAACTGGTGGATGTGATTCGCGGTGCCATGCCGGCGCAGGCGCTGCGGGAAAAGCAGCATCCTGCAAAGCGCAGCTTTCAGGCGATCCGCATTGCTGTCAATGATGAACTGGGCAGTGTGGAAAAGGTCATGCGTGACGCCATTCCCTGTTTGAATCCCGGCGGTCGTCTGGCAGTTATAACCTTCCATTCTCTGGAAGACCGCATTGTCAAGACCGCCATGGCCGGTGCCGGCAAGGGTTGCACCTGCCCACCCAGCTTTCCTGTCTGTGTCTGTGGAAAAAAGCCGCAGGTGCATGTCATAACCCGCAAGCCCATCGTATCGACTGATGCGGAGCTGGAGCATAACCCCAGAGCCCGCAGTGCAAAGCTTCGGGTGTGTGAGAAAGCGTAAGCGTCATGCTTGCATGAGAGGAAGAGAAGATCATGGTACAAAAACCTGATATTCAATATGTAACACAGTTTTATTCCTATGGCAGTGAAGCCAAGATTCTGGAACTGAAGCCCAGGCAAAAGACTGAAAAGAAGAAGTTTGTACTGCCCAAAGCATTGCCGCAGCAGAAGATCCAGCTCCGGATCGATCCTGTTGCACTGGCTGCAATTGCCGTTGCCGTTGTGATGGTGGTGCTGATGGCAGTCGGTGTCAGCAGTTATCTGGATGCCTGCGCAGAGTATGAAGTGATGACAGATTACGTGATCAGCCTCCAGAATTTCAATGTGGAAAAACAGCAGGAATATGTAAAGCTGTATGATCTGAATGATATTAAAGACAAGGCGCTGGCACTGGGTATGATCCCAATCGAAGAAGCACAGATCGTCACCTTTTCTCCCGTACTTCCCGAACCGGAGCCTGAAACACCGTGGTGGGAGAATATTTCCTGGTTCCTGAAGGGCTTGTTTGCATAAAGCATCCTTCGGCCAATAAAATTAGGATAGAGCTGCAATGGGCAGTGAGGGATCCCCCTTACTGCCCATTGATAGCCCTAAGCTGAGGAAAGGCCGGTGGAATATGGGAAAGGATGCAGGAAAACGCAAGGAGATAAGCCGACTGCGGGCAGATTCCGGTCAGCATCACCGTATTATGCTGGTGATGGCGGTGCTGGGAGTTCTTGCATTTTTACCTATCGCAGCGCAGCTTTATAGACTGATGGTAGTCGAATATGATTACTATGCAGCCAAAGCCCTGCGAAACCAGACCCGTACTACTGCTGTCACCGCCCAGCGCGGGAATATCTATGACCGCAACATGAACATTCTGGCATCGTCTGTCAGTGTGGAAAATGTGTACTTAGACCCCCATGAATTGAAACAGGCAAAAGAAGATATCGATCAGATCGCGGCTACATTGGGGCAGATCCTTCAGAAAGATCCTGCCTGGATCAAAGAACAGGCGGCAGATTTCAAGCAGCGCTATAAGCAGGTCGCCAGCCGTATTGATGAGGAATGTGCCGCAAAAATACGCGCTTTTATCAATGAATATGATATCAAGGGCATTCATTTGGAACCCAATACCAAACGCACCTATCCCTATGGTACGCTGGCAGCGCAGGTCATCGGCTTTACCAATGCCTCCAATCAGGGCAGTGAGGGCGTGGAAGCATCCTACAACAGCTTTCTGGAAGGCAGTGCCGGCAAGGTCATTACCTCCAAGGGCAACAACGAGATGGATATGCCCTTTTCCTATGAAAAATACGTTACCAGCCGGCAGGGTGACAGCTTGATCCTGACACTGGATACCACTGTGCAGGCCTGCCTTGAAAAGCAGATGGAGGCAGCGGTCACCCGTTATGATGTGCAAAATGGCGCTTTCGGACTGGTCATGAATGCAAAGACCGGCGAGATTCTTGCCATGGCGACACTTGGCAGCTATGATCCAAACAGCTATCTGGAAATTGCCGATGAAGACATAAAGGCGGAGCTGGAAACGCTGAAACAGGCGGGAAATGAAGCTGCCTACAAGGAAGCCCTGCATGCTGCCCAGCTGAAACAGTGGCGGAACCGGGTGCTTTCCGATGGATATGAGCCGGGTTCTACATTCAAGGTACTGACCATGGCTGCTGCGTTGGACAGCGGTGCCATTGATCTGGAAACGAACTTCCATTGCGGCGGCAGCGAGCAGATTCCCGGCCGTTCCCAGTTGCTGCATTGCTGGCGCAGTCAGGGACACGGCGCACAGAAAACACCGCAGGCGCTGCAAAATTCCTGCAATCTCGCCTTTGCGCATATTGCCCTGAAGCTTGGGGGCGAAAAATTCTATGAATATATCGAAAAATTTGGTATACTTGAAAAGACAGGCATTGACCTCGCAGGAGAAAGCAAGGGTGTTTTCTTTGACAGATCCCTTGTTGTCAACACGGAGAAATGGGGAACCGCATCCCTGACCTCCGGTTCCTTCGGGCAGACCTTTAAAATCACACCCCTGCAGCTGGTTCGTGCCATTGCGTCTGTGGTAAACGGAGGTAATCTGATGGAGCCATATCTGGTGTCCGAGATCATCGACGCAGACGGTAACACGGTTCTGAAGCAGGAGCCCACGGTGGTTCGCCAGACCATCAGCAAGGAAACCTCCGATACCATGCGTACCCTGATCCAGTCCGTTGTGGAAGAGGGAACAGCAAAAAATGCACAGGTTGCAGGCTTTTCGATTGGCGGAAAAACCGGAACCAGTGAGAAAATCGATGTTTTTGATGAAAACGGCCAGCGTGTTCTGGATAAAATTGTTTCCTTTGTGGGGATTGCGCCCATGGAAGATCCGGAGTATATTGTACTGGTAGCATTGGATACTCCCTCGCGGGCGACGGGGATCTACATTTCCGGCGGTGTTATGGCGGCTCCCACGGTCGGAGCGGTCATGGCAGATATTCTGCCATACTTGGGCGTAGAGCGGCATTATGCGGAAAACGATGTTGCATCACAGGAGATCGTTCTCGATGATTATACGGGGAAGACCGCTGAGGAAACAGAAAAACTACTGAAAAATCAGAGTTTAACAGCACGGTTTATCGGAAATGGCGAAACGGTAACGGGGCAGATACCCGCCGCCGGGAAAACTGTTCCGGGCGGCAGCGAGCTTTTGGTCTATCTGGGGGAAGCTGCGCCGGAGCGAATGGTGCAGGTGCCCGACTTTCTTGGTATGAACCGGGCGCAGGCTGCAGCCGCAGCAGGAGCACTGGAAATATATATTCTCCACAGCGGCAGCAGTGACAGTGCGGCAAACGTTGTGGTAACATCGCAAGATACACCTGCCGGGACAGAGGTTCCTGCAGGTACGACCATACAATTAGAATTTACAGATACCGGCGCCCGCGATTAGGGCAAAGGAGGACAAAAGATATGAAACTGAAAGAACTTCTGCAAGGCATTAAGGTCATAGAATCCAATGTGGATTTCGAAATGAACATCGAAGCAGTTGCCTATGATTCCCGCAAGGTGACCCGGGACGGCCTGTTTGTTGCCATCACCGGCTTTGCCTCCGACGGCAACCGCTTTATCCCTATGGCACTGGAAAAGGGTGCTGCAGTGGTGGTGACTGCAAAAAAGCCAACATCCGATGTGCCCTATGTGCTGGTCAGCAGTGACCGCTATGCCCTAGCCATGATCGGCACGAATTTCTATGGACATCCTGCCAGCTCCATGACCATGATTGGTGTCACCGGAACCAATGGAAAAACCTCCGTTACCTTGCTCCTCAAGCATGTTCTGGAAAAGACCCTGGGCGCAAAAGTGGGTCTCATTGGCACCATGGAGAATTTGGTGGGCGATGAAGTGATCCCCACGGAGCGCACGACGCCTGAAAGCTTTGAACTGCAGGCGCTCTTTGCCAGAATGCGTGATGCCGGCTGTACCCATGTGGTGATGGAGGTTTCTTCCCATGCACTGACGCTTGACCGCGTCGGCGGTGTCCACTTTGATGTGGCGGCCTTTACCAATCTGACGGAAGACCATCTGGATTTCCATAAGACTATGGATGCCTATTGCGATGCCAAGGCAGAGCTGTTTGCCCGCTGCGGCAAGGCTGTCATCAATGCAGACGATTCCTATGCGATGCGCATGATGGAAAAAGCTGCCTGCCCTGTCACGACCTATTCCTTGCAGAAGGGCACGCTGTGTGCCCGAAATCTGGAGCTTCATGCTGAGGGAATCCATTTTAATGCCGGGAATAGTGAAAAGTCCGTCCCGGTCAGCCTCGGCATCCCGGGTAAGTTTACGGTTTATAATGCGCTGGCAGTGCTGGGTATTGCATCTGCGCTGAATATTCCTCTGGAAGAGGCAGCGGCTGCCCTTGCAACCGCAAAGGGTGTTAAGGGTCGGATTGAAGTGGTTCCTACACCTTCTACACCTTACTCCGTCCTGATCGATTATGCCCACACCCCGGACGGCCTGGAAAATGTTCTGACTGCGGTCAGAGGCTTCTGCAAGGGCAGAGTTATTGCGGTCTTTGGCTGCGGCGGTGACCGTGATCCAATCAAACGCCCGATCATGGGCAGGATCGGCGTCAGGGAGTCCGACTTTGCCGTCATTACCTCTGACAATCCCCGCACCGAAGACCCCATGGCCATCATCGAAGATATCTTAAAAGGTGTCGATGACAGCATGGGTGACTATATTGTGGTGCCGGAGAGAAGAAATGCCATTCGATATGCTATGGACATTGCGAAAAAAGATGATATAATTATACTGGCGGGAAAGGGTCACGAAACCTACCAGGAGATCCATGGCGTGAAATACCATCTGGATGAACGGGAAGAAGTGGCCGCCCATCTGACAGAATCGAAGGGATAATTTATGGGAAAATTGACACTGAAACAGGCTGCCTCCTTTTGCGGCGGCTGGGTGGATCCGAAATACGAAGATATTGAATTTTTAGGTGCCAATAACGATACGCGCCTGATCCAGCCCGGCCAGCTCTTCATCGTGCTGCAGGGTGCCCGGGACGGACATGATTTTATTCCGCAGGCAATTGAAAAGGGCGCAGCCGCAGTGCTTTGCAGCCGCGTGGCTGGGGATTATCCTGCAATCATTGTGCCTGATCCCCGAACTGCGCTTGGTGACATCGCCCGTGCGGAGCGTAAGCGCATCGGCTGCAAGGTGGTGGGCATCACCGGCAGCGTGGGTAAAAGCACCACCAAGGAAATGGTGGCAGCGGTACTGGAGAGCACTTACCGCACCGCAAAAACTCCGGTCAACCACAACAACGACATTGGCATGCCCATGGCAATTCTGGCCATGCCTGTGGATACCGAAGTGGCTGCTCTGGAAATGGGCATGAACCACTTCCGGGAAATGGCATATCTTTCTTCCATCGCACAGCCGGATATTGCGGTGATCGTCAACATCGGTTCCATGCATATTGAGTTCCTCGGTTCCATGGAGGGTGTCCGGCAGGCGAAGCTGGAAATTCTGGAGGGTATGGAAAAAGACAGCCGCGTGATCCTCAATGGTGACGATGCCATGCTGCGCAATCTGCCCCGGAAGATCGAGCAGAGCGTTACATACTTTGGCAGTGATGACGCTGTCTGCGCCGTTAGCTACAACACGGTGCAGGAAGAAAGCGGCTCTCTTAAGTTCAATGTCTGCAATGGAAACCAGTGTTTCCCCGTTGAAATGGCGCTGGAAGGCCGGCATTTTGTGGCTGATGCCATGGCAGCGGTTGCAGTGGCACTGGAGCTGGGGGTCAGCCCGGTGCGGATTCAGGAGCAGCTGAGCATGTTCCGGAATATGGCCGGCCGTCAGGAAATCTATGAAGCAAAGGGTTATACCATTATCAGCGATTGCTACAATGCAGGCCCCGAATCCATGGCAGCCGCTCTGAAGGTTCTGGGTAAACGTGCGGGCCGCCGTATTGCGGTTCTGGGTGATATGCTGGAGCTGGGCGATGTGACCTGGGCAGAGCATTTCAAGATCGGCCGCATTGCTGCTGAAAATGCGGATGTGATCTATGCCTACGGACCCAATTCCAACCGGGTCGCCAGCGGTGCGGTTACCGGCGGTGTGAATCCCGTTTATGCACGCCATTTTGAAACCCATGAGGAAATGGCTTCTGCATTGAAGCGGCTGGCGAAAGCCGGTGACGTTTACCTGTTCAAGGGCAGCCGCGGCATGCACATGGAGCAGGTTCTGGAACTGTTCCTGAAAGATGAGAAATAAAATACGGAGGAATCACGTATGACTAGAATCCTGATTACGGCGGTAGTTGGCTGCGTCCTTTCCGGCGGTATCGGCTATCTGCTGCTGCCCGTTTTGCGGGCGCTGAAAGCCGGTCAATCCATCCGGCAAATCGGCCCCACTTGGCATAATTACAAGGCAGGCACCCCTATGATGGGCGGTTTGATGTTCATTGCTGCGGCGTTGATCTGCCTGCTGTGCAATATTCCCTTTATGACCGATTATGCAGTGTTTTATGTATATGCAATTTCCCTCTGCTTTGGTGCCATTGGCTTTGTGGACGACTTCTGTAAAATGAAGAAAAAGCAAAATGAAGGTCTGACCTCCAAACAGAAGATGATGCTCCAACTGGCGGTGTCCGCGCTGTTCCTGTATACCATGTATAAGACAGGTGCTATGAATTGTAATTTATACATCCCCTTTGTCAATGTATCCATTGAGATGCATCCTCTGGTTTATATTTTCTTTGCCATGTTTGTCATGCTCGGGTGCGACAATGCGGTCAATCTGACTGATGGCGTGGACGGCCTGTCCAGTTCCGTCACCCTTCCGGTCATGGTGTTCTTTACAGCGGTATCCGTTGCACTGGGTCGGTTTGACCTGGCCTTGCTGCCTGCTGCGCTGATCGGTGGCCTGATTGCCTATCTTGGCTATAACTGGCATCCCGCCAAGCTCTTCATGGGCGATACCGGCTCCCTGTTTCTGGGTGGCGTGGTCTGCGCCATGTCCTTTGCACTGGATATGCCCCTGATTCTGATTCTGGTGGGCTTCGTCTACATCTGCGAGACCATGTCCGTCATTCTGCAGGTGGGCTATTTCAAGCTGACCCACGGCAAGCGCCTGTTTAAAATGTCTCCCATCCACCATCATTTTGAGATGTGCGGCTGGAAGGAGGAAAAGATCGTGCTGACCTTTGCTGCTGTGTCCGCCGTCATGTGTCTGCTGGCCTGGCTGAGTGTTCAGGGACTGATCAATTAAATTACGCTGTCATTGCGAACCAGTCCGCATTGAATTATGGTATGGTTGCCACCGGCAACCATTGAGATTATTAGATTCGCTGCGCTCTGCAGCACGAGTGTGGCAATCCCCATCATTTTTTAGGAAGGCTCTGTAAACCTGAAGGGGATTCTAACGCCGCAGTGTGCGCACTGGCGCGGAATGAATTGTTTTGTTTTGCGAAAGGAGCTCTTTTATGGCATCGAAGCATCCTTCGAATGCCAAAGAGGACCGTCGCGCTTTGCGCGGCGAAACAGTGGACATCCCATTTTTAATCCTGATTCTGCTGTTGCTCACTGTGGGTCTGGCGATGCTGTATTCGGCAAGCTATGCCCAGAGTGAATACGACACAGGCTATGAGATCACAACCCGCTATTTACAAAAGCAGGCGGTCTGCGCTGCCATGGGGCTCATTGCGATGTATTTTTTCAGCCGCATTCCGGCGGAACTCTGGTACCGTCTGGCCTGGCCGTTATATGCAGTCAGTATTGTACTGCTGCTGAGCGTGCTGGTGATCGGCGAAGAGGTCAACGGAGCGCGCCGCTGGATCAATCTGGCGGGCATCCAGTTCCAGCCCTCTGAAATTGCGAAATTCACCATGATCCTGCTTTTTGCGCGGCTTACCCGCAGCTTCGGACAGGAAGCAAAAAAATTCCGCTATGGTGTGCTGGGCTTCGGTACCGCGCTTCTCGGAATCTTAGTGCCGCTGGCACTGGAAAAGCATCTTTCCGCCATCATGCTCATGGGCATGGTGGCCGTGGTGATGATGTACATTGCAGGAACCCACCCCAAATGGCTGCTGGCCGGAGCGGGTGCGGCTGTGGTGTTTGTTATCATCTATGTCAGCTTTATGGGCTATGCAGGTGACCGTGTCACCGCATGGCTGCATCCGGAGAATGATCCCGGTGATACCGGCTATCAGATCCTACAATCCCTTTACGCCATCGGCTCCGGCGGCCTGTTCGGCCTGGGGCTGGGTAAATCGAAGCAGAAATACCTGTATTTACCATTCCAGTATAATGACTACATTTTTGCGATCATCTGCGAAGAATTGGGGCTTTTCGGCGCATTGCTGATTATTGCGCTGTTTTCGGCAGCAATTGGGCGCGGCTATTGGATCGCCCTGCGGGCATCAAGCCGGTTTTCCACGGTCTTTGCCGCAGGACTTGTGACCCTTATTGCCGTCCAGACCATTTTGAATCTGGCGGTGGTGACAAACCTGCTTCCGTCCACCGGCATCGCCCTGCCTTTCTTTTCCTACGGAGGTACGGCGCTGGCGGTCAATCTGGGGGAGATGGGTATTGTTTTGAGTATTTCCCGCACACGGGATCAGATAAAAAAACAGGAGGTAATCCTATGAATGTGATTTTTACCTGCGGCGGTACAGCCGGACATATCAATCCAGGCATCGCCGTAGCAAATATATTGAAGCAGCGCAAACCGGATTGCAAGATCCTCTTCATCGGTGCCGAAGGACATATGGAGGAGAAGTTGGTTCCCGCAGCAGGCTACGAACTGATCACTCTGCCGGGCTCCGGTCTGAGCCGCAAGCTGAATATGGCGGGCATTAAAAAAAATATCAATGCCGTCAAATGCGTCATCAATGCAGTTTCCAAGTGCAAGAAAATCATTCGTGATTTCGGCGCGGATGTAATTGTGGGCACCGGCGGCTATGCCAGCTTCCCTGCGCTTCTGGCAGGCTCCCAGCTGAAAGTTCCCACCATTGTCCATGAAGCCAACGCGGTTCCTGGATTGACGACAAAAATGGCCGCAGCAGTTGCAGACCGTGTGCTGGTCTGCTTTGATGAAAGCGTCAGACACTATAAGCACCCCGAGCGTGTGGAAGTAGTCGGTATGCCCGTCCGTCAGGAGTTTGTCACCACCGGAAAGACCGAGGCAAAGAAGCTGCTGGGTCTTGAGGATGTTCAGGTCGTCGTTTCTGCCTTCGGCTCTCAGGGTGCCAAGGTTATGAATGAGACCATCGCAGGTATGCTCCCTTTGGAGCAGGAGGATGGTTTTCCTTTCCATCATATCCATGCAGTCGGCAGCTTCGGCTGGGGTTGGATGCCGGACAAGGTAAGAGACAACGGTGTGGACTACGAAAACTGCCCTGCAATAGACATGCGGGAGTATATTTACAATATGCCCACAGTCATGGCCGCCGCCGATGTGGTCATTGGCCGGGCCGGCAGCGCCACCTGCAACGAGATCGCCGCAACGGGTACACCCTGCATTCTGATCCCTTCTCCGAATGTGACGAATAACCATCAGGAAAAGAACGCCCGTGTTCTGGAAAGTGCTGGCGGTGCCGTGGTGATTCTGGAAAAGGATTGCACACCCGAAATTCTCTATGCCGAGGTGCAGGGTCTGCTGGTGGATGAAGCCCGCCGCGAAGCCATGTCCAAAGCCCTGCGCGGCATGGTGAAGATCGACTCTGCCGAGCGCATTTGTGACATGGTGGAGGAATTGGCAAAGAATTAAGATTTCCCCGGAGGAAGTTTATGGATACAAAACAGAAGAAGCGGCCTGCGCAGCAGCGTTCCCAAAACGCCCAGCGTCCGTCCGCAAAGCAAACGGGTCAGCAGCGCAGCGCGCCTTCGCGCACGGCACCCAGCGGACGCAGCGCCCAGCAGCCCCGCCGGCAGGCGGAAAAGCCGGTGCAGCGTGCATCCCAGCAGCCTGTTCAGCGCACTGCTATGGAGACCCACAATATCGTGCAGCAAAGCGCCTATGCCCCCTATAAAATGGAGGAGCAGGTGTTCAAGACCGAGCAGAAAAAGCAGCGCGCCATGAATCCTGAGGCAGTCAAACGCGCCGAACAGCGCCGCAAATCTGCCCGCCGCGCCAAGGCGCGCAAGGCAGAGGAAGCCAAGAAGAAAAAACGTCCGGAGGTCACCTATACCCAGCCCGTTCCCGTGAATCTGAACCAGATGCTCATGAAGATTCTGATCGTAATCGCGGTGGTCGTGGCGATCACCTTGGGTATTTCCGTCTTCTTCAAGGTAGAGAAGGTCGTGGTCTATGGCAACAAGGCCTACAGCGCATGGACGGTGCAGGAGGCTGGCGGCATCGAAACAGGCTCCAATCTTCTGAGCCTGAACAACACCCGCGCCTGCGGAAAGATCAAGGCGGCGCTTCCTTATGTGGATACCGTCCGGATTGGTATAAAATTGCCAGATACGGTTAATATTTACGTAGAGGAAATCGATGTTGCATATGCAATCACCACCTTGGACGGCACCAACTGGCTGATGACCTCCGGCGGTAAAGTGGTGGAGCAGATCGACTCCGGCACAGCCACGGACTATACCAAAATCGAGGGTGTCTATCTGGACAACCCTGCACCCGGCCAGCAGGCCCGCGCCATGGAAGAACCGGAGGAAACCACTGCGGCAACCGAGGCAGGCTCTGCGCTGCCTGAGGAAACCCAACCTGTGATCGTGACCGGCGCAGCCCGTCTGGATACGGCGCTGATGATCCTGCAGCAGTTGGAAGCTAATGATATCGTTGGTGAAGCCGCCAGTATTGATGTACGCAGCTTGAGCAACATCGAATTGTGGTACGGCCAGCGTTTCCAGGTCAAACTGGGTGATGCAGGCAATATGAATATCAAAATCAGCTGGATGAAAGCCGCAGTGAACCAGCTCACGGATTACGATATGGGCATTCTGGATGTGAGCTTCACAACATGGCCTGACCGGGTCGGCTACACACCGTTCTCTGACTGATTTGTAAGAATTATGTAAATTTTCGTAGGAAATTCGATATTTTCTATTGACCAATTGATTTTTTCAGGATAGAATATATGGGTACTAAAAAAAGACGTAAATTCAGCATGGTACAGCCAATTGCTGAAAAAGGATACATAGGAGGAGAGAATATGTCCGAATCTTTGCAGGAACGCGTTGTTAAAATTAAAGTCATTGGTATCGGTGGTGCCGGTAACAATGTTATCAATCGTATGATCACGGCAGGTGTGGGCGGTGTGGATTTCATCGTCGTCAATACCGATAAGCAGGACCTGAATAAATCCATTTGTAAGAACAAGATCCAGATCGGTGAAAAGCTGACTGGCGGCATGGGCGCTGGCTCCAAGCCCGAAATCGGCAAGAAGTCCGCTGAGGAATCCCGCGCAGCCATCTCCAAGGCTCTGGAAGGTACCGATATGGTCTTTATTACCGCCGGTATGGGCGGCGGCACCGGCACCGGCGCAGCTCCCATCGTGGCAGATCTGGCTCATGAGGCCGGCATTCTGACCGTCGGCGTTGTCACCAAGCCCTTCAAGTTCGAGGGTGCAAACCGTATGCGTCAGGCTGAGCAGGGTATTTCCGATCTGAGCGGCAAGGTCGACTCCCTGATCATCATTCCCAATGACCGCCTGAAGTACGTTACCGATCAGAAAATCACCTTCGCCAATGCATTCGGCATCGCTGACGATGTTCTGAAGCAGGCCGTGACCTCCATCTCCGAGCTGGTCGGCTTCTCCGAAAACTCCATCATCAATCTGGACTTTGCTGACGTTTCTTCCGTCATGAAGGACGCTGGCCGCGCCCACATGGGTGTCGGTACCGCCGCAGGCCGCGAAAAGGCTGAGCAGGCTGCTACCGCCGCCATCGCAAGCCCCCTGCTGGAGACTGCCATCAACGGTGCTACCGGTGTCCTGGTCAATGTCACCGGTTCTTCCGAGATGACGTTGGACGACGTCGAGACCGCTGCAGGCATCGTGCAGGAAGCTGCAAACCCCGAAGCCAACATCATCTTCGGTGCCATCGTTTCCGACGAGCTGGCTGACGAGATGCGCGTCACCGTTATCGCAACCGGCTTCGACCAGGCAAACTTCAAGTCCGGCTTCGCACCTGTTGCAGCCGCCAAGGCTGACGAGAACGATCTGCTGGCTGAGGACAAGCCCCTGAAGCCCGTGGAAGCTCCCGCTGACATCGGCGATATTGACGAGATCTTCAAGATTTTCAGCCGCTAATAGAAAAAGCATCATCCCGGCCCATCTCGGGTCGGGATGCTTTTACGAATACCGCGTCATTCCGAGCCAGTGCTCACACTGGCGTGGGAATCCCCATCAAGTTTGTGGAGACTCCTAAAGATCGAAGGGGATTGCCACACTCGTGCTGCAGAGCGCAGCGAATCTAATAATCTCAATGGCTGCCGGTGGCAACCATACCATAATTCAATGCGGACTGGTTCGCAATGACAGCATCTTGTGGAGGTGTGCCATGAACGCCTATCATGCTTTGGCAGCCAGCTATGACCGGCTGACCAACGATGTGGACTATGAGGCCACAGTGGAATTTTATATGCAGATCCTGAACAGGGAAGGCCTCAAGCCCCGCACGGTGGTGGATCTTGCCTGCGGCACCGGCTCGGTGACAAAAATTCTGACAGAAAAAGGCTACGAAGTGACGGGTGTTGACCTGTCCGAAGAAATGCTGACAGAGGCCTTCCAGAAGGTACAGGATATGGAAAAGCCGCCCCGCTTTATCTGCCAGAACCTGCGGGAGCTCTACCTGCCCCGGGGCGTGGATATGGCGGTCTGTGCGCTGGACAGTCTGGACTATATCACAAATCCCGCCGACTGCGCCGAGGCCATCCGGCGTACATATAAGGTGCTGAACCCCGGCGGGATCTTCATTTTTGATGTGAACACCCCTGAAAAGCTTCGGGCCATGGATGGACAGGTGTTTCTGGATGAAGATGATGATGTGTACTGCGTCTGGCGGGGCGAATTTGACGGGCAGACCAATATCTGCACCTATGCCATGGATTTGTTCCAGCGCGAAGGTAATGCATGGCGGCGCAGTTACGAAGAACACTGCGAATATGCCTATTCCGAAGCGCAGCTTCGCGCTTACCTGAAAGCGGCGGGCTTCACGCATATTGAAGTCTATGCCGACCGGAAATTCGAAGCCCCCGCAGCAGGGGAGCAGCGCATTTATTTCAAAGCGAGAAAGGGAAAAATAAAATGAACGACTACTTAGTACGCGGCATGAGCATGGATGGCTTTGTTAAGGTCGTGGCCATCCGCTCCACGGAGCTGGTGCGCCGGGGTGCCCAGATTCAGGACACCACACCCAACGCAACAGCAGCCTTTGGCCGTGCTTTGACTGCCGCATCCATGATGGGCAATATGCAGAAGGTTGAAAACGGCTCCATGACATTGCAAATCCGCGGCGGCGGCCCCATCGGCACCATCACCGTTGTCTCCGACCCCGAGGGCAATGTCCGCGGCTGCGTCACCGAGCCCCATGTGCCGCTGGTGGAGAAATACCCCGGCAAGCTGGATGTGGGCGCAACCGTTGGTACGGACGGCACCCTGACCGTCATTCGTGACCTGCAGATGAAAGAACCCTATGTTGGCTCCACAGAACTGATTTCCGGCGAGATCGGTGATGATGTGACGGCCTACTTTGCCCAGAGTGAGCAGACACCCACGGCCTGCGCCCTCGGTGTGCTGGTGGATCGTGATTGCAGCGTGAAAGTGGCAGGCGGCTATCTGGTGCAGCTTCTGCCAGGCGCGCCCGATGATGTGATCGACCGTCTGGAAGCAGGCATCCAGCGGGCCGGTGCCGTGACCAAAATGCTGGAGGCGGGTCTGACCCCCGAGGACATTCTCGGTCAGGTCTGCGGCGATCTGGGCGTAGTGTTTATGGAGACCACGGAGGTTTCCTACAAGTGCTACTGCTCCCGTGACCGCGTCACCTCCGCTCTCATCAGCCTCGGCCGTAAGGAATTGGAGGAGATCAGGGCAGAGGGAAAGACCTTCCCAGTGGAGTGCCAGTTCTGCGACACGGTCTATGAATTCACTCCCGCAGATATCGACGAACTGCTGAAAAAGATCTGAGCATGAAATCCCCCCGATGCATCTGCATCGGGGGGATGTATGTTGCCATTGCAAGGCTCGTTCCCTATATTCTGTTCTGGGGCGTGGCTTCCCGGACACACCGCCGAGTTGCTCAAAAGGCCGGATAACTTACCCTAGATAAGAATGCAAAAGATGTATTCTCCTCCGGCGTAAGGAATCCGGTAAAGTACATAGCCATTTTCTGCATCGATTCCCTCAAACTCGAAGCTGTAGCGGTAGCCATTGCCTTTTGTCAGTACTACATTGTTTGTTTTTACCTCTGCTCCTGTATGGATTTCTTCCTGAATCACGATGCTGTCAGGAAGCTCCGCGCTGAAAATCAGTGAAATTGTACCTGCGCTGATCCGTTTCGGGTGGAGCTGATCGATATTTCCATCATAGCTTCCCTGCGCAAACCACTCCGGCACGGTATAGAACCTGTACAGAATGTGTTTATATTCCAATTGCAGTACGTCCAGACTGGTCAACTCCCAGCTCCATTGCAGTACGAAGTTGTCATAGCAATCCAGTGTGACACTGCCTTTGCCGTCTGCTTGCAGGTGGTAGAACTTGTCGGATGCAGCACCGATCTGCAATTTCCAGATGCCCGCAGCGGGGTCATCCTCCGGCGGCGTATGCCGGAATGTGCCAATCGTTTCAAAGGCGTCGGGAGCCGTGCTGCCGCTGTAGGAGAACTTCATTTCGTCGGCGGTCATGCGGATGACGGGCAGGCCGGATGCGACACCATCTGCTGAATACAGCACTTTTTCAACCGTATAATCGTGATAAAACGGAGATACTCCTTCATATGCAGGCGTTTCGATTCCGGCAGCATCAAAGATGCGGATAAATTCCATCTTTGCAGGATAAGCCATGACTGCTGCAAGAAGCACGGCGAAAACGGCATACCGCCAGTATTTCTCATCGCGAATATTCAGCTCGGAATTCTGCTCCCAGATCAGCTCGCCGCCGCTTTCGGAAAGGGTGTAGCTGCTGATTTGCATGTAATCCCGCAAAAACGGCAGGCAGAATCCAAGACCGTGCTGCAGGACAAGTAATGTACGGTTTGCCGCATCCTGATAAGAAAGCCTTTTGCCGTGGGGGTTTGTGATCGTGATGCCGAAGATCCATTTGCCGGGCGTTGTAGAAAACAGGCAGAGGAATACCGGCTCGACCAGAAGCAATAAAACTACTTCTGCAAGGATAAGCAGCAGATTGAAACGGTCTGTTTGAAACAGGGAGGGGACGCACAGGTAGAGAACCAAAGCGTATAGGGCAAAATCAAAGCCCCTTGCCCAGAAGCGCTGAAAGGGGAGGGGAGGCCTTGTCTGAATATCCACCTTCGCAGATTCGCCGTCCTGACTGTCCAGAATTGCAAGATACGCTTCCGGGTTTAGTGTGTCGAATTCAGAATTGGCTTCAAGCATCAGTGCGATCACGCTTTCTGCCTGAACCAGCGCCTGATGCTGCGCTTGGAATTGTGCGCTCCGTGCGCGCAATGCGGCTGCCAGGGTGGCAGTGCCGTCGCGTAACGCTTTGATGGATTCGATAGACAGACCAACGGCGCGAAGGAGCTTGATCCTTTGCAGATCTCTGACGTGGGATTCATCGTATGTGCGGTAACCGTTCGCTTCCCTGTTCGGGAATAGCAGTCCCTGGGATTCATAGTATCGGATATTTGCCTTGCTGATCCCGGTCAATAATTCAACATCTTTGATTTTCATGCGGACTCCTCCTTTCTCTATGCTAAGTATAAAGGATAAAGCCGCTTGAATGTCAAGTGCTATTTTGAAATATCCGAAGAATTCCACAAACGCGGGTCGGGGGCGTGCAGGCCGGATTTGTTGCAGTTGTTCCGTTGGAAAGAATAATTAGAGTTCGGTTCTGTCGAGCCGTCACCGGCAACGCTTATCCGCGTTTCATTTAGTTTTTCAAATCTGCCGCTCCTGGTTTTGTTATTAGTGTACACTTTAGTTGTCGGTGCATCGGGCGAGGTGCCGGCCAGATTTGGTGCAATTTCTTTCCATAGGAAAGAAATTTAAGGAGTTGCCGCCATCGAGCTGGCGGCAAGCAACTGTCCACCGGACAGTTGCAGTTGATGGTTCAAATCTGTCCGTTCCTATTTCTCCAAAATAAAAAGGACATCCGATTGGATGTCCTTTTTATTTTGGAGGTACCGGCCAGATTTGAACTGGCGAATAACGGTTTTGCAGACCGGGGCCTTACCACTTGGCTACGGTACCATATGAAAGAAGGAACGTGTGGTGACGTTCCTTGCAATTTTGGAGCGGGCGACGAGGCTCGAACTCGCTACCTCCACCTTGGCAAGGTGGCGCTCTACCGGATGAGCTACGCCCGCATCTTGGTGCCTCCGGTCGGAATCGAACCAACGACACGCGGATTTTCAGTCCGCTGCTCTACCTACTGAGCTACAGAGGCATATGAGGAAGCAAGCTTCCTCAATACGCAGATGCGCAATATGGCGACCCCGAACGGACTCGAACCGTCGACCTCCAGCGTGACAGGCTGGCGTGCTAACCGACTGCACCACAGGGCCATGTTTTTGGTGGGAACAACAGGGCTCGAACCTGTGACCTCCTGCTTGTAAGGCAGATGCTCTCCCAGCTGAGCTATGCTCCCATGTTCGCATTTGGTGGCGCTCACCTCAGCGACGTGGTTCATTATACACATGATGGATGCATTTGTCAAGCACTTTTTTTCGATTTTTTAATTTTGTTTTCCAAGGTTTTTTTATCACAAAAAAATGAAAATCTGTGGACAAAAGCACTTGACAGGCGGACAATTTGGTGTTACCATAGCACCATAATTTCAAAGGCGAAATGCGTTTGAGCAGAAAGAGTAGTCTGAGCGATGGTTGCAGAGAGTTGCCGGGTGGTGCAAGGCAATAGCCGGGAATTGGATGAAGTTCATTCTGTGAGCAGTGTGTTGAACCGCGTAGTAGGCACAACGGGTGCGACCGTTACATCGCTCAGACTTTTCAGGCTCTTTTGCTGCGAAGTCGATAAGGCATATGCCGCGAGGTATATGTAAAGCAGAGTGGTACCACGTATTGATTACGTCCCTGTTTGCAGCAGGGGCGATTTTTATTTGTATTTTTGCTCGCTTGAGCTGAAATAAATATGAGAAAACTGGAGGAACCCACTATGAAAAAGATGATTTCTATGATGCTCGTTGCGGCTATGCTGATTTCCGTCTGCTGTGCCTTTACCGCCTGCGGCGGTGATGACGGCACCAACACAGTTGATGACGGCACCTACACCGTCGGCATCTGCCAGTTGATGGTCCATGACTCTCTGGACCAGGCAACCAAGGGTTTTACCGATGCTTTGACTGCTGAAATGAAGGCCGCCGGCAAGACTGTGACTTTCGATACCCAGGTTGCCGGTGATTCCAACCTCTGTGCTACCGTGATCAATACCTTCACCGCAAAGAAGGTGGATCTGATCATGGCCAACGCAACGCCCGCACTGGTGGCTGCTGCCAATGCCACCACGTCCATCCCTGTTCTGGGAACTTCCGTCACCGATTATAACGATACCTTCGGTGGCAACATCCCCGCCAACGTCTCCGGTACTTCCGATGCCGTTCCTTTCGATGAGCAGGCTAAGATGATGATCGAGACCCTGAATCTGGTTTCCGGTGACAAGGTTGGCGTTCTGTACTGCGCCAACGAATCCAACTCCCTGATCCAGTACGAGGCTGTTAAGGCTCTGCTTGAGACCGAAGGCATTGTGGTTGAAGAATACAAGTTCTCCGAGACCACGGAGTTGCAGGCTCTGGTGACCTCCATGGCTTCCAGCGTCAAGGCAGTTTACGTCCCCTCCGACAACACCGTTGCCCAGAATGACAGCATCGTCGGTACCATCTGCACCGAGCAGAAGGTTCCTGTCTACACCAGCTACGGCGGCGCGGTTTGCTACGCAAGTCTGGCAATTGATTACTACGAACTGGGCGCAGCCACCGGCAAGATGGCAGCTGAAATCCTGCTCGGCGGCAAGGCTCCTGCTGACATCGAAATCACAACCTTGACTCCCACCCGTTCCTATAACGAAGACCTGTGCGCACAGCTGGGCATCGCAGTTCCCAATAACTAATTTCGAAATATAGAGGTATATCATGGCATTCTTGTACGCCTTGCCCGGCGCGGTTGCGGAAGGGCTGATCTGGGGATTGATGGCAATTGGCGTCTACATCTCCTATAAAATTCTGGATATCGCCGATCTGACGGTGGATGGCTCAATTTGTACCGGTGCCTGTGTCTGCGCCGTGCTGCTGGGACAGGGGGTTCCTGTATGGGTTTGTGTACCTGTTGCATTTCTTGCAGGCGCGCTGGCCGGAATCGTGACGGGTCTGCTGCACACGGCATTGGGTATTCCTTCCATTCTGGCGGGTATTCTGACCCAGTTAATGCTTTATTCCGTCAACCTGGTCATTCTGGGAGGCAAGTCCCTGATGGCAGTAGATCACCGTGCAAATACCCTGTTGGTTCACATGAGTAACAATCCCATGTCCATTGTGGCTATGGTGACCATGGTCACGGTGACGATCATTGTACTCTGGCTGTTCTTCTATACAGAGGTAGGTCTGACCCTGAAATCCACCGGTGATAACCCTGATATGAGCCGTGCGCAAGGTGTGGATGTGAATCGAAACAAGGTTATCGGCCTTGCCATTGCCAACGGCATCGTTGCCATGGCAGGTGCCATGCTGGCCCAGTATAAAGGCTCCGCCAATATCAACGACGGCCGTGGTGCCATCGTCATTGCGCTGGCAGCCATCTTCATCGGCCTGTCTGTTTCTTTAAAGATCAAGCCTAATTTTGTGGTCAGCCTGATTGGTGTTGTCAGCGGCGGCATCGTATACTATATCGTTTATAACTTTGTCATCCTCATGGGTCTGAAAACAGACTACCTGAAGATGCTCTCTGCCATCATTGTGGCGCTGTTCCTTGGAATCCCTTACCTGAAAGCCGAACACTTCACAAAGCAGAAAGCGCCGCAGCAGACGGGAGGGAAGAGCGATGCTTAAGATAACCAATCTGAAAAAGACCTTCAACGCCGGCACCATCAACGAAAAGGTGGCGCTCGATGGCCTGAACCTGCATTTGAAGGACGGGGACTTCGTCACCGTTATCGGCGGCAACGGCGCGGGAAAATCCACACTGCTGAATGCCATCTGCGGTGTCTGGAAGCCCGATTTCGGCACCATCGAGATTGATGGAGTGGATGTGTCCCACCTGCCGGAACATAAACGTGCCCAGTTCCTTGGCCGCGTGTTTCAGGATCCCATGAAAGGTACTGCGCCTGATATGGAAATTGCGGAGAACCTGTCCATTGCCTCCAAGCGTGGTATCAAGCGCCGCTTCGTTCGCGGTGTGCGTAAGGCCGACCGGGAGAACTACCGGGAACTACTGAAAACATTGGATCTGGGTCTGGAAGACCGGCTTTCCACCAAGGTCGGTCTGCTGTCTGGCGGCCAGCGTCAGGCAGTCACCTTGCTGATGGCGACCATGAATAAGCCCAAACTCCTGCTTCTGGATGAGCACACAGCGGCGCTTGATCCAAAAACCGCTGCAAAGGTGCTTGAAATTACGGAGCGAATCGTCCGTGAAAACCATTTGACCACGCTGATGATCACCCATAATATGAAGGATGCCATCACCTACGGCAACCGTTTGATCATGCTGCATGAAGGCCATGTAGTGGTTGACGTGGAGGGCGAAGAGAAGCAGATGCTGACAGTAGAAGACCTGCTGGCACTCTTCGTCAAGGCAAGCGGCAATATTTTCTCCGATGACCGCACCCTTCTCTCATAACAGCCGGTGGCGGCTCCGGATTTCCGGAGCCGCCTGATTCGTAAAAAATTGGGAAAGAACAGATTTTTCCTGATTTTCTGATGTTTTGAGGTTGACATTTTAAAGATAATGTGTATACTGTCAATAGAACAAAATACCGTTGATGCTTTTCGGAATGATAAAGACCGAAAGCGGAGGACTCTCTGGAGAACACATTCAGTTGTGTGCCGAAGGTGCAAGGCTTAAGCCGAATCTCTCAGGCAAATGGACGGAGCTGCGTATTTACCCGCGTGTTTTTTAGAGCAGTCCGTTTAGGACTGTTTTTTTGTTGCAATTATTTGAAAGAAGGACTTAACTATGTGCGCAAAACTTTTGGATTCTATCGGATTTGTTTCAAGCTTTGACCCTGAAATTGCGGCCATGATGGGGCGGGAGTTGGATCGCCAGGAGTACGGTATTGAGCTAATCGCCTCCGAGAACTTTGCTTCCCCCGCAGTGATTGCTGCCATGGGTTCCATTTTGACCAACAAGTATGCAGAAGGCCTGCCCGGCAAGCGTTACTATGGCGGCTGCCACTTTGTGGATGAACTGGAAAGCCTGTGCATTGAACGTGCAAAGGCTCTCTTTGGTGCAGAATTTGCCAACGTTCAGCCCCACTCCGGTGCCCAGGCCAATATGGCAGTCCAGTTGGCTCTGCTGCAGCCCGGCGATACCCTGATGGGCATGAGCCTTGCCAACGGCGGCCACCTGTCCCACGGCAGTCCCGCTAACATTTCCGGCAAGTACTACAATGTGGTCTCCTACGATGTTAACCATGAAACCGGTTTGATTGATTATGATGAGATCCGCGATTTGGCTAAGAAAAATGCCCCCAAGCTGATCATTGCCGGCGCATCTGCCTACCCCAGAGCCATCGACTTCAAGATTTTTGCAGATATTGCACACGAAGTTGGTGCGGTTCTGATGGTGGACATGGCGCATATTGCCGGCCTGGTTGCAGGCGGTGCCCATATGAGCCCCGTTCCCTATGCTGATATCGTTACCACCACCACCCACAAGACACTTCGCGGCCCCCGCGGCGGCCTGATCCTTGCTAAGGAGGAATTTGCAAAGAAGCTGAATTCTGCCGTCTTCCCCGGTACCCAGGGCGGCCCTCTGGAGCATGTGATCGCCGCCAAGGCAGTCTGCCTGAAGGAAGCCATGCAGCCTGAATTCAAGGCCTATGCACACAATGTGGTGAGCAACGCAAAGGTCATGGCGCAGAGCCTGCTGGAAGAGGGCTTCGATCTGGTCACCGGCGGCACCGACAACCACCTGATGCTGACCGACCTGCGCCCCATGAATATCACCGGCAAGGAACTGCAGGAGCGCTGCGATGCCAATCACATCACCCTCAATAAGAATGCCATCCCCGGCGATCCCCAGAAGCCCTCTGTCACCAGTGGTGTCCGTATTGGTACTGCTGCTGCCACCACCCGCGGTCTGGGTGAAGCCGAGATGAAGCAGATTGCCCATTGCATCGCGCTGACCGCTAAGGATTTCGAAGGCACAGCCGCCGAAGTCAAGGCAACCGTTGCCGATATCTGCGAAAAGTTCCCCCTCTATAAGTAATCATAATCCCCGAAACCGGATGGTTTCGGGGATTCATTTATCGGTTCTGTTCCAAATCCAGAAGTGCCTGCTTCATTGCCAGACCTCCGGCATAGCCGGTCAGCTTCTGGTTTGCTCCAACCACCCGGTGGCAGGGAACTGCGATCCACAGTGGATTCCGGTTGCAGGCCATGCCCACAGCCCGGGCAGCCTTTGGCTTTCCGATTTCTGCGGCGATCTGGCCGTAGGTTTGTGTTTGGGCATAAGGAATTCGGCTCAGTGCCTGCCAGACTTCCATCTGAAAGGGTGTCCCCTTGGGGCGCATGGGAAAATCAAAGGAAGTTCTCTTTCCGCAGAAATATTCCTGCAGCTGGCTGTTTGCAAGCTCCGAAAGGGGAGAGGGGATATGATGAAATTCTCCCTGATACCGCCGGATGGACACAACAGCATTGCTCTCATATCCGATTTCAATCAAGCCAAAGGGACTGTCATAGCTGGCGTAAAGAACCATAACCACACCTGCGCAAATAATGAAATGTAGATACCTGATTGCTGCATATTTCACCCGTTTGCTATGATAGAATGTGGCCATACAAAAGGAAAACGGAGGTAAAATCATGACAGACCGTCAGTTACGAAAGGCAAGCCGCACAGACCTGCTGAAAATCCTGCTGGAGCAGCGCAAGGAAAACGAAGCCTTGCGGGAACAGCTTGCGCAGGCGCAGGCACAGCTGCAGCAACGGCAGATCACCATTGACCAATCGGGAACCCTGGCAGAGGCAGCGCTGAAGCTCAGCGGCATTTTTGATGCTGCGGAAACTGCCTGCCAGTACTATACAGAGAATATCCGCAGCTTAAGCGGACGTCAGGAAGAAATATGCCGCAGCATGGAGCAGGAAACCCGGGAAAAATGTGATAGGATGCTGGAGCAGGCCAAGCAGATGGCAAAGGTCTACTGGGACGAATACACGGAAAAATGCAACCGCTATATCAAGTCCATGGAAAATGCCCGCCGTGCAGCCGATCCCTGCGAATGTGCCCCAATGGAAGCACTCTGATTACAGGTATTCCTTGTTGACGATGCTTATAAGCAGTTGTGCAATTTCGTGAGGTGTTTTTTCAATATCGTGCACCAGCCATTCCCGGATCAGAGCATAGCAGCCGGTATACAAAAAGGAGGAAACCAGCCGCAGGCTGTCGGAATCCAGCTCGGTGTGTGCCGTATCAAGGCGGCGCTCCCCGTAGTATTGCGCAATGTGCTTGACAATATCTTCCAGATCCCGGTCGATGTGGTAGCAAACCAGAATATCGATCAGCGCAGCATTTTCTTTCAGCAGGATGCAGCTCTTTTCGGTGTTTTCCAGAATATCCTCGATGCTGCTGACAGGCGGATTCAGCCGGCTCAGCTCGCTGACAAGGGCATGCTCCATCTCCTCAAGCAGCTGGGAGGGGGAATTGTAGTGGTTGTAGAAAGTGGCGCGATTGATGCCTGCTTCTCTGCAAAGTGCAGTAACACTGATATCATCCAGTTTGTTATGCGCCAGCAGCCGAAGAAGGCCTTCCTGCAGCAGGCGGCGGGTCAAAGCGATGCGCTGATTCTCTTTGCGTGCCATGCAATTACACTCCTTGCTGTAAAATCGACATATGTATATTATACGGTTAATTTGTACGATGTCAATATAAAAGCCCGTTTTCTTTTGAAAACGGGCTTTTATAAGGTAAAATCTGGAAAAAATTCTTGTACAAAATCTACGTTTTGAACCTGAAAGGATTTTCCGTTCAGATATTCCAACGCGCCTGCATCGGAGGAAAACGTAAACGTCAGCTTGTAAGAGTATAGCGCCTGATAGGTGCGGTCAAAACGCTTGTCCAGCTTCCCGTACTTTCCGTCACCGAGCAGGGGATGGCCAGCATGAGCAAACTGCGCGCGGATCTGATGGGTTCGTCCGGTGATCAACTCACATTCTACCAGCGTAAGTCCATGTGCGGCTGCAAGGGTTTTGTAGTTTGTCTGGCAGGTTTTGGCACCGGGCTGGGGCTTATCTGTAACGAAAACCTTGTTTTTCTTGGCATCCTTGAAAAGATACCCTCTGAGACTTCCGTCTCTCGGCTTCGGCGCACCCTCCACAATCGCCAGATACCGTTTGTCCAGCTCCCGGTCCTTGATCTTCTGATTCATGATCCGCAATGCATCGGCGGTCTTTGCTGCGATCACGATGCCGCCGGTGTTCCGGTCGATACGGTTACACAGGGAAGGGGTGAAAGAGTTTTCTTCCCGAGGGCGCCATTCCCGCTTCTGGTAGAGGTAGGACTGGATGTGGTCGATCAGGGTGCGGCCGTATTCGGCACCGTCGTGGGGATGAACCGCAAGGCCGGGCCGTTTATCTACAAGAAGAATGTGATCGTCCTCATAAACGATATTCAGCTTTGGATTTGCCACAGTCAGGTAGGCATTATCCTCCCGCGGCTTGTCAAAAAACTCATCGTTGATATAAAGCTGCAGCACATCGCCCTCTTTCAGACGGGTGTCACGTTCTGCGCGGGCACCGCCCAGCTTAATTCGCTTGATTCGGATGTATTTCTGCGCCAGAGATGCAGGAAGCAGGGGAACCGCCTTTGCAAGAAAACGATCCAGCCGCTGGCCGGCATCGTTGGAGCCAATGATCAGTTCTTTCATACCATTGTCCCCATACTGCTTTCAAAATGGCGGTTGATCTGCTCCGTAAACTCCTGCGCGGGATTATAGCCGAATTTCCGCTGGCGGTTGTTCATGGCGGCAACCTCCAGAATCACAGCCAGATTTCGTCCGGGAGTAATGGGAATGGTATTCATGGGAATTTTGACACCGAGGATTTCGGTGTACTGATCCTCCAGACCCAGCCGGTCATAGACCTCATGGGTATTCCACGGAACGATGTTGACCACCAGATCAATGGTGTTTTCGATCTTAACAGCGCCCATACCGAACAGCTTCGCCACGTTGACGATGCCGATACCGCGCAGCTCCACATAGTCGCGGATCAGGTCAGGCGCGGTGCCTATCAGCGAATTGTCGGAAATTTTCTTGATTTCTACTGCGTCATCAGCAATCAGACGGTGGCCGCGCTTTAAAAGCTCCACAGCGGCTTCACTTTTACCGATGCCGCTTTCGCCGGTCAGCAGAACGCCCTCACCGTAAACTTCCATCAAAACACCATGACGGGTAATACGGGGTGCCAGCGCAGCTTTCAGGTAAGTGATGATGGCGGAAACTACGGTGCTGGTAGGGTCAGAAGAGCGCAGCAGCGTCACATTGTGCTTCTTTGCCATCTGGAGGCACTGGGGGCTGGGCGGAATGTTGCGGGAGATCAGCAGGGCAGGAAACTTATAGGAAAAAAGCCGGTCCAGAATAGAAGCGTGCGCCTGCTCGGAAAGGCGTGACAGATAGCTCATTTCCACATTGCCCAGCACCTGCAGGCGCATGGGATCAAAATGGTCAAAATAACCAGCCAGCTGGATGCCGGGACGGGAAACGTCTTCAACGGTCAGCCGGATGAAATCATAATCTGTGGAGGCGAATTCGACCTGTAAATCGAATTCTTTCACCAGATCAGACAGCGGGACGCTGTAAGTATCGATCATGTATGCCACCTCTTTCGTATTTCTTGCAGTTATTATAACTGTGCCATGCGTGAATATCAAGGTGTTTTGAAAAAAACTAAAAAATTTGTAAAAAAGTGCTTGCATTTTTGCGGAAAGTCTGGTATCATATCTAAGCGCCTGTGATGGGCGCACTATGATGATTATCCAGATAGGAGGTGCAATGAAATGGCTAAGTGTGATTTTTGCGGCAAGGGCGTGACCTTCGGTATCAAGGTTTCCCACTCCCACAGACGTTCCAACCGTGCATGGAAGCCCAACGTCAAGCGCGTCAAGGCTGTCGTTAACGGTACTCCCTGCCATGTGTACGCTTGTACCAGATGCCTCCGTTCCAATAAGGTCGAGCGT